>DAOVDI010000026.1 GCA_030669585.1 Acidobacteriota bacterium
CGATCTTTCAGGTTTCTATTATCCTGTTTTTTGTTGCCAGCGCTTCCAAATGGAACGCCACTGTTCCTATCCTGGAACAGGGGTCACACTCGGCTGACATAGCTCACTACATTAATCCTCTGCCGCACACTCTGATGCTGACTGCCATTGTTGTCGGTGTTGCTACAAGCGGTGTGGCTTTTGCTCTGATCATCCGGATCTTTCGGAGCTACAGGACGCTGGAAGAAACGACTTTAATGAAAAATTTGAATGATGATGCAGAATAACGCGGTTGCCCTGACTCCACTGATCTTCCTGTTCGCAGGGATTGTTATCCCCCTGGTCGCTATAAAGATCCGCAGGCTGGCCTATCCTGTAGCGCTTTTGGCCTCATTGAGCGCTGCAGCCGTGTCTGTTTATAACCTCGCTGCTGTCCTGAAGGCGGGAACCATTAATTATTTTTTCGGTGGATGGCTTCCTCCCATCGGCATCGAATATGTGCTGGATCCTTTGTCCGCATTCATGATCACGGTAATCAACAACATTGCTTTTATTGTTCTGATTCACTCCGGGAAGATCGTTGAAAAGGAGATTCCCAAGCACAGGATCGTTCCCTATTATGCCCTTGTCATGCTGTTTCTGACTGGGTGTAACGGCATTGTGATGACTGGAGACCTGTTCAACCTGTATGTGTTTCTAGAGATAAGTTCATTATCCCTTTACGGGATCATTGCGGTCGGTGAGAAAAAAGCTCCTGTCGCTGCATTTCGTTACTTGATTATGGGAACGCTGGGAGGTGGTTTCTACCTCCTGGGAGTGGGGTTCCTCTATATTTTCACAGGTTCTCTCAACATGGCGGATGTAGCAGGGATCCTGTCCTCTCTGGGGGCGCAGCCGGTTGTTATTGTTGCTCTTTCGCTGATGGTCCTGGGACTGGGGATCAAGATGGCGATCTTTCCCCTGCATAGTTGGCTGCCTGATGCTTATACATATGCGCCGTCCGCCTCGTCTTCTATCATGGCGCCTATTGGGGTAAAGATCGGAGCTTACGGGATTTTACGGATCTTGTTTTTTGTGTTCGGTCTCAAATTTGTCACTCAGGTATTTCCTATAACCCAGGTCATAGCCTGGTTGTCAGCAGCAGCCATTATTTATGGTTCTATAATGGCCATGGCACAGGATGAGATGAAAAGGATGCTGGCTTACAGCAGCATTTCACAGATCGGCTATATCGGGTTGGGAATAGGTCTGGCCAATCCCTTCGGGATCATTGGCGCAGTGCTCCATGTCTTGAATCACGGACTCATGAAAGCATGCCTGTTTCTGGTTGCCGGGAATTTCCGGATCAAGCTGGGGCATTCAAAGATCAGTGAGTTTGATGATACGCTGAGGAAAAAAATGCCCTGGACCACAACGGCTTTTGTGGTCGGGGCTCTTGCTATGATAGGTATTCCACCCACAGTGGGGTTTTTCAGCAAATGGTATCTTGCCCTCGGAACTATCCAGAACAAGAGCTGGCATTTTCTGGCTGTTATTCTTGTGAGCAGTCTGCTCAATGCCGTTTACTTTTTCAGGGTCATTGAAAAGATCTTCTTTAAGCCGCTTGCGGAGAGAAAAAAAGCACAGGAGGATTCTCCTCCCGGGAGAATGGAGGTCGCTTTATCCATGCTTGTGCCTACGCTGGTATTCGCTGCGGCCATTTTGGCATTCGGTCTTTTAAATACGATTTTAGTCAAAGGGATTTTGTATAAGGTACTTCCGCCGGGATTGTTGTGAGGATGTAGACATGCAGGAAATTTACAGCTCTACTGTTCCTCTTCTTGCAGTTATGGTGTCCCTGGCCGCTGTTCCTTTGATTATTCTGAGCTCCAGGAAACCAAACCTCAGGGAATTCTGGACCATTGCAGCCAGTGTCGCAAAATTCGGACTTGTGCTTTCTCTGCTTCCGGGAGCCCTGCAGGGCCGGGTGGCGTCCATTCGACTTTTTGAGATAGTGCCCAATGTGCAGCTCGCGCTGAAGGCGGATGCCTTTGGTGTGTTTTTTGCGCTTGTTGCTTCTTGTCTATGGATCTTTACATCCTTTTATTCCATAGGGTATGTTCGGGGTCTGGATGAGCATAAGCAGACCCGGTATTTTTCCTATTTTGCAGTATGCCTCTCTGCCACCATAGGCATTGCATTTTCCGCCAATCTGGTCACATTTATCCTCTTTTATGAGATCTTGACCATTGCCACATATCCTCTTATTATCCATAAGGAAACCAAGGTGGCGATCCATGCCGGCCGAAAATACCTGGCCTACACATTGACCGCAGGCGTGTTCCTTATTGCGGCAGCAGCCTGGACATTCCAGTTGAATGGGAACCTGGATTTTGTTTCGGGAGGCCTGTTCCAGGGCCACACACTTACAGCAGGGACAATAGTCCCGCTCTTTTTCCTTTTTCTGATTGGTGTTGGTGTAAAGGCCTCTATTATGCCTTTGCACAGTTGGTTGCCGACAGCCATGGCAGCGCCCACTCCGGTCAGCGCGCTGCTGCATGCGGTAGCGGTCGTCAAGTCCGGCGTGTTCGGAGTGGTTCGGGTAGTCGCTTTTGTGTTTGGTCCGGTTCTGATGAGACAGTTCGGGCTGAATATCATTCTAATGGTCTTTGCAGGTTTCACCATTCTTGTGGGTTCACTTTTAGCCCTCAAGCAGGACAATCTGAAAAGACGGCTGGCCTATTCAACTATTGCCCATCTATCTTATATCGTCCTGGGTGCAGGGCTTGTGGGGTCTACAGCTTTGATCGGAGGTATGCTCCATATTGCTTTTCATGCCACTATGAAAATAACGCTGTTCTTCTGCGCTGGCGCAATCTATGTCAATTTAAACAGGGAAAACATCAGCGATCTTAACGGCATCGGGAAGGTTATGCCCTGGACCATGGGAGCTTTTGCCGTGGGGTCGATCGGCCTGTCCGGTATTCCGCCTGTGAACGGTTTTATAAGCAAATGGTATCTGGGCGCAGGCGCGATTGAATCCGGGTATGTGATCTTTCTTGTTGTTCTGGTCTTGAGCGGAATTTTGAACGCAGCTTATTTTTTCCCCATTGTTCATAGAGCTTTTTTCCGCAGGGGACAGGGATTGAAAGATCACCACGAAGCCTCTCCCTTTTTGGTCGTTCCTCTGGTATTAACAGCCGTCCTTTCCGTGGCATTCGGGATCTATCCGGACCTGTTCTTTAAATTCTTCAAGCTGACATCCCGGGTGGCAGCCGGTATTTTTGGAGGGGTGTTGTGATGAAGAAGTGGTGGATTATTGCCCTGGCTGTTTTGACGATATTGTCGCTGGCAGCAGGATTTTTTTCTTCAGGAGAGCCCGGCCACTGGTGGAATAATGTGCCTGGTTTTTTTATATTATTCGGATTAGCGGGGTGCATCCTGCTCATCCTCTTTTCTAAAAAAATCGGGAAACTGTTTTTGTTAAAAGACGAAGATTATTACGATGATAAATGATGTTGTGATCCCTCCGGCCCTTTTGATGCTTGCCGGGGCGTTTCTGCTCCCCTTCCTGGGAAAGAAGATCCGGTCTGCTGCTTTTATGTTTATAACACTAGGGACGCTTCTCCTTGTCTGGACCATGCCTGAGGGAAGCTCTCTGACCGCTCAGGTCATGAATTATAACCTGGTCCTGGTGAAAACCGATGCTTTAAGCCGCATATTCGGCATTATCTTTGCCTTTATCGCTTTTGCCGGGAGTATCTATTCCTATCATGTAAAAGAGACAGGGCAGCATTGTGCTGCTCTCATTTATGCCGGGGGAGCTCTCGGAGTGACCTTTGCGGGAGATTTATTTACACTTTTTATGTTCTGGGAACTCATGGCGGTCTCGTCAGTCTATCTGATATGGGCGCGGAGGAACAAAGCCGCCCGTAAAGCAGGGTTAAGGTATATTATTTATCATGTACTCGGGGGCGGGATTCTGTTTATGGGGATCCTGCTGCATTTTTCAGAAACAGGAAGTCTTGCCGTCACCAAGTTGACCGAGGGCGGAGGAATATCGTCCTGGCTGATGCTCCTGGGCGTAGCGATAAATGCCGCGATTCCCCCGCTACATACCTGGCTGTCCGATGCTTACCCAAAGGCGACTATCACCGGAGCGGTCTTTCTCAGTGCTTTCACGACCAAGACAGCCGTATATGTGCTGATACGAATCTTTCCAGGCTGGGAAGTTCTTCTTATTCTGGGAGCGATCATGACCGTCTACGGCGTTGTTTTTGCGATCCTGGCCAATGACATCCGCGGTATTCTTGCCTACCATATCATAAGCCAGGTCGGTTACATGGTAGCTGGTGTTGGGATTGGTACTGAGATGGCGCTTAACGGTTCTGCTGCCCATGCCTTCAGCCATATCCTCTATAAGGCGCTGCTCTTCATGGGGGCGGGGACGGTTCTATTTTCTACAGGGAAAAGTAAACTGACCGAACTGGGGGGGCTCCATAAAAGTATGCGCCCGGCACTGATACTCTACATGGTAGCCGCCTTTTCCATCTCCGGTTTTCCTCTTTTTAATGGATTTATCAGCAAGTCCATGATCGTTTCCGCGGCCGGTGAAGCCCATTATCCGCTAGCCATGTTTCTTATGTTGTTGGCGTCGGTCGGAACATTTCTGAGTGTCGGGCTTAAGCTGCCCTATTTTACATGGTTTGCCGGCGACCGAAAGCTGAAGCCTAAAAAGCTTCCTAAAAACATGCTGGCTGGCATGGGGCTTGTTGCCTTTTTCTGTATTCTTCATGGGATCAAACCCTCTCTCCTTTATCAGCTCCTGCCTTTTCACGTCCATTTTAACCCATATTCCATGCCTCATCTTGTAGAGACAGTCCAGATCCTGGTTTTTACTTTTATAGGGTTCTGGTTGTATCGAAAGAAGCTCAGTCCTTATGCAGACATTGCCCTTGATCTCGACTGGTTTTACCGCCGTCCGGCCAAAGCGCTGCGAAAAATCTTTGTAGATGGCACGGCTTCATTATTTGATAAGACTACAGATTGGGCCATGGCCCTGGTCGGTAAAAGTGCGGAATTTACAAGAAATCCGGTATTGCCCTTTGCGCCGGACGAAAAAAATAGATCCTATTCCCCGGACCGCTCCCGTCCCAGAATGCAAACGGTTATTTCCATCCTGCTTCTGGTTTTTATCCTTATTGTTCTTCTCGGCATCCTTGCATTGGGATAAGCTCGTATTGACAATTTTGAGATCAATCTCTATTGTAATTGAAAACTTTTGAGAGTGAATATGGCGGAAAACAAATCTCCAATGAATGATAAAAAACCGGCTGTGGAACTGGCCCGCGATATGGGCTTGATGCATGTAACCATGATCGGAGTAGGCGCCATGATCGGAGCAGGGATATTTGTCCTGACCGGGATGGCTGCCGGTATTGCAGGCCCGGCGCTTCTTCTTGTTTTTCTATTTAATGGGATCGTTGCAGGCTTAACAGCCATGGCTTATGCTGAACTGGGCTCATGTTTCCCAGAGGCAGGTGGCGGTTATCTTTGGGTTAAAGAGGCTCTTCCCCAACCGAACGGGTTTTTATCAGGTTGGATCAGCTGGTTCGCCCACGCAGTGGCATGCAGCCTGTATGCGGTAGCCTTTGGCGCTTTTGCTGTTGACCTTTTCCATAATGCAGGTCTGGATCTGTCTGGTCTGCTTCCCAAGGTGGCTGGTGTTGCGTCCCATGAAGTGGCCGCCAAACTGATCGCGGTTATCATTGTTCTGCTCTTTGTCTATATAAACTTCCGTGGAGCTAAAGAGGCCGGTCAAGCCGAGACCTTTGTTACTATCGTCAAAATTGTGATCATAGCCCTTTTTATCGGGTTCGGGATTTATGCCATGTTTGCAGGAAAAACGCCGGAGCCGTGGCAGGGAAATTTTTCCGGTTTCTTTCAGAAGGGGGCGGTCGGAATAATCATGGCTATGGGTTTGACCTTCATTGCCTTTGAGGGATACGAGATCATCGCCCAGTGCGGCGAGGAGGTCAAGAATCCCAAACGCAATATCCCCCGTTCGATACTTCTGTCCCTTCTGATCGTTGTTCCAATCTATATCCTGGTTGCCTTTGTGGCGCTGGGCGCAGTGTCACCTGAAGGGGGTTTGCCCACCTGGGTGTATCTGGGCCAGAAGGGCGAGCTGGCCATGATCGAGGCAGCAGAGCACTTCATGATGGGAAAAGTCGGACGGATCATCTTTCTGATCGGAGGCCTGTTTTCTACGATGTCCGCCCTGAACGCAACAATATATTCCTCCTCCCGTGTCAGTTTTGCCATGGGCCGTGACCATAATCTGCCAGGTGTTTTTTCCAGGATCCATGCAAAAACACGAACACCTCATGTGGCGATATTTTTATCAGGCGTTCTTATAATTTTCATGGCGGTTGCCTTCCCAATTGAGGATATTGCAAGCGCAACCGATGCCATGTTTCTTCTCCTTTTTGTGTTTGTTAACCTGGCTGTAATAAACCTGAGAAAAAACCGCCCCGACCTGGACCGGGGATTCAAGGTTCCTCTGTTTCCCTATATCCCGGTCGCAGCCGCGGTGTTAAATCTGAGTCTGGCTGTGTTTCTATTCTTCTACAGGCCCATCGGTGTGTTTGTATGTCTCGGATACATCCTGCTCGGCATTGTGATCTATTATTATTATTCTAAAAAGAAGGAGTCTACAGCCAAGGCTGAGCCGGTCATTCATGCCGAACATCCGCTCAAGCAAGAGGAACCCCGTTCTTTCCGCATTCTTGTTCCCATTGCCAATCAGAAAACAGTTGAGCAGTTGATGAATTTTGCGACCAGGATCGCCAGGTCCAAATCTGCTGACATTACTGTTATGAATATCATACAAATCCCGGCACAGCTTCCTCCTAGTGAGGGGCGAAAGTATCTCGGCAAGGCGCGGGAATTGCTGTTTACAGGAATAAAGGTTGCGGAAGAGCAGGATATACCGGTCTATTCTCTTGTGAAGGTTTCCCGCAAAATACCCAAAGCTATTATCGAAACATGTGAGGAAAGGAAGATAAACCTTGTGGTTCTCGGTTGGGAGGGAGATATCCCTGCGCGGAACAGAGTATTTGGAACGATCATGGATGAACTCATTCTTAACACCACATGCGATATTGCAATGGTCTGTAAACCTCCTTCTTACGAAGCAGTCATTGAAAGGATTTTGATCCCCGTCAGCAGCATCAATTATGCCCTCTTGTCCCTGAAGATCGCAGAGGCGTTGACTTCAGAAAATAAAACGCCAATAACTCTATTCCATGCTGCCAACAGCGATGATATAGAAGCCATTAAACAAAAATTCCTGGAAAACCTTCAAGAGAAAAAGGATGAGATCGATCCATCAAGGTATGAGGTTATCATTAAAAATTCCCAATGGGTTGCTGAATCCATTATGGCTGAAACACAACATCATGATCTTATCATTATGGGAGCTCCGGAAGAGGGTCTTGTGCGGAGGGCGCTCTTCGGCGATCTGCCTGCCTATATTGCGCATGAATTGGATACGTCTTTGATCCTGACGAAAAAATATACGGGGCATGTTAAATCCTGGTTTCAGAAGTTCTTTGGTACTCGAAAGACTATGCTGGATTGAGCCAGGCTAATTATTGATATATTCGATTGTCCAGTTTATGGAACCGTTGTTATCAGCAATCAGAACGATCTTTTGCATCATGCCGGTTTTTTCGATTTTTTTGACTTTTGCGCCGATGCAGTGGGCTTCTTTAAACGTATATCCCGGCGGCTCTGACACATAGAGGATATAGGGATCGTTTTGAATGACCCTGCTCTTTCCGGAGAGAATGTGATCTTCCCACCGGACATCATCCAATTCGTAGCCTCCACATGTGATGTGCCGGTTTGTGGCAATTATTTGAGGATGATTCAGCCGTTTACGGATGCAAAAAAGCTGGCAGTTGAAGTGCGGGTCGATCTTTCCTGGTGCAAATTCACCTGAATAACTGCCCAACAGTATTTTTGACCAAAACTCAAATACATAATATTCTTTGGAAGGATCCAATCCTAATTCATCAAACGGGATATTTTTATCCTCTCCGCCGGTACGTCCAAGGAGGACCCAGTTTTCAAAGGGCCTGTTGATCTCCAGGAGAAACAGATGAACAGTGGGAGTCCGGCCGGCATCAAAGAGCCTCGGGCCGGACCCCGTGACTTCGGTATCAACGAGATGGAGATTTTGTGAACGGCTTGGGTCCACATCATAGATCTGTCCTGGTTGAGTGAACAGCACAGGAGCCGCTCTTTTGGCCGGATCAACGATATTTGTCCGGTAGACTTCAGGCTTGTCTGTCAAAAGGAATAAAGATCCAGTGAGTGAAGTGGCCATGGTCGATCGGTATGCATCCTCCGGTGAAAGCTCGATATGGTCGGGATCGTTCAACCAGACAACATTGTTAAAGGAATTGTACTGGGAAAGCCCGGCAAAGGAATATCCGTCCGTGCCGATGCGGCAGCCGTCGATGATACCGATCAGTTCAGGCCTGATCCCCCAACAGCCCAGTATAAAGGACTCTCTTCCGATCTCTTCGCGGACAGCCTTGACCAGGTTTCGGAAAGCTTCGACCCGGTCTTTTTGCTTTTCCCGGAAGTAATCGGGATAACTGTTGTATCCTTCATAGCGCAGGTGCCTTAAAGCGTCCACTTTAAAATAATCCCACCCCATGTCTTTCAGCCCGCGGTATATGGGACGCACCAGCCTGTTGATGGCTTCGGGATTTGAGCCGTCTATGGAGATATCTACCCAGTTTCCTTGCGCCGGATTTCCCTCTTTATCCAGGACAAAAAAGTCTTTGTTTTTTTCGGCGAAGTCCATCTGGTTAAAAGCGACATTTGTCCAGATCCCCGGTTTTAATCCTTTGTCCTTGATATATTTTACAAGGTGTTTTAATCCGTTCGGAAATTTCATATTGGGCTTAAGCCAGAGCTCGGGAAGACCCTGGCCGCGCTGATAACCGTCGTCGATCTGGAGGTATTCATAACCGTATGGGAGAAGAACCTCAGACAGCACATCAACTGTTTTCTTAATATTTTTCTCGGTGATCTTACTGAAATAAGCGAACCAGGAACACCAGCCCACAATGGGCTTTGGCCAGATCCTGTAGGTCCAGGGCTCAAAATATTTCAAACCCCGGTGTTTTTGATAATACCGCGGCCGAAAGCGAATGATGATCTCACTGCCTGTTATTTTTAAAGCGTATGTCCGGCCGCTGGCCGAGTCTGATAGGGGTGTGATCCTGACGGATGGATTGTGGTCGACGGAGAGGACCCAGTCCCGGGACCTGTCATAAACAGCTCTATTAAGACGGCTGTGACTCGGGCCGGATGAGTGGCGGACGACAGTCAGACCACGGTCTCTTCGATCCACCTCACAAGGGAAGGATTCTTGTCCGCTAAATATTTTGCCCTGGATCTTGATGCTGTCCTGCGGGCGCAGGGTTGTGAAAGTCATAAGTTGAGTAACGCGGCCGTCTTTTTTGTCGATCACTCTGTTGATATTGTAATTTTTTCCGGAGGCGAAAATTTGACCCTGTAAGATAGGTATGGATTCATATACCAAAGAAATCGAGGTTCCATTGATAGAGATCTCAGCCGGTTTATTAGGGGGTGCAGTTGATACAGCGGCAGTTGCTTGTGAAAAAACGAACAGGATAAAGAATATCGCCAAAAGCCTTGAAAATTTTAAGATATTCATGGATTAATAATACTTTATGAACTGATGTATTTCAAAAGGAAATTCTTATCCTCTTCCACTGCTTTATTTATTTCACCAAAATACATTATAATAATTTCTCCATGATAAAGGATTGCCTAAATCGATCAGCATAGAGTTTCCGAGGAATTGAGCATTCAAGAAGGAGAAAGAAAAAGTGAATAAGAAAAAAATATTTTATGTCCTATTGAGTTTTTTAATAGCCTTAGGATTTGTCACCGGGCTTGAAGCCCAGAAGGTTAAGGTCGTAAATGGCGTAGAGGTCATCAGCAATCCTAAAAATCCCAAAGCCCCTAAAGATGTTCCCTCCAAACTTGTATTGAAAGAAGACTTTACAGTCGGGGACAGCGAGAACCTGGATAAGATGATATCCGAAGTGTCCTTTCTCACTGTTGATGATCATGACAATATATTTGCAGTGGACATCAAGGAAATGAATGTCAAGGTATATGATTCCAGCGGGGAATATGTCCGTACGATCGGTAGAAAAGGACAAGGTCCTGGTGAACTTAATATTCCTGCCGGGATCCTCATAACGCCTGATAACCAGCTTTTAATCCTGGATATAATCAACAGGAGAATGTCTTATTTCACTCTTGAGGGCGAATTCATAAGAAATGTTTCGATCGCTGACAAGACATCGCTTGCGAATCCTGTAATGGACGATAAAGGAAACATGGCTGCCATGGAACTAGTTCTTGAGGGAAAACAGATGTTCTTTTACATGAGAAAATATGACAAAGACCTCAAGCCGTTGTTCGACGTCAATAAAGTGGAATTTAAAAACCCGCTTGCGGGAAAGATGAATCTATTTGATGTTATCCAGATAAATGTCTTTGACAGCAAAGGCAATCTTTATTTTGGCGATGCCAAGGACTACGTCATAAAGGTCTTTGATCCGGAAGGAAAGCATTTCAGGACTATAGAAAAAAAGTATAATTCGACAAAGATAACAAAAGAGGATATTCAACAAATGCTGGATGCGATACCCAATGTTACAGGTGTCAACTTGAAAGAGATGCTGGAATTCCCCAAGTATTATCCCGCGTATGAGAGCTTTACTCTTGATGAGGAGGGACGGCTGTTTGTCCGAAGCTACAAAAAAGGAAAAGAGAAAGACGTCTTTTTCCTTGATATGTTCAGTACGGATGGAAAATACTTCAGCACTCTTGCGACTAAAGCCAATCCCCGTGTCTGGAAAAACGGAAAGATGTATTCCATCGAAGAGAACGACGACGGTATTAAGGTTATCAAGCGATACAGCGTATCCTGGAAGAAATGAAATAACGATCAACCTTTCCGGCTGTCATTGACAGCATTAAATACAGCCAGTATGTTTTCTGTCGGGATGTTTGCCTGGATATTGTGGATGGCATTAAAGACGAACCCGCTGCCTTCGGAAAAGATGTCGATCCGTTCACGCACTTCTTGATAGACATCCTCAGGGCTGCCGAAGGGAAGCGTTTTTTGTGTGTCCACTCCGCCGCCCCAAAAAACAATGTCTTTTCCAAATTCCTGTTTTAAGCGTCTGGGTTCCATCCCCGCAGCAGAGCACTGGACAGGATTGAGAATGTCGAATCCCGCATCAATGAAATCCGGGATCAGTTCAGAGACAGCGCCGCAGGAATGGCAGAAGGTTTTCCAGGTGGTCAGTTCATGGATCTTGTCATTGACAGCTTTTTGAAAAGGGAAAAACATCTCCCTGTATGTTTCTCTGGAAATGATCAATCCATGTTGGGCGCCGAAGTCCGTCCCGGTGACAAAGAGCACGTCGATTTTATCCCCTATAACGGCAGCAGCAAGTTCGGCATTCTTCAGTGCGATCTCACACTGCCGTTCGAAGATCTTCAGAATGTGGTCCTTTCGAAAGGCCAATGACAGGTACCACTCTTCCACGTCCCTGATCCCTTTTGGATTTTTTATCCAGGGTGCGGGAACAAGTGCAATATCGCCAAACGCCAGTCCACCCAGGGTGAGGAAGATGCCGGAATCGGTATTTTTATAAGTATCTTCGGTCTGCTGTTCAAAATAGGCCAGGTCCTCTTTCCCGATGATACTGAATTCCTCCAGATTGTCTTCAGGATCCAGGCTCTGCTCATTGAGGGGCGGCTGACGGTTGAGGGAGTCGAAAAAATGTCCGGCTTTCGGCATCTTGGCGCACGGCGGGACAGAGGTATCGCCGTCGGGATAAATAAAAGTATTTCCCTGCTCATCCCGGATTGTGTTGAATTTCTCAGGTACCAGCACAGGTGTGCCGTCGCTCAGGGAAAAAGGTTTCCACCCATCGTTGCGAAAACCGAACATGTTGTTTGGAGGGCTGATGCCGATGACATCGATTCCCAGGGCCTGTCTCAGTTCAACGTCGATCTCCCCCAGCATCTGGTATGGTTCGATGATCTTAACGCGGTAGTCGCCCGGTCCAAGGACCGCCTGTCGGATGCGGTGTACAGCGGAAGCGGCCAAGCCAGTCACGGCGCAGGCTCCAAAATCCACACAAAGTTGGTCAACGGGTTTGTGATTAATAGCCGCTTGAAGTCGCTCTCTGGAAGTCATATCGGCAATCACGATATCAATTTGACCCTATTTGTTCAAGTAAGGTCTCTATTTTTTTCCTCTTGAACTTTATTATGTGAAAGAAACACATTATAATAATATTATGAAAAGGAAGCTGGAAGTCTTCTTGCTGGTTGTTTTAGTGGGCATGGCGCTGGCTGTGCTGGTGATGACAACCGGCCCGGGAAAACGGACAGAGTTATCCATTTCTCAGACACATTCCCCGGATTCTCTTCTCGGGAAGAAAGAGACGACTGTGCGCAATGTGACAAATGATACTGTTACCTACACCATAAAATGGGTCGATGGATCAGCAAAAATGCAGGAAAGAAGCCTTAAGGTCGGGGAGATCGATCGAATCATGACGTCAAGACCCCTGGAAATCATATTCAAGCGGGTCGGCCGGTCAGCCTCCTTTGAATTGACGGCCGGAAGTCCCTATTCATTTCGCTATGATGAAAACGATCTGCTTCAGATATATGATGGGTCCCATGGAAGGGATGATGCTGTTGATCTGGCTCCCTATGTGACAACACCCATGAATGTAGTCGAGAAAATGCTGGAGATGGCAGAAGTGGATAAAGAAGATGTCATCTTTGACATCGGATGCGGAGACGGCAGGATCGTAATAACGGCTGCCAGAAATTTTGGGGCAAAAGGGGTTGGCATTGATATCGATCCTCGAAGGATCGAAGAGTCCAGAGCCGGAGCTCTGGAGGCTGGAGTAGCCCACCTGGTTGAATTCCGGTTGGGGGATGCCACCAAGATGGATATGACCACAGCGACCGTTGTAACCATGTATCTACTTCCTGAATCGAATGCTTTGCTGGTTCCGCAGCTGGAAAAACTCAGACCTGGAGCTTATGTTGTTTCACACAATTACTCCATTCCCGGATGGGAGCATAAGGAGGTCGAATCCGCAGATATTGCGGATATAACCGGCAAAAATCACAGCATATTTCTTTACAAAAAATAAATTGGGGACGTTTCTATTTTTATTTATAAAATAGAAATGTCCCCAATCTTGTATTCTTTGGGTGCTATTACTCCAAGAAGGTGCTGCACAAAATAATCCCAGCGTTTCCGGATAAAGTAGGGGTGGTCTCCCAGCCCGTGTTTTTTATTGGGGATGATAATGAGGTCAAAATCCTTGTTGGCCTTGATCAGTTCAGCAGTGAAACGAAGCGTACTTGCCGGGTTGATGTTATTATCCATGTCTCCGTGTACGAGCAGAAGTTTTCCCTCCAGGTTTTTTGCAAGGCTGAGATTGGACTGCTCCTCGTAATGTTTCCCGACAGGAAAACCCATCCAGAGTTCAGGCCACCAGACTTTTGCCATGCGGTGGTCGTGGTTTCCGGCTGACGATACTGCGACCTTGTAGAACTCCGGGTGCGTGAGGAGGGCGTGAGCAGCATCATAACCCCCTGCTGAGTGGCCGTATATACCGACCTTAGACAGATCCATATAAGAGTAGCGTTCAGCCAGTTGTTTAATGGCTGTGATGTGATCTTCTGCTCCGATATCTCCGAGATTTTTATAGGAGAAATTGTGGAATTCCTTGGATCTCATAGCAGTGCCCAGTCCGTCGATGGTGATGACGATAAACCCCAGTTCTGCGATGGGTTGGTCGGAGTTGCGGTATCCTCTATGAAAGGATTTGGGTGTTCTGACGGCTTGAGGCCCGGAATAGGTTGCATCTAAAACCGGATATTTTTTTGTGGGGTCAAAATTTGAGGGACGGAAAATCACACCATATATATCTGTTTGTCCGTCCCTGGCTTTGACCTTGAAGGGCTCAGGAAAATTCCATCCTGTTTGGATGAGGTTTTTGATATCCGCCTCATGGATCAGCTGGAGGATATTTCCGGTTGCGCTTTCTCTCAGAACGGACTTCGGGGGGAGGTCGACTCTGGAATAATTATCCAGAAAGACTTTACCGTCTGGTGAAAATGATACCGCATGTTCTGCGTTCTCAGGAGTCAGGAGAGTTAGGTCGGATCCGTCAAATCCCACCCTGTAAATGTGGCGGAAGTAAAGGTCCCGGCCTTCTTCGCGGCCGCAGGCTGTGAAGTAAATGACCTGTTCCTGTTCGTCTACACGATCAATAGAACGGACTACAAAATCTCCACGCGTTATCCGGGTTTTGATCTCACCTGTACGGCTGTCAAACAGGTATATGTGGTTCCATCCGTCCCTTTCCGAAGTCCATAGTATCTCTGCTCCGTCATCGACCAGATGCATATCCACCATACCCGGATCCACATTGGTTGTGGATGTCTCTGTCAGGATGATCCTGGTTTGTCCGTTGTCTGCATCGATCTCAATCAGATCCGCTCTTTGGTATCCCCTATGCCAGTAGGTTTGATACAGGCGTTTGCAGTCCTTAGACCATTGGGGCAGGCCGGAGCCGAGAAAGGAGGGATAGGGTTCGATGTCGACAGGCTGCTGTTTTTTTTGTTCTACATCAAAAAGTACATATTCGACCATGGTCAGGTCGGTCTCGCCGGGAAGGGCGCGTTCGTAGGAATAAACCTCAGCCCTGTATCCTTTCTGGGGTTTGGACTGGTGAAGATACAGTTTCTTGGCCTTCCGCCGGTCAAGTCTTTGAGTCACGATCTTTTTGCTGTCCGGAGACCAGCTTATGTGGATCTGCGGTTTTTCTTTTATATTTTTTTCAGGATTGGATTCGTTGAACAGTTTGTACCAGGAGAGAGTAGTGGCGTAATCATATTTATCCATGCCGTCCTGGCTGAGCTGGAATTCTTCATCCGTTTCATTGGAGCGGATATAAAGATTAAAATCCTTCACAAACGCGATCCATTTTTCATCAGGAGATCGGGATTCGTTGGGATCGATCGGCTTGTCCGGTTCGACCTTTTCGCAGATGTATGTTTCAAGATTGCATTTCCAGTCGTTTTTTTCAACTTTGAATCTGACGGATTTTTCATCCTCGATCAATTTAAGTGTGTTGAATGGAAGTGATTCTGCTTTGACCTCAGTTCCCGACGCTTTGGCCAGCGCTTGAGCCAGACGGCTGTGATCAAAAAGAGGGAGGATAGTCTCTTTCTCCGGGTCGACCATCATGAATTCTTTTTCCCACCGGGTCTGGTTCATATACCAGAAACGCGATCCGTTTTTGTTGACCCAGTGAGGCGATACACGCATGTTGAAGACAATTTTTTCGATATTTTTAGGCAGGAATTTTTCCGCCCGTTTGTAGTCATCCAATGTTCCCTGCCCAAAGGATGATAGAGTCAGGCTGAAAAAGATTGCTGCGAATAGGACTACAAAGAAAGATTTTTTATGCTGCATAAAACATCCTCCAAAATAAATTCAGTTATAAAAAAAAATTCATTCTTTTTATAACATATTCAGGTAATTATTTCTGATAATTGTGGATGTCTTGGGCGCTGATCGTTAAATTGGATTTATCTTTGCTTAATTCGCAAAATACCCGGCTCGGTGTGTAACTTTGTATTTTTTGCCTTTAAGCCTTACTTTTATATACTTGAACTCTCCGTCAGTTTTATAATTTTTTGGGGAATAGTATAACAGATAATAATTTTCAGAAGCATCCGCTGCTTTTTTAAAAGCAAAAGAAGCATTATATGAGCTCTGTGTCAATCCGCCAGTTGCTTCAGCCACTTCCTTAAAGGCGCTGAAAATATCCTCGGATTGATCCACATATCTTATATTGATTGTTGACATAGAATCTATCCTGGTGATGTCCAAAGCATGCTGCTGTGTTTTGGTTATAAACATAAAATGAATAGAGATAGAAGAATCGGAGAAAGACTGTTTGATTTTGTTAACATCAAAAGTTATATCCCTTCTATAAAAAGCCGTGAGGTCAGTGATCTTCATGAGAATATCTTCCCTTCCCTGCAAGCCGGATGTGAGTTCATTGAGATATTTCGGAGAAAAATGAGGCAGCATTTCTTTTTGGTAGAATAAAAATACGATCTTTTGTCCTTCCTGCTGTTTTAAGTATTCGGCAAATTGAAGAAGCCTTTGTTCATCCACATATCTGAGATTCTCAAGCTTCCTTAGAAGGTCTTGAGCTATTGACAATTGGTTTTCCCACACTTCATCAAGAATACCTCTTGCTGCAAGAAGGTCTTCGATCTCTTTTATCAAATTCCTGTATTCTGCACTTTCCAGCATGGCATCGTGTCTCAATTTCTCATTTAATTGTGCCGCAATTTCTTTCTTTGATAATTTCTCTGAAGAATCGCTTTTATAGTTATAAGTTGTTCTTGGTGTTACAACATTAAGCGTATCACCGGGCACAAAAACATTTTCAAAGAAGTAATCGATGGCCTCTCCCAATTTTGGTAGCCACTCCTTTACTTCAAACAAAAGTATAAAGTGTCTGGATACCTTAGGAGCAAAGACTTTTCTGGCTTCTTCTTTTGGCAGTTCTGATTCTTCTCTTTTAATATCAGTCTTTTTTATCAAATATAATGCATCAACTATCTGAAGCACTCCATTTTCATAGACTTCAAAATCATCAACGGTCAGGTTATCGATGAAGGTGTCTCCTTTAAACACTCTTACAGGCACTTCGATATTTATCGCAATGGCCTCATGCTGGATCTCCTGGGAAAAAACAGGAAGACCAGATCCAATTATTCCGGGCAGGCAAATGGTCATTCCAAGGATCAGTGCTAAAACAACAATAACGTTTGATATTCTTCGTGTTAATTGCATTTGATTAGACTCCTACTTTCCATTATTTCATAAGCAAGAAATGTACCAATAGTATGTAGAACAAATTATATAAAACATGTTTATCTTTTGTCCAATTTAAATGACAGATGTTCCCTCTATGTGTAACGCAGGTTAGTTTATGCTATTGAAGCAAAGTGCGATTATGTGTAAAATAATTTCTTGATAGAGAGTCAGACGGGGAAGTGGTTTCTTTGAAAACAAAAAATATAATCATAATATTTCTATTATTGGCGGTTTTTTATCCTGCCTTTTCCCAAGAGCTTCCCATTATTCGGTACGGTATTCAACAGGGTCTTCCAGGCACTGTGATCACTTTTATTACCCAGGGACCTGACGGCCGGATATGGATCGGTCACCATGCCGGGCTTTCCGTTTATAACGGGGCAGAGTTCCAGAACTGGGGGACAGAGGATGGACTTCTGAGCTGCCCCCCTGACAGCCTTGTTGTGGACCGAAACAATATTGTGTGGCTGGTATTTTCCAGCCGGGGCATGCAGTATATGGGCGAGGACAGGGATTTTCACACCATACCCGATCAGAAGTCCTGTTTTAAAAAGGACCAGATCTTTTTCCTCTTTGAGATGAGTGATGGCACTATTCTGGCGTCAGGGTACAAAGGGTATTACAAAGTGAAACGGGGAGGTATCGATGGTCCGTTTTATCCTGTGGAAGGTAAGCATGAAAAGATCTATTCCATTGTGGACCTGGGGAAAGAAAAGGGTATCCTCATGGCGGCAAGAGATGGAGTTTTTCTATTAAAAGAGGGGATTAAAGAGAAACTGCCGCTCCCTTATGAACGGTTGGATGGAACCATGGTTTCAGACATCGTTATAGGGAATAACGAAGAGATCTGGTTTGTGACCGGCAATGCAGGAGTCGTTAAGTGGAAAGAGGGGAAATATGATTTTTTTTCTCTGGACCCTGAACAAAAAATCGAGAAAATTCCTGTATTTAAAGCGGCGGTAGATCCCTTTGATAACCTCTGGGTGGCATCCGGTGAAGGCCTTTTTCAATGCAAGGGAGGAAAAGTAGAAAGATTTACGGAAAAATCAGGGCTGTCCAGCCGGTGGATCAATTCGCTCTTTTTGGATAACGAAGGGGTTCTATGGTTTGGAAGTGAGGGCGGACTGGAAAAGATCAGTCAGATGGCCTTCAGAAATTATTGTTATAAAGAAGACCTTCCGGTCAATGGCATATGGGCGATCCGGGAGCTTCCGGATAAATCTGTCTGGGTAGGGACAAATTCCGGGATCATTGTTTTTGATCCCCAAGGGAACACGCGCTTGATCGATGAAAAGGAAGGGCTTCCTGAGAAGACCATTGTTGACCTCTATCCTACAAAAGACGGAAAAGTCTGGATATTGAGTTATTACGCCGTCCATTTATGGGATGGAAAAAAGTTTATTTCCTTTCCCTTTGAGCCATTTGAGCCAATAAATCTGTACGGAATTCTCCCTTTGAACCGGAACGAAGTCTGGATCTCAACATCTGAAGGCATCTTTTCCCTTGATCCCCTGAAGAGAAAAGTTCAAAAACATCCTATTAATAAGGAAATGTCAGATCTTTCTTCCATCAATCACATTGCTCATGGCAGAAATGGCGAGGTCATCATATCCGGGAAAAAAGTCTACATCTGGAAAAATGGAAATAAGCTAAGAGAGATTCAATTCCCGGGGGCCAGAGAAAATTTTGATGTTATTAAAACACACGTCGAGGAAAACCGCTATGTGTTTATCACAAACGAAGGCCTCAAATTTTATGATGGGGAAAAGTGGGAGGAATTTCCTCTTAAAAATAAAAAAATATTTGATATGGTCAAAACCGGGAGCGGAAATTATTGGCTGGGCTGCAATTCGGGAGTTGCGCGGTTTGATGGAAGATCTTACCGGTTCTTCGGTTATTATGACGGTGTTGCGGTTGAAGAATGTAACAGCGGAACTGCCCTGCTGGACAGCCAGGGCAGAGTGTGGCTGGGAGGAAAAAATCTTACGGTCATCGATCCCACCCTGATCCGTACTTTTCCTTCCAAGAAGCCTCTCATCACAAAAATGCAGATCGGCAACTGGACCTATTTTTTTCCAAAAAAACTGGAATTTTATTCCCGTGCCAGAAGTATAGGATTTTACTTTGCCACCCCCAGTTTTTTCAATGAGAAGGAACAGCTTTTCAGATACAGGTTAATGGACCTGGAAAAGAACTGGTCGCATCCGACTACAGAGCATTCTATACGCTATGCCGGGATTCCTCCCGGGGACCATACCTTTGAGGTCCAATCGCGTCAGAAATATGGAGATTGGGACGGTTCTTCCGCCGTGCTATTTCTGACAGTAAAACCAAGCTTCTGGCAGTCAACAGCAGGTAAATTATTTATCGGGTTTATGATACTATTTATCGGATCTATTATTGGGGTTTTAGTGATGAAGAAGAGGCAGGGACAAAGAGCCAGGTTTTCAAAACTTGTGAAAGAAAAGACTGCAGAGATCAAATCTCAGAAGGACAGGCTTGCACAACTGGCTTCCACTGATGAAGTTACGCGTCTTCCCAATCGAAGAAAGTTCATGGAACGGTTGGATTTCGAGATCGCTCGGGCTAAAAGATACGAACGCAAGGTCTCTTTGTGTGTGTTTGACATTGATGATTACAAAAACATAAAGGTGAAGAGATTCACTTCACCATATCCGGAGGTGTCTCCACATTTACTTCTTCGGATGATAAAAGTAAGACAAGCGAGGTTCTATTTAATGAAGCTGACCAAGCCCTGTATAAGGCGAAAAAGACAGGCAAGAACAAGATCATCCATTTTTCAGATTTGTAATATTCTAATACATTCGGAAATTCCACACGCAAATAATAGAGGAGAATTAACATGAAATATAAAAAAGAAAGCTTATTGATCATTTTGATCGGATGTTTTCTCTGGCTGCCGGTCTTTGCGGAAAAGAAAGTTGAGGGGCCTACAACACGAGATATGAATCTGATGAACTGGCAGGAATTTCAGAGATTTGTGCCTGAACAGATCGAGTCCGTACTTTTACCAGTCGGCTCGATAGAGCCTCATGGAGTGATGCCCAGCGGTACGGACAGCCTGGCTCCGGAGGTCATGGCCAGAGAGATCGCATTGCGTTTGAATGCTTTAATAGCACCAACGCTGAACTATGGTGTCACTCCTGCTATGCAGGCTTATCCAGGGGCGGTATCCATCACAGAAGAAGCTTACAGCCCCTTCATCAAAAACATATTAAAGGGCCTGGCGGATAATCGTTTTATCAACATCATCATCCTCAATGGACATGGGGGGAACACAGCGTTTTTGCAAAAAGCGGCAGCCGAGATATCCAATTTGTGCCGGGTGCGGATCCTTGTTGTGAACTGGTGGGCTTTGACCTCCGAGGTGACCCAGGAGGTTTTTGGAGAGGACGGAGGTCATGCCGGGAACAATGAGACCGCCTATATCCAGGCTGTTTATCCCGAACACATCCATCCCGAATGGTTTGACAGGGAAATGGCGACTCCTAATGCCAAAGGAAGCGCCTGGTATGCAGTGCCGGTTCCCTCCTCCATATTGCTCTATGAAAAAGGACAGGGCTATCCCACTTTTGATAAAAAACAGGCCGACCAATACTTTCAGAAGGTCAATAAGCGTGTGGCCGAGCTAATCGAGGATATCATCCGGAAATGGGACAAGGCTAAACTTTACAGATAAACCGTATCATTTTTATTCGTCCAGCAGTTTATCGATCAGCTTTGTGATCTCGTTCTTGTTGGCCGGATGGGTGAACAACCGGACGATCCCTTTCTTGTCGATTATTACTGATGTTGGGATACCGGTGATCCCATATTCTACGTCAAAGCAGCTGCGGACTGAGAAGGCGATAGGCCACGTGACATTCTGGTATTTGAAAAATTCCGGCATGAGTGCGAGTTCCTCTTTCTGGGAAAGATCTGTGATCCGGTCCTTACCGTGATTGGTCACATTCCCCTGAAAACCCGTCACTCCCAGGATAAAAAAATCTTTGTCTTTGTATTTTTCCTGCAGGTCACGGAGTTCAGGGAATGTTCCGATACATGGTCCGCACCATGTGGACCAGAAGTCGATCAGAACCACTTTACCTCTCAGCCCTTCCAGGGTGACCGGCTCTGTATTAAAAAAATGGGTGAAATTAAATCCCGGAGCTTGAGCATTTATGACCTTGATCCTGGACAAACCGGACTGTATAGCTCTGGATAGGGATACAAAGCTTTTGGTTGTGCGCGAGTATTCCTTGGCTTCTTTTTCGTCCTCAGGGATGTTCTTATTCCTTTCGGCAGCAATGCCGTCGAATTCAGACTTGTATTCATTGAGAAGGCCGATGATCTCTTCTTTTCGCCCCAGATCGAGATAAGCCTGATACCGGCCTCCCAGAAGCCTGTAGGAGAAATAAGGGGCTTCTGTATTTAAAAAGTCAATTTCATCCTTGACTACTCGTATTGCATTTTCGGGATCGCCTTTTTCATTGTAATACCGTGAGAGGACAGCGACAGGGCCGTACAGGCCGAATGTGTCTTCAGGAGAAGGGGAGAATTTTTTCCTGTATTCAGCGATTAGATTTTCGTATCCATCCGGATCATCTTTCACTTCCGGGATGATCAGGTCGATCAGCCCCTTTCCTGCTTGGCGCGCATGGATGTCATCTCCTTTAAACAATTCTTTGTAGAGTTTGATGGCATCTTCTTTTTTTTCTATCCAAACCATCATTTGAGCCAGAATGAGATTTTCATCATCAGGCAAATCTGCTTTTTGGATTCCATCAAATTCATTTTCCGTGATATCCTTACGTGCAGCGGCATACAATTCGTATGTCTTTAGACCTTCGGTTTTTCGCTTCTCGCTGAGCTCCTTGCGGATCTTGGTCATCGCTTCAGATGGCAATATCTTTCCCTTATCAGGGCCGGATTTACAGGCCGATGTTGTGATCAGTAAAACAGAGATCAGAATGATCAAGAATAGAGATTTTTTCATGGTTCTTTCTTTTCCTAGTATAATATTATTCTACCTGCTTTATTCATAAAAACTGCCGACAGCCTAACATAACTTCATATATATAATCCAGTGCCCTTCCCCTAAAATCCCTCTTTTCTGAGGCTTCTAGATTATTGGCCGTGGGGTATGGCATAATATTTGAATATTTCCATATCCGAGTAGAAATGAAAAAAACAATATGGGTTTTGGCGGCTTGCTTCGGGCTGGCCTGGGGAAGTCTTTTTTCCCATGCACAAAAAGATCGACTAGCAGTGGCATGGAAGATTTCACGGCCTCTCAAAATCGATGGGAACCTGGATGAATCGTCCTGGCAGGAAGCTCCGGTAATCCGGAATTTTACTCAGCTGGAACCGGATGAAGGAGAACCCGGTACAGAAACGACCGAAGTGCGTATCCTCTATGATGACCGGTTCATCTATTTTGGCATCATCTGTTCTGACAGCCAGGCAGACAGGATGGTCTCCAATGAAATGCGCCGGGATGCGGAACTGAAAGACAATGATTTTTTTGAGATCTTCATTGATACCTACCATGATCACCGCAACGCGTTCTACTTTATGACCAATCCTCTCGGCGCCAAAAGGGATGCTCTTATCAGGGATGACGGGAGCAATATCAATACGGATTGGGATGGGATCTGGCATGTCCGAACCCAGAGATCAAATAATGGATGGGTTGCAGAGATCGCAATCCCATTTCAGACCCTGCGTTTTAAAAACTTGGATGAGCAAACATGGGGGTTGAATATGGGCCGCCAGGTGGCGCGAAGGCGGGAAGCGACTTTCTGGTCTCCCATCCTGAGAAATTTTGGTTATTTCGGAAAGTTCAAAGTGTCATACTGCGGCCACCTTCAGGGATTGTGGAACGTTGAGCAGGGAAGCCGGGTGCAGATCATGCCCTATGTTATCGGAGGCGGTCTTCAGGAAGACAGGGATTCCGCATTCTCCCGATCCGCTGACCTGGGGCTGGACCTGAAGTACAGGTTGACCTCCAATATGACGGCTGATATCACCGTTAATACGGATTTTGCTCAAGTTGAAGCGGACCAGGAACAGTTTAATCTCACGCGTTTCAGTTTGTTTTTTCCGGAAAAGAGAGGATTTTTTCTTGAGGGGGCTGATATATTCCGCGTAGGAGAAAAATTCCGTCCCTTCGAGCCTCAAGCCAGCCTGCTTTTTTTCAGCCGGACCATTGGATTGTCAGGTGACGGCAAAGTCATACCGGTCATAGGAGGAATCCGGGTTACAGGGAAGACAGGGCTGCTTGACTTCGGCATTTTGAATATTCTGACAGACAGGCTTACCTATGGAACCGGAGAGGACCTGTCCCATATCGAAAGGACCAATTTTTCGGTTTTCCGGCTGAAAAGGGCTGTATTCCAGAAGTCTGCTTTTGGGATTATGCTCCTGAGCAAAGATTCCCTGGACGGTCCGGATTACAACCGAGGCGCAGCCCTGGATTTTAATCTGGCTTTCGGCCGTTCCTTAAAGATCGAAGGCTTTGCAGCTAAAACCTTCAGCCCGGATATGAAGGAAAAAGACTATGCGGCAAATATTGATATTTCCTGGGACAGCGACCTGTTGGGATTTATGCTTTCTTACACGGACATTGGTGAGAATTTCAATGCAGAGATGGGATTTATCCCCAGAATGGATATTCGCAAATATCGGGGAGAAGTGAGTATCGGGCCGAGACCGAAATTTCTGAATCTCCGGAAGTCTGTATTTTTGTGCAATCTGAATTATATCGAAAACCATTCCGGACGACTGGAATCCAGAAATGACATGCTGGGAGTATTTAATTTGTTTCAGAATGGGAGCAGCTTTTTTTTCGGATATATCCGCAACTATGAATATCTGGCGGATGGGTTTGAGATCAGGGAAAATGTTCTCATTCCCAGGGGCGGGCATCGCTTCAATATGTTCACAGGATTTTATGAATCAGACCGCAGTAAAAAGATTTCCATCAGAGCCGAAACCAGCATCGGCCAGTTCTATAACGGCCGTCTTTTTCGGGTGAGCGCGACAGCCGGCCTGAAACTGAATAAACATTTGAATCTGGAGTGCATCTATAACCGGAATGGTTTTGATCTCCCGGTCGCGGAAGGGAAATTCGCCACCAATATCGCTGCAGCCAGGATCATCTATTCCTTCAGTCCTGATCTTTTTGCCAAAGCCTACCTTCAGTACAATGATAATGATGATAAACTTATGGCCAATTTCCTCGTCCGCTGGATCTACAAACCAGGAGCCAATGTGTATTTGATCTACAATGAAACCCGGGAGGTGGGCATCCACCATTTAATCCATGACCGTGTATTGATGCTGAAAGTCAGCTTCCTTTTTAATCTCTAGCTTGGATTATTCATGTTAAAATTTGTAATTGGTATCGATCTCCACGGTACTCTTTTGGACAATAAGTGGGAGATCAAGTCTGACCTGCTGATTCCACTGGAAAAAGCGCTAGAGGGAGTAAGGGGGTTTTGTGAGGTCTATGTCTGTTCCGGGAATGATCTGACATTTATTCACAAATTCATTCCAAAGGAGATTTACAGGCATTTTGATGGGTATATACTTGAGACAGGATGTGTGATCAGCGACGGCAAGAATGAGGACGTCATAGTGCCGTCTCCAATGATCGAAGTTATTAGGGATCTGGAATATAAATTAAAGAAAATAAAATTTCCTTGGGTACAATACTTTGCCAGGCGAAAGAGTACAATCAGTCTATTTACCAGGACGGAATCAGAAGGAGAGCCACCTGATGCTGTCTTTCCTGAAGTAAAAGCTATAGTTAAGCAGATTTTCTTCCACAAGAGGTGTGCTGGAAATACTCGGTTTTATTAAAGATGTTATTAAAGGGTATTAAGGAGGAGTGATGAAAATTATCTGGACAGCTATTTTGTTGTTGGGTTTATCTGTGGCATGTTCTCAGCCTGGCCTGGATGTTGAAGCGATCCAGGCTGAGATTCAAAATATCATCTTACGGCAGCAAACCGCCTGGAATGCCCATGATATAGAAGGCTTTATGGCCGATTACTGGAAATCTGAAAACATGACCTTCCAGTCTGGAAACAATCGTCTGAAGGGGTGGGAAACACTGCTTACCAGGTACAAGACCAATTACGCCGGTGAGAAGATGGGGAAGCTGACCTTTTCCGATATCGAGATCTATGTTTTAAATAAAAATATCGTATATGCCCTTGGCTGCTGGAAAGTGGAACAGGAGGAATCGGTCAATGATGGGGTTTACACCATTATTCTAAAGCGTTTTCCCGGGGGCTGGAAGATCATCCACGATCATTCCTCCTGATACTAGATTAGCCTGGTCGTTAAGGATTTTTTTAACCAGATCGGGTTTGTTGCTGATGATGCCGTCAACTTTTCGATCGATAAAGCGCTTGATGGTTTTTTCACCATCTACAGTCCAGACATATACCTGTTTATTGTGTTCCCGGGCTTTTTGGATAAATTCCAGAGTCACTATCCTGTGATTGCAGCTTAGAACATCCCAGCTGCCTTCAAAGACATCATCCGGATAGTTTTTGCCGAAAATAAATCCTGTTAAAATCTCCGGAGCGATCCGCTTGACTGCGATCACGACCTCCCGGTTAAAGGAAGTGACCATACATTGATTTACAAAATGCTCTGACCTGATAATATCCACCACTTTTTGGGCGATCTCCGGTTCCGGCCTGAAGGTTTTTATTTCAATGTTCAATCTCATTTTGCCCTTGACCAGACGGATTGCATCCTGAAGCGTAGGAATGGGTTCTCCTCTGAATTCTTCGCCGAACCAGGCGCCGGCTTCAAGTTTTTTCAGTTCCTCCAGTGTAAGATTCCGGAGAAAAGCGTCCAGCCCTGCCGTCCTCTTCAAGTTCATGTCATGTAAAAGGATAACTTCTTTATCCTTGGTCAACTGAACATCCAGCTCTGCGTAATCAGCTTGCATGTCCAAAGCTTTTTTTATGGTGATCAGTGTATTTTCCGGAGCATAGGCCGATGCCCCTCTGTGTGCGACAACAAGCACTTCATGAGCCTGTTTGCAGGAATCTGTTAAAATCATGGTTCCCCCAATAAAAGAATCAACCATAGTGTTAAGATATTTCTCACATCTCCTCCTATCCTGCTTTATTCATAAAAATTTGCGATATGTTTAAACATCAACTCAATCATCTAAAAATTTATTTCATATATCGCAACAAAACTGCCGATAGCCTAACATAACTTTTTATATATAATCCAGTATTTGAAGCAAAGGGTTCGAGGATTCAAGGGTCCAAGGATTCAAGTGCTTTTAATTAAACTCTTATATCTTTTCTTTTCACTCGACCCCTCGACCCCTCGAATCCTTGAATCCTCTAATACTATTTTTATTATCGGCATTTTTACCCTTCGGGCGAGCCGATCTCACCGCAGTGGCTTCGTCGTGTTCCGTTCGCAGTATATGAATACAGCTTCACGAACCACTCCTTGCAGCTAC
>DAOVDI010000108.1 GCA_030669585.1 Acidobacteriota bacterium
ACTTAAAAAATAAGAGGAAAATCTGGAGCGGACGAAGGGATTTGAACCCTCGACCTTCTGCTTGGCAAGCAGACGTTCTACCACTGAACTACGCCCGCTCAATCAGGGCTGAAAATAATTCATGAGCCAGACTATCAAAAACCTGCATTACTGTCAATATGCTCCTGCTCCAGGGAGAGGGGATGTGTTTTTCGGCCGCATGGTCACGCTGTCTGTGATTCTGACCACATCTTTACATGACAGGATTTTCACGGTTGATGTCCTGCTTTGGACATCAATGACAATCATGTTGGCAAATGCGCGGGGAAAGATGTTTTTGGAGCCTCTGCGGAAGACAAGCAGTTGATCCCCGATCTGGATGCCGTCCTGAGAGCCCAGATCAATGAGGGCTCGGTGGTTGCTTCCGATCTGAACAAGCCCGTCGTGCAGATATAGGAAGCGGCCAATAATGCCCTCTCCTTCGCGGAGGGGAACATCATATCCCAGATCCTTTCCCATTCGTCCCTCTTTTTCCTCAAAAGGGATCAGGGCGTGTCCGATTTTCACTAAGCCGCATATATGTTCCAGTTCAGCTGCGGCCTTTTCCTCATCCACCATTATGATCCGTGCGCGTCCTTGCTTTCGGGCAATCCGCCCGAAATTTTCTATTTTAGGCCCGATCTCGACGATAAGAAAGACCTGCCCCACTTGCAGGCCGGAAGCGCTGCCGTTATTCAGATAAACAACATCGTAATTCTTCAACATGATCCTTTCGGTTCTGATTTCCCGGTCGACGATCTTCAGTTCTGGCGGTTTTCCCTCCCAGATGAACATGGAGCAATAACGATCTGACAAGGAGATCAGAGGTTGAAGATCTTCATTGGAAGGATCGATTTGTTTACCCGCGTTCAAAAATGGTATCCCCAGCAATAAGACAACTGCGAACAACGACTTCCCCATTTTTATTAATTTTGATGTCATGATACTTCCTTTTGGTTAAATCTATTAATATTATAATCAGGGGTCTAACAAGTGTCAACCTGACTGAGTGAGATTCAGGTGATCTGGTCTTTAAAGATCCTGCTGGGATTGAACTTGATCCTGTTCTTAGGGGGGATTCTGACTGTTTCCCCGGTTTTGGGATTGCGGCCTGTCCGGGCTTTTCTGTGTTTGACTTCAAAGCTCCCAAATCTTGAAAATGTTACTCTTTCCCCTTTTTTTAAAGAGTCGATAACATTCAATATCAATGATTGAAAAGCTTTTTCCGCCTGACGATAAGTGATGCCCGCATCTTTAGACATTTTAATTGTGATGCCTTTTTTATCCATTTTAACCCTCCAAAGGAATCTGCTTACTTATATTCATATTAAAAATAGCATAAAAAAGTCAATAAAAAACTCTGCTCCTCCATAACCTGTTTTATGAATAGTACAGGATAGACAACATTCCTGCAATCCTTTAAAATGAGTGCAGTGAGAAATATGAGCGGACAAAAGGTTAAAGTAGCGCTACTTTTTGGGGGAAGATCTGCTGAACACGATATTTCGCTAATTTCTGCAGACGCTGTTTTCAGAAATCTTGATAAAGAAAACTTTGACATCATATCTATTTACATCAACACTGAGGGCCGGTGGCGGCATGTGGAGTCTCCGCTCCTTCCAAAAGATGAGTTGATCGAGGGGATGTTTCTCTCATTCCTTCCCTGGGGCGGTCAAAATACCGGAATACCATTGGATGCGGATATTTATTTCCCTGTCCTTCATGGTCCGTATGGGGAAGACGGCACAATTCAGGGGTTTCTGGAAATGGCGGATGTTCCCTATGTAGGAGCCGGCGTTCTCTCGTCTGCAGGGTGTATGGACAAGGCTTCAGCCAAGGTCCTCTTTAAAGCGAACGGTCTGCCGGTCGTCAAACATCTGACTATTCGTGAACCGGCTTGGCGTTCAGGTAAAAAAGAAATTCTTCAACAGATCACAGATGAATTGAGGCTGCCGGTTTTTGTCAAGCCGGCAAACATGGGTTCCAGCATTGGGATCTCCAAGGTTGCTGATCTCAGGAAAATGGCTGATGCTGTGGAGCTGGCCCTGAAATTTGACACCAAAGTTGTCGTCGAACAGGGTGTTGCAGGAAGGGAACTGGAATGCAGTATTCTGGGAAACGAAAAGCCCCGCGCATCTCTTCCCGGAGAGATCCTGCCCTATAGGGAGTTTTACGACTACAGCGACAAGTATATCGATGGAAAAACACAATTTAAAATTCCAGCTCCTCTTTCTCCTGAGATGACTAGGTATGTTCAGAGACTGGCAGTTGATGCCTATAAAGCCCTCGAGTGCTCCGGAATGGCCCGCATCGATTTTTTCCTTGAGGATAAAACAGAAAAACTGTTTCTGAGCGAGATCAACACAATTCCTGGATTTACGGATATCAGCATGTATCCAAAACTATGGGAAGCCAGCGGCATCCCTTTTCCGGAACTTCTGAATATTCTAATTGATCTGGGTATTTCCCGCCACAAACATAAAAAGCGCAAAGGAATCCATTTCAGACCATGAGAGTTCTGGGGATCGATCACGGTGATAAGAGAGTCGGATTAGCGGTCAGCGACCTTCTCTGGATCACGGCTCAGGCCATAGGGTTTTATGAGTTGAAGAACAAAAAGGAAGATCTGGGCTACTTCAAATCCCTTGTTACAGAATATCAGATCAAGGAGATCGTTGTTGGGCTTCCTCTGATGATGGACGGCACAAAAGGAACGCAGGCGCAAAAAACAGAAGAGTTCGGGGAGTGGCTGCGCAGGAGCCTGAATCTGCCGGTTGCCTTCTGGGATGAAAGGCTTACTACCAGGCAGGCTTTTTCCATCCTCCGCGAGCAGAACATCAAGCACAAGGCCGGGAAGAAATACAAGGACCAGCTTTCTGCAAGCATCATCCTGTCAAGCTACCTGGAACATAAACGGCCGGGATCCCATGAAGCGTAAAATCCTTAAATTTGCAGTTATTTTTTTCCCGGCGGTATTTATCATTTTTTCTGCAATATTTTATATAAAGTATAACAAAACGCCCTCTTTGGAATCACGGCAGGCCGTTTTTATGGTAGAGAAGGGAAAAAATGCAGGAGCCATAGCCCGGGAGCTTGAAACCAGACATATCATCCGGGAGAAATGGCCCTTTCTTCTGGCATACAGGCTGTTTTTCCGTTCAAAAACGATCAAAGCCGGGGAATATGCATTTGAACTTCCACTTTCTCCAAAGGCGGTCCTGGAAAAGATCACCGAAGGGAAGATCATCCTCCACCCCATTACGATCCCGGAGGGTTTGACGAGACGTGAAACTGCCGGCCATTTTTTTTCCATGCTTTTTATTGATACATTGGATTTTTTGGCTGTTTCTGAGAATAGCGGCTTGATTTCAGATGTGGACCCTGACGCAATCAACCTCGAAGGATACCTCTTTCCTGAAACATACCATTTTCCTAAAAATACTCCGGTTAAAAAGATCATAGAGGCCATGGTCCTCCAGTTCAGGTCTGTATTTAATGAGGAATGGAGAAGCAGGGCAGAAGAGCTGGGAATGACAGTCCGGGATGTGGTCATTCTTGCGTCCCTGATCGAAAAAGAGACTTCAAAGCCTGAAGAACGTGAACTGATATCAGCCGTTTTTCATAACCGTCTGAGAATAAGAATGAAGCTCGATTGCGACCCCACGATCATTTATGTCCTCAAAGAGGAGGGAGGATTTAACGGAAACCTCAGGAAAAAGGACCTCAAGCTCGACTCGCCATACAACACCTATCTCTATCGCGGGCTTCCTCCAGGGCCGATTGCGAATCCGGGAAAGGGGTCTCTAAGGGCGGCCTTGTTTCCCGCCGATAATAATTTTATTTACTTTGTCTCAAAAAATGATGGAAACCACTATTTCAGCTCATCATTCCGCGAGCACCAGAATGCTGTTAATCGGTATCAACGCAAACACTAAATATTTGTAGAAATAAATATTTTGTTCTGCTATATTATTTCTTTCATTCCAGTGTAAAATTCGTTTACACCGGATAAGAAAAATCCTTGGAAAACAGGACATTATATGGAAAAGAGTATAAGTGGCACGAAATTTGCTCTGCTTATATTCGAGATATTCGAGGAGGAATTATGAAGATTAAAAAAATTGCAATTTCAGCGCTAATGTTGGGGCTTATATTGAGTCTGGCCGTTCTGCCTGGCAGCGCCGCGCAAGAAGAGACAGAAAAAAAATCTATTGTCCCGCCCGAAGTAATGACTGTTCTTGAGACAGGAATCCAGACACGAGAAGCCAGAGCGGATATTCCTTTTACCATTATTCAAAACATTTATCTGCCCGCCAGGGAGAATCTGCACAGCGTTTTTCTATTTGAGTGCAAGAATGCTGACCTCGGCTATGTGTCTGTAGCTCCCGCACAGATTGACCTTGCGGAAAAAAAGGATGAAGAGAAGTCTTCTTTTGAAGTAACTCCTGCAAAGTTGATAGCTGCCGGCCATGCTTTTCTGCTGTTCAACAAGATGGAAAAAGGGAAGCCTGGAGATCTGGTTAAAGAGATCTACATTCCTTATAAATTTATGGATGACGGCGCTGAATATGATGCGGAAAAAGTAGAATTCTACTCTACAGGATATCCTTTGCCCGCTGGTGATTATCTGCTGTCCATGGCTCTTTGCTCACAGAATCTAGAGAGGATCGGAACCCAGTATTATGAGTTCAGTCTTCCGGATGAGAAAACTTTTATTAAGAAACTGGAAACAACTCCAGTCTTTTTCGCCAAAGATATCCAAAGAATGCAAGCCGCTGAATTGAGGTCCGAAATTCACAAAGGGTATTTCACCTATTCCGTTCTTAAGATCGAACCCAATGTTTCCAGGGTCTTATCGCCGGAGGACAACCTGGATGTTTTCTTTTATATTTTCGGGACCAGTCCCAATACACAGGGACAATATGACATTGAGGTCGATTTTGAAGTGGTTCAGGGGGACAAAGTGATAATCAAATACGCGGCCCAGAAATATCCGCGGGGACCGATCGTCAGCCAGCCCCTTCCCCTCACAAGGACAGTGAAGATTACTTCCACTGATGAAGACGGTAAAAAGACGGAAAGAACCGAACAGCGCAAACTTGATGCCGGGGAATATGCTTTAAAGATCAAAGCCAGAGACAATCTTTCCGGTAATACAGTAGAAAAATCAATCCAGTTTGAAGTGAAATAATCTAAGAAACAGGGCGCTTATTCTGTCCGGGTAAGCGCCTTTTTTTTTGCTTTTTCTTGAATTGAAGGCCCGGATTCCTTACACTGTCAAAAGTGTGATGAGATATATAGCCGACCTTCATATCCACTCCAAGTTTTCCCGGGCGACATCCCGGGATATGACCCTGGACCATCTCGCCTATTGGGCAAAGATCAAAGGGGTTTCTCTTCTAGCGACAGGCGATTTTACGCACCCGGAATGGCTTTTTCTTTGTAAGGAAAAACTTGCGCCTGCAGGCAACGGATTTTTTCATCTTAAAAACATCATTCCGCCGGAAGACGAAAATCTCCGGGCATTTACTGTTAAACCGCAGGATATGGCTTTTATTCTAAGTGCAGAGATCAGCCTGATATACTCAAAAAACGGAAAGGTCAGAAAGATCCATATGCTTGTACTGGCCCCGGATTTTGAGAGTGTTGACAAGATCAACAGCCGGCTGGCCGGGATCGGCAATCTTCGTTCTGACGGACGTCCCATCCTTGGATTGGATGCAAAAGAGTTCGTGAAGATAGTTATAAAAAGTGCACCCGGATGCATCGTTATCCCTGCGCATATATGGACGCCGTGGTTCTCTCTATTTGGGGCCAATTCCGGTTTCGACACCATTGAAGAATGTTTTGAGGAGATGACTCCATTTATTTTTGCAATGGAAACCGGGCTTTCATCAGATCCTCCTATGAATTGGCGTCTTTCCAAGCTCGACAAATATACACTTGTGTCAAATTCGGACGCCCATTCCCCATCAAAGATCGGGCGGGAAGCGAATGTTTTCAACACGGATTTTTCCTTTAAGGGCCTGACACGCGCGATTAGGAATAAAGATCCGGAAAAATTTCTTTATACAGTGGAGTTTTTCCCCGAAGAGGGGAAATACCACTATGATGGCCATCGGAAATGCGATGTGATCTTTTCTCCCCGTGAAACCATTCAGAATAACTACCTCTGTCCCAGATGCGGGAAAAAGTTGACGATCGGAGTTATGCACAGGGTCGAAGAACTGGCGGACAGGGAACCAGATGCAGCATTTCCGGAAAGAATCCCTTACAGGAATCTCATTCCTCTGAATGAGATCCTCGGCCAGGCTGAAGGAAAAACAGCCGCATGTAAAGGTGTTTGGGATCTTTATTTCAAATTCATCCATGAATTCGGCGATGAACACACTATTCTGACGGAAACCCCTGTTGATGAATTGAAACGCATGTCACCTGAAAAGGCCGCTGCCGGTATCCGGCGCATGCGGAAGGGGAAAGTGAAGATCATTCCCGGTCATGACGGCTGTTTCGGGAAGATAGATCTTTTTTACGATGACGACGATGATACTAATGACAGCCAGCTATCCCTCTTTTAGCCTGAACAATTTACGAGCCGATCTTATCCCATCTGCTGCGATGCCGTCCGTTCGCAGTATATGAATACGGCTTCACGAACAGCCTCTTGCAGATGCATCAATCTCGACTCGTAAATAGTCCAGGCACTCAATTCAACGGGACATAACAAAAACACTATGACAATCCACTATTAAATTGTTAGAAAGAAAAACTCTCGAATCCTTTTTTGCCATTTGACATTGGTCAAGACAGGCCTTATATTTACATTAAATTAGGAGAACGGCATGCAAATTGAAATGAAGATCAAAGGATTGGTGGTCGATCCCATTTCCAAAATGCCTATTATTGTCCTTGAAGATAAGGACAGCGAAAGAATGCTTCCTATATGGATCGGTGTTTTCGAGGCAAATG
>DAOVDI010000086.1 GCA_030669585.1 Acidobacteriota bacterium
GCACGGGGTGAGGGCTTTCGTCAGATGCTGGAGACCCTGGACAGTGGGCGTTTGTCCATTGCGGCCATGGGGGTCGGCGGAGCACAGGGGGCTTATGAGGCTGCCCTCAAATATGCTAAGGAAAGAAAACAGTTCGGACGCCCCATTGGAAAATTCCAGTCCATTGCGTTCCGTCTGGCGGATATGGCCACTGAGATCGAAGCGGCCCGTGTTCTACTATATAAAGCCTGCTGGCTCAAAGACAATAATAAGCCCTTCGGCAAAGAGGCGGCCATGATCAAATTATATGCCAGCGAGGTCATGAAAAGGGCAGCCGATGGGGCTGTTCAGGTTTTCGGTGGATATGGCCTCATGGAGGAATATCCTGCGGCCAAGTTTTACAGGGACCAGAGGCTGCTTGAGATCGGAGAGGGAACAAGCGAGATGCAGAGGCTTGTGATCTCCAGACATTTGGGTCTTTAAGTAGAAATAGCCCAAAGCATAAAAGGCAAAATGAAGCTTAAAAAACACCAAGTGATCCTATTTGCCATTCTTCTTCTTGCTCTGGGTCTGCGCGTGGCTCACTGGTTGGATGTTAGAAATGACCCGTTTTTTAGCCAGCTCATTATGGATAGCCAGGAATATGACCGGTGGGCCCGGGAGATTGCGGCAGGCGACTGGATCGGGCGCGAAGTCTTTTTTCAGGCGCCCCTTTATCCCTACCTGCTGGCATTATGTTATGTGATTTTCGGGCATAGTTTAGATATCATCTATCTGGCCCAGATACTGTTTGCCATCGCCGCCATATACGCCCTTTTCCGGACGGGAAAAAAGCTGGGGGGCGAACGGCTGGGGATGGCTGCCTCCGCCCTTGCCGCGTTCTATGGAATTTTTATTTTTTATGATGTCCAGATATTAAAAGAGTCTATAGCCGTGTCGCTCGTCTGTTTTCTTTTGTGGGTTTTTGTGGAGGCCCGTGATAGAGAGGAGGCGAAACTGTGGCTTCTTGCCGGGGTATTGGGAGGGTTGTTGAGCCTTCTCAGGGAGAATATGCTTCTTGTTTTTCCCCTGTTGATCATTCTTGTCTATAAAAAAGGGGCCCGAAAGAAAAAGATGCTTCTTAATGCCTCAGGACTGGTGTTGGGTCTGGTCCTGATCCTTACTCCTGTTGCCTTTCGCAACTGGAAAGTAGGCGGTGTGTTTGCTCCCACAACATTTCAAGGCGGGGTTAATTTCTATATCGGCAACAATCCTAATGCCACAGGCACTTATCAATCGATAGTTCCCGGCAAACAGATTCCATGGTATGAAAGGAACGAACCGGTGAGGATAGCAGTGCAGGAGACAGGCAGAAGGCTTGATTCGGCGGAAGTTTCGCAATTCTGGCTGAAAAAATCCCTTAAATGGGCGAGGAGTAATCCCGCAGATTTTGTGCGGATTCAGATAAAAAAATTCCTGATGTTCTGGAGCTGGTACGAATGGCCGGATGCGGTTGACTATTACTATGTACGAAAAACGTCTTCAGTCCTCGGATTTCCGTTAATTCAATTCGGCTCCATATTCCTTCTGGCCTTTATTGGAATAGTGTTAAGCCGGGAAAAAATATTGAAATTTTTCCCGCTAGCGCTTTTTCTTTTTGCATGGATGATATCTACAATTGTGTTTTTTCTTTTTTCCAGGTACAGACTGCCGGTTCTTCCGTCACTGATGCTCTTTGCCGCAGCCGGATTGTCTGTTGGCATGGAAAAGTGGCCCTCTATAAAAATCTGGCAGCGCGCCGGCATTCTTCTGCTCTTTGCCGCTATTTTGACAGCTCCTCATCTGTTCTCTTTTAAGCCCCGGATGGATGTGGTCCATTATAATCTTGCTTTGATCTATGATGGCCAGGGCAAAGTCGAGAAGGCGGAAGAGAATTACCTGGCGGCTCTGTCAGTGAACCCTGATGATTTTCTATCATGTGTCAACCTGGGAAACATCGCTGTTCGCAGGAATAATTGGGCTGAAGCTCTTGAGTGGTACATAAAAGCAGTTGACATTGAACCCGATTCAGACGGGGTCCACAGCAATCTGGGAGGAGCCTATGTCGCTCTGGGGCGGCTGGATAGGGCAGAATATCATTTTGACAAATCTTTGCATATTAATCCTTTTAATATTTTGGCTCTGCATAACAAAGCGATATTTCTTGCTAACAGGGGGCAGTTTGATGAAGCTAAAAAATTGAATCAGAAAGTCCTGAAAATGGCTCCGAATTGGCAGCCCGCCCTGAATTTTCAAAAACGATTGTCAGAGTTTATAAAGTAAATGATCTATGGATCTCATCTTTCTGTGTTCGATGTATACCCCTTTAAGGGGATGTGATAATGAGGAATATCACCTCTAATATCCTCGACCCTGGTGATTGACCTTAACAGAGAAAAAAGGGAAAATGGCATCGTCTTTATAAGGCATAAGGCACGTATACCGCTGCATGCATAATGATATTTTAAAAAAAGGATAAACCGTGGCATCAAATCTGGGTGAGCTTCTTGTCAAGGACAAACGTCTTTCAGATGATCAATTAACAGAAGCAGTGACCTATCAGGATAAAAACGATATCACACTGGGTACAGCCATAGTCAGCCTCGGTTTTCTTTCTGAAGAAGAGATGGCACAGGCCTTAAGCCGGCATCTTGGTTACCCCTATATCGATCTTAATCAGTTTGAAGTTTATGCCGATGCCGTCGATCTCATTCCTATTGAGATCGCAAAAAAATATCTTATCATGCCCATCCACCGCATCCGCTCCTTTTTGACCCTGGCCATGGTTGATCCTACAGACCTCGATATCATTGAGGATATCAGGTTTCGAACCGCTTTGAGCATCCAGCCGGTCATTGCTTCTGAATCAAGCATCGTAGCCGCATTCAGCAAATATTATGGTTCGAACGATTCCTTGAGGGTTAAAGAGATTATTGACGAGATCAAGCAGGTTGATGGCGCTGATGTCAATATTATCGAGGAAGAAGAAGAGGACTATGATATTGAGGAGCTTGTTCATTCAACTGAAGAAGCTCCTGTCATCACTCTGGTGAATACTGTTTTTATTGATGGAATAAAAAAGGGCGCCAGTGATATTCATTTTGAACCTTATGAAAAAGTTTTTCGCATAAGATACCGGCTGGACGGCACGCTTTATGAAATGATGAATCTGAACTTAAAATTTAAAAATCCTGTGCTGTCCCGGGTGAAGATCCTTTCGAATATGGACATAGCAGAAAAAAGACTGCCTCAAGATGGCCGGATCAAAATGCGTGTCAAGCTGGAAACCGGAACAAAAAAAGAAGTGGATATGCGTATTTCCAGTCTTCCCACCATATTTGGAGAAAAGATCGTTGTTCGAATTCTCGATAAAGAGATGCTGAAATTGGACTTGAAGGAGCTCGGATTTGAAGATAAATCTATGGATAATGTCAAGAAGGCGATTGTACGGCCGTGGGGGATCGTTTTGGTAACAGGCCCCACAGGGAGTGGGAAGACAAATACACTTTATTCTGCGATCTCCACTCTGAATTCCATGGAAAAAAATATTATGACGGCTGAAGATCCTGTTGAATTTTATATTCCCGGCATTAATCAGGTCAACATAAGGGAAGAGATCGGTTTAACTTTTTCTACGGCTCTGAGGAGCTTTTTGCGCCAGGATCCGGATATCATGCTTATTGGTGAAATGCGTGACTTTGAGACCGTGGACATTGCCATCAAGGCGGCGCTGACAGGCCATCTTGTATTTTCCACGGTGCATACAAATGATTCCGCCAGCACGATCATGAGGCTGGTCAACATGGATATAGAACCCTTTCTGATAGCGGATTCACTATATTTGATCGTTGCCCAAAGGTTGGTGAGGCGTCTGTGTAAAAAGTGCAGGGTAGAGCACAATATCATTCCTGAGGCGCTGGTCGATATTGGGTTTTCCCAGGATGAAGCAAAAAAAGCGAAGGTGTACAAACCGTATGGATGTACGGCATGTAACAACACCGGGTACAAAGGCCGGACAGGGCTTTTTGAGGTTTTAGAAGTCTCGAGCCAAATTCGTGATATGATTCTGGCGCGGGAGACAACGAATAAGATCAAACTAAAAGCCATTGAGGAAGGAATGATCACTTTACGTCGGAGCGGCCTGATCAAGATCTCACAGGGGATCACTTCGGTTGAAGAAGTGCTGAGAGAAACAGTTAAAGACATGGAGGTGTCAAAATGACTATAACGATACAGGAATTGTTGAAGCTTACTGTGGAGAGAGATGCCAGTGACCTGCATATCACCAGTTATATTCCTCCGAGATTGAGAATCAACGGCTCGTTGTGCTCCATAGATCTTCCGCCTCTTTCCCCCTCAGAAACAAAAAACCTTGTTTACAGCTTACTGACGGACCGTCAGAAAAAGCAGTTTGAAGAAAAAAAGGAACTGGACTTTTCATTTGGATTAACAAATATGGGGAGATTCCGAGGAAATGCCTTTATGCAGAGGGGGGCGGTTGCGGCCGCTTTTCGCCGATTTCTTCCTACCATGTTGAGTTTTTCGGAGTTGGGAATCCCGCATAAAATCGCAGAGCTTTGTAATCTGCCAAGAGGATTGATTATAATAACAGGTCCGACTGGCTGCGGAAAATCCACAACTTTGGCTTGTATGATCGAACACATCAACAAGAATAAAAGTGTTCATGTTGTCACGGTTGAAGATCCCATTGAATATTTTTTCTCGTCCAAGAAGGCAATTATAAATCAGAGGGAACTTCTGGTGGATACACTGTCCTATCCTAATGCGCTCCGTTCCGTCCTGCGTGAAGACCCTGATGTGGTTCTGGTCGGAGAGATGAGAGACTTAGAGACAGTTGAAGCAACGCTCAGAGTCGCGGAAACCGGGCATCTGACATTCTCGACTCTGCATACCAATTCAGCGGTGGAAACAATTTCGAGGATTATCGATATGTTTCCCTCTCAGTATCAGTCCCAGGTGAGGGTTATGCTGTCCATGTCTCTGGAAGCGGTTATCACTCAAGCTCTTCTGCCCAGGTCGGATGGAAAAGGAAGAGTATTGGCTATGGAAATCATGATCCCAAATTCCGCCATTAAAAATCTGATCCGAGAAAATAAAATCCATCAGATCTATTCTCAAATGCAGATGGGACAGGAACAATCCGGAATGTTGACATTCAACCAGTCATTGGCCATGCTTTACTTTAATGGTAGAATCACAAAAGAGACAGCGATAGGCGTCACTTCAAAACCGGAAGAATTGACTGACATTATGCAGAGAGGAAGAGCCGGATTAAAAGTTTCAGGCAAGGATTATTCATCAAAGAGAATTCAGAGATAAATAGAAGGTAAACATGCCAAAATTTAAATGGAAGGGTAGAAATCGTTACGGGGATATCGTCGAGGGGGTGCGGATAGCCCGCTCCAAGGAGGCGCTCGCCGATAGCTTGCAAAGGGAACAGATTGCTAATGTTACCATCACTTCTAAAAAAAAGGACATGAATATCACCTTTATGGAGCGGAAAAAAGTGAGTTTGAAGGAACTGGCAATCTACAGCAGGCAGCTTTCTGTTTTGATTGATGCTGAATTGCCATTGATCCAGGGTCTGAATATTTTGGCTGAACAGGCAAAGAACAAGTACTTTAAGAGAGTTATCAACGAAGTCAGGGAGGATGTAGAAGCAGGATCGACGTTAAATCAAGCTAAAAGAAAATTCCCAAAAGTGTTTGATAGCCTTTTTTGCAATTTGGTTGCCTCAGGAGAGGAGAGCGGATCTCTTGACATTATGCTTAAACGTCTTGCCGAATACCTGGAGAAGTCTGTCAAGTTGAAGTCACAGGTCAAGCAGGCTATGACTTATCCTTCAGTGATCCTGGGATTTTCGGTCCTGGTAATGATCTTTATGATGTGGAAAATTGTTCCGGTTTTTTCTACGATTTTTATTGAACTGGGAGCGCAACTTCCTTTTTTAACTCAGGTTCTTGTGGATGCGAGCAAGTTTGTACAAAGTTATATTTTATTCATTTTTTTAGGAGTAATTGCATTCATTTTTCTTTTCCGTTATGTAAAAACAACCGAATCAGGCAGGAAGATCATTGATCCCCTTACCTTGAAAATTCCTCTTTTTGGTGGACTTTTGGAAAAAGTTGGCCTGTCCCGTATCACCAGGACAATGAGCACTCTTTTATCGGGCGGCGTGGCCATGCTGGAAAGCTTGAAAATCACATCCTCTACTGCTGGAAACATTATTATTGAAAAAAACATCATGAATGCCCGGAGCATGGTTGCTGAAGGGAAAAGCCTTACAGAGGCTTTTAAGGAGTCAGGCCGGTTTCCTTTTATGATGATTCAGATGATCGGTGTGGGGGAGGCGACAGGAACACTGGATACGATGCTTTCTAAGCTGGCAGTATTTTATGATGATGAAGTCGAGTCTACAGTGGCATCTTTATTGTCGATATTAGAGCCGATCCTCTTGGTATTTGTTGGATTAATGGTAGGAATAATGGTCATATCCATGTACCTTCCCATTTTTGAACTCATGAATACGGTCGGATAAGCGGTTCTATTCGAGAAAAACAATGGCAGAGCCAGGGAAAAAAATAGTACTGCAGCTGATCATTTTCCGTCTGCTCATCGTAACGGTTCTGGTTGTTGCAGCGGTGAGCATCCAGTTCGGCACATCGACGTTTCTTCCCTTGAGTCATTTTTACCTTATTGTCATTTTTATTTATGTACTCAGCTGTGTGTATTTCATGTTTTATCATTGGGGAAGAAATTATTCCTTTCAAGTCTATTTTCAGATTATAATGGATCTTTTTTGGATCACAGCTCTGGTCTATATTTCCGGTGGGCTGCATGGAACATTTCATTTTCTATATATTCTCGAGATCGTTGCAGCAAGTGTGCTGCTGTCCGGTCGAGCTGCTTATCTGACAGCGGCATTGTCCAGTATCTTTTTCGGGGCGCTTGTTGATCTTATGTATTTCGGGGTTATCCCTTACTATGGAGGGCTTCACCGTTCTGAGGCCGCAACCGGTGTCTTTATCAATAACATATTTGTTTCCTGGAGTGTATTTTTTCTAATCGCATTTTTGGTCAATTCTTTAACTCGAAGACTTAGAATGACACGATCCGAGCTGGAAGCAGCCCGGAAAGAGTTGAAGGTTAATAAAAACCTTGCTCTTGCCGGTGATGTGGCGGCCCATCTTGCACATGAGATCCGAAATCCTCTGGCTGCAATTTCCGGTTCTGTCCAGGTGTTGAACAGAGATTTGGATCTTACCGGCGAGCAGAAAGAACTTATGCGGATTGTTATCAAAGAATCAGAACGAGTATCGAAATCCTTTGAGCATTTTTTGACTTTGGCGTCTTCCGGCAAGATGAATTTTACATTATTCCGGTTCTCGCGATTGATGAAGGAAACCTTGACCCTTCTCAAGGCAAGCGGGGGCCTTCCTGACAATATCGAGATTAGAGGCAATTATAAAAGCTCAGATATTTCATACCATGGCAACAGCAATCAGTTCAAACAGATATTTTGGAATATTTTGAATAATTCCGTAAAAGCTATGCCGGAAGGAGGTTTGCTGAGTATCAATTTTGATATAATTGACAAGCAGAGTGTTTTACTCAGGTTTACGGATACTGGATTCGGGATGAAAGAGGAAGACCGGGAGAGGATTTTTGAGCCTTTTTTTTCCGGATTTGAAAAAGGTCAGGGAGTCGGGCTGTCTGTGGTGCGGAGAATGGTTGGTGATTATAACGGACACATTGATGTCGTTTCTGCACCGGAGAAAGGGACTGAGATATCTATAATTCTTCCAGGTCAAAAACGGAAAAATATGAATAAGGATTTATAAAACGACTCATGGAAAACATTTTGATCGTTGATGACGAGAAGGGCATTCTGGACCTTCTCACAGTAGTGTTTCAAAAACAGGGCTTCAAGGTGTTTACGGCAATGAATGCAGAAAAAGCATTTACCCTTATAAATGAGGAAGATATTGATCTTGTTCTTACAGATATTAAGCTTCCTCAAAAAAGCGGGATGGATATACTGACTTATACTGTCAAAACAAAGCCGAATTTGCCGGTTGTTTTGATGACAGCCTATGGGACGATCAATCAGGCTGTTAAGGCCCTCAAAGCGGGAGCAACGGATTATATTGTCAAGCCGTTTGATATAGAAGAGCTTCAGATCATTGTTAAAAAAGGGCTGGAGAGGAGAAGCTTGCAGGCTGAAAATATTCGTCTTAAAAAGGAACTTTATAAAAAGAATGAATTTGAAAACATAGTAGGCAAGAGCAAAAAGATACAGGATGTTTTTGACCTTAGCAAAAAGATCGCAGATACGGACTCGACTGTGCTTATTTCGGGAGAAAGCGGAACTGGCAAAGAGATGGTGGCCCGGGCGATCCATTATTTGAGCCGGCGGAGGGATAAACCGTTTGTTTCCCTGAATTGCGGCGCTTTACCGGAGAACCTGCTTGAGAGCGAGCTGTTCGGCCATGTCAAAGGGGCCTTTACAGGCGCCGTTATTAATAAAAAAGGGATGTTTGAGGTTGCGGATAAAGGTTCCCTTATGCTGGATGAGATAGGAGAAATGTCGCCTCTGACTCAGGTGAAGGTCCTGAGAGCTTTGCAGGAGAAGAGCATCAGAAAAGTCGGTGGCACCCAGGAAATTCCAGTTGATGTGCGGATCATTTCAGTCACCAATCAGAATTTAAAGGAAATGATCAAAGACGGATCGTTCAGAGAAGATCTTTTTTACCGTCTTAATGTCATTTCTCTCAAGATTCCTCCTCTCAGGGAACGTACAGAGGATATTCCTCTGCTTGTCAATCATTTTTTAAAGAAATATTGCTTGAAGATGGACAGGAAAATGAAAAGGATCACACCTGAGATCATGAAAATATTTGAGGCTTATTTCTGGCCTGGAAATATTCGTGAACTGGAGAATATGATCGAAAGGATTGTTGCCATCGAGGAAAGAGAGACAATAACCAGGGACTGTCTTCCCCATGAACTCCTTGGGATGCAGAGTGACCCTGATAAGGCGCATGAGATATCACCTGGTTTTGATCTCAATAAAACCCTGGATGAGATCTCACGTCAATATGTTAAGGAAGCTCTTGACAGAGCAAAAAACAACCTTAAGCAAACATCTGATATTCTGGGAATCAATTACAGATCCCTTCGTTATCTCATCGATAAGTTCGATCTAAAACTGCGGAGCGAAAAAAGCCGGCAGCAGGGCACGAGATGACAATTATTTGTATTAAGACTGACAAAATTTGTCAACAGCGCAAAGAGATAACAACTGATTATTTTCTAAATGATTTATTATCAATAAGTTAAAGTTTTTTCATGTTGGCACGGATAATGCTAAGATATATATAGAAACAACTTTAAGGAGGACCTTATTATGAAAAAAAGTAAAGGTTTTACACTGATCGAGTTACTAATTGTGGTTGCGATCATTGGGATTCTTGCTGCTCTGCTCATTCCCAATGCCATTACAGCCATGCAGAAGGCCAAACAGAAAGGCACAATGAAGGATGTCAACACGATT
>DAOVDI010000009.1 GCA_030669585.1 Acidobacteriota bacterium
TTTCCGGCTTGGCCGTCATCCCGGACTCCGATCCGGGACGGAATGACGATTAGCTCTTATAGCCCTGCCTTTTCTGTCTTTCCTGGTTTTATTTACCATTTACCATTTACTATTTACTGCCTTTTTCCTGGTTTTATTTACCATTTACCATTTACTATTTACTGCCTTTTTCCTGGTTTCCGGCTTCCGCCGGAATGACGAGCAGCCCTGGTTCTCCTGCCTTTATCTTAAAGACCCAGGCATATTGGCAGGGATTTGTGGCTGGGTCAAGAGGCGGAGGTTCGATCAAGATTCCATCCTTTAGAGGCTTCCATTTGACCTCTCCCGTATAGCCAAGAAGAGATACGCTGGTCACTTTCTCTGCTTTTATCCCTGCAATCTTAAAAGCTGCCTGCGGCCAGGTTGTATTTAGAACATAAAGGTTATTTTTTTTACGGGTGAAAAATAGCGACTTATCCCGGCCTAGGTTTTTAGCGGTTCCTGCCCAGGGCCTACTCCCGTATATTGCCTCGCCATTGACTTTGAGCCAATCCCCGATATCCACCAGGCGCTGCTGCATGATAACCGGAATACAGCCGTCAGCTGAAGGCCCTACATTGAGCAGGAGGTTGCCGCCGCGGCTGACAATATCGATCAATTCATGCACAAGCTGTTCCGAGGTGTTGTAATCATCGATATTCTCATCCCGGTTAAAACCATAGGACCCCCCTACTCCCCGGCTCTCCTCCCAAGGATGAAAAGTACCTACTACACCTTCGGCATCCTTATATTCGCTGGAAAAATAATCTCCGTGTTTCCCAGGCATGTCAGTGCCGAAACGGTCGTTTACCACAACTTCGTCCGTGTTCGGGGCTCTGTTATACAGCCAGGCTAAAAAGTCCAAAGCCTTCCATTCTGCGGCAGTTTTATCCCATTCCCCGGCATCTGTAAAAATAACCGCAGGCTGGTAATTCATCACCAGTTCTTTTAGCTGCGGCAGCATGTGTTCGCTTATGTATTTATCTTTTGGAATGCCGTATTTGTCAACCAGACGCTTCGGAATAAAGTATCCTGTATCTGTTCTGTGGGTCCAGTTTGTCTCCCATTCGATAATAGAATAGTAAAGCCCCATTCGCAGGCCTTTAGCCTTTACAGCTCTTGTAAGGTCTCCCACCAGATCCCGTTTCGGACCGGTATCTAAGCTGTTGTATCCATTTTTATAAGGGCTTTTAGTAGGCCACAGACAAAAACCGTCATGATGCTTGCTCGTCAGGATCACATACTTTGCTCCTGAACGGGTAAATAGCTCAGCCCAGTAATCTGGTTCGAACAGCTCCGCTTTAAACAGAGGGGCAAAGTCCCGGTATTCGAAATTCTTGCCATAGTTTTTTTTGTGAAATTCTTCTCCTCCGTTTTCCTTATCAAACATCACACGGGCATAGTACCATTCAGCATATGAGGCATACCGCTTTGTGGTCACTTTTCTCCAGGCGGGCACAGAATAAACACCCCAGTGAATGAATATCCCAAATTTTGCATTGAGAAACCACTCCGGCGCCGGCCTTTTATCCAGGGATTTCCAGTCCGGCTGATATTCCTGAGCGGAAAGAATTATGACTGTGAAAATAAGTATCAGAAAGGTAATAATTCTCGTTTTCATCTTGCCATTTTCTGCTTTCTAGATATAAGCTTATTTCTTTTTAACTACTATTTCTACTCTTCTATTTTTATGCCGTCCTTCCGGATTGTCAGAACCGTCAGGGTTTGTATTTGGTTCTACAGGTTTGGATTCACCATAACCTGAAGTCTCAATTATTTTCGGATCTACTTCTGTATTCTCTATCAGCCAATTTTTTACAGATTCCGCCCTTTTTTCAGACAACTGCTGGTTATAATCATCTGCTCCTTTAGAGTCGGTGTGACCTGAGATCTTTACTTTAGGGCTTTCACTGGCATTGATAATCTCAGCGACTTTTTTTAGGGATTCTTCTGCTTCAGGGCGCATATCCCATTTATCAAAATCAAAAAGGACATCTCCAGAAAGCTCGATCTGAAATTCGGTTTCAGTTTCTTTTGCGCTCAGATCTTTTAAAGCAGATTCGATCTTTTCACTTTTTGCTTCTATTCCACGAATGACCCCTAAAATTTCATTCATGCGAGAGTCGATCTTAACCATGTGAAAGTTGATTTTCTTCGCGCCTCTTTTAGGCCCAAGCTGCTTAAGCGCTGCAATGGCCTTTTCATGAGCATCTGCAGGGATTATTATTTCATCCACTTTTGTCTTGAGAGGGGTAGTTTTTGATATACATAAAGACGGGAAAACAAAGCTAATCAAAAATGAGAGCAAGAAAATTAATTTTAAATTCTTCATATGGAATACTCTATTTTTACAGATCTACCTCTTCAAAAGGGAATACACCTGGTATAGACAAGGAAATTGTCTCCGGGCTGTTTTCCGGAGCAGGGAACTTCATCCAAACACCTTTGCTCTTAGAGGGCTCTATCGTAAATTCAAAATATCCTCCCTTATGACCGCCCTCTTTTGGGCCTGCGATATACTGTCCGTCAGAATCCTTAAGTACAAAGTATTTCTTCTGATTGGTCTCATCCATAATATAACAGCTTTCAAAGTAAGCACTTACTTTCTGCCTCTCTTCCCCTTCATTTCTAAATTTAATTTTTACTGTTATGATATTGTTTTTTACTTTAACGCTTAATAAATCAACCTCGACTCCGTCCCAGAGGCTGCTTTCCTGGGTCTGAATGACTTCACCAGCAAAAATAAGACCTGCAGCAAAGATAACAACAAGCACTGAAAAAAAACACGCTTTTTTAAATGGATTAAACATAAAAGCCTCCTATAATCATACTTTTCGCTTACTTTTTTTCACTACCTTATTAAATTCATATCATATAGAATTTTTGCAGTCAATCTGAACGAGTACAGCCCGAAGATGAAGCTGTCGCGTTCATAGTAAACTATCAGAATTAATTTCTAATGGCTCCATGTGTATAGTAGCTTCAATATTCAATTTATCTCGTATTGACTTCTCTATTTTAGATGCAATTATATGTGCCTCTTCCAAGGAAATATCTTTCGCTAAAGAAATGTGAAAAGTAAGTTCTGCATGGTCTCCATATTCATGAATATGAAAATGATGCGCCTCTATTTGAGTAGCATTAATTGCCTGACATATTTTATTTACTTCTTTTAACAGGCTCTCATCAGGTATTTTTCCAAGTATGGGATTAATTGAATACCGAAAAATTTCAAAAGTAGCATAGAAAATAAATAGTGCAACAATAATTCCTAAAACAGCATCAATCCACCAGAAATATTTTCCAAGAAATATTCCCACTAAAATAATTACAGAAGAAATTGCATCGCTTCTATGATGCCAGGCATCTGCTTTTAAAACACTGGAACCAGTTTTTTTCCACGACCAAATAGCATATTGAGCAAGCGCTTCCTTCAGGACAATTGAAATAATCATAACTACAACTGCAAGTGTTCCAAATACTACCGATTCTCGATTGTTAAGTTTATTTATTGATTTTTCAATAAAAGAAAAAGCAATAACAGCCAGCAAGACGCCAATTATTAGAGAAGCAATTAATTCCGCGCGCCCATGCCCAAATGGATGTTTTTTGTCTGCTGGTTTGGAAGATATTTTAACTCCAATTAATACTATTATGGAAGAAATGGAGTCTGTTAATGTATGCCAGGCATCAGCTATAATAGCAATTGAGCCAGTAGCAATCCCTGCCCAATATTTTAATCCAAATAATAAAATATTTACTATTATTGAGAGCCAGCCTTCCCAATATGATAAATAGGTATAATTTTTTTTCATAAGATGATTATTATCAATTGAATTAAAATGATGTCGAACTCTTAATTGTTTCAAGCCCAATTTTTTGAGATATTGTTCGGCCTCTTCTACAACTATAAATTTTTTTCTATCTTTTTCCAAAAGGCGACATTTCACGCAGCTTCTCTACAATCGGAGGCAGGACTTTAATTACTTTATCTATGTCCTTTTCAGTATTATCTCTCCCCAAGCTGAAACGGAGTGAACCGTGGGCTGTTTCATGTGAAAGCCCTATCGCAGTAAGGACATGAGATACTTTGAGTGAAGCTGATGTGCAGGCTGAACCACTGGATGCGGCTATTCCATGATGATTCAGATGAAGTAACATCCCTTCACCTTCGATGTGCTTTATGCAAATGTTAAGCGTGCCGGGCAATCTTTTTTCCTGGTGGCCATTTATTATCATGTTTTCTATATTTTCTATTAATCCATTTTCTAATCTATCCCTTAACTTTTTAACTTTTATTTCCTCCTCTCCAAATTCTTCTGCGGCGATCTCTGCAGCCTTGCCAAGGCCTACGATCCCCGGGACATTCTCAGTCCCTGCTCGTCTGTTCCTTTCATGCTGCCCTCCGTGGAGAAGAGAATCGATCTTTGTCCCTTTTCGAATATAAAGAGCGCCGACACCTTTGGGCCCATAGAATTTATGCCCAGACAGAGAGAGGAGATCAACTGAAAGGTCATTAACATCTATAGGAAGTTTGCCAACCGTCTGGATGGCATCGGTATGAAATAAAAGTCCATTCTGCCTGGATATTTCTGCGATTTCCTTTACCGGCTCTATAGTACCCACCTCATTATTAGCATGCATAATAGATATTAGAATTGTCTTATCTGTTATTGCATCACGCAGCTCATCTAAATTAACAACACCATATTTATCCACACCAAGGTAGGTAACTTTAACCCCCCGTTTCTCAAGCCATTTACAGGAATTTAATACGGCATGGTGTTCTATGGAAGAGGTTATTATGTGGTTGCCCTTTTTCCGGTTGGCAAAAGCAGCTCCTTTTACAGCATAATTATCCGACTCTGTTCCGCATCCAGTAAAAACGATTTCATTGGAACTGGCATTCAATAGCTTTGCAACTTTTTCTCTTGCCTCTTCCTTCGCATTATCTGATTCATTTGCCAGTTTGTATATACTGGAAGGATTGCCATATTTCTTTCTGAAATATGGAAACATTTCTTCAACAACTCTCTCATCAGTTGGAGTGGTTGCATTATGATCAAGATAAATTAAGTTATCTATTTCTACCTCCTGGTCCCAAGTTTTTATAAGCCTTCATTGATCTTCTCTATTTAAAATATTTTATACAAGCTTTCTTCTACTGTCTTTTATGTTTTATAAACAATACAATTTCTATAGGAAATATAAATTATGCTTTTTAACTATTTATGTCAACTGCAATAACAAAATCTTCCATTTTAGATCTGATCTTATGGCACACATTGCATGGTCTTATTGCTTTTGCTTCATAAACAGTTGATTAACCAAGATTTCTTGATCAGCAATCCAGGCTAATTGATTTTTTCCGTTACATGCGAGGACTGAAGTTCTTCCCCTCTTTCACTTATTCGAAGTTTTATTTTTTATTGAATAACAACCTGCTTTCGCAATCCTTTTAGAGCTTTTCCCAACATGGTTGATGTTTAAAGGAATTCCTTACGAGTTAATAATTTGTCTTCATTTTTTATCACAATTAAAAACAGATACCGGCCCTTATCTCGATACCTTTAACCCATCGATTGGCGCTCGAATTTTTCCAGTGCCATTCATATCCGCCAAATCCGACCAGGCTTGCGGTTAGTGGTTTCAGGTTTAACTGTATCCCGATTTCACCCAATGGAGTAACGGTATTGTCCTGAGGGCGGTTGTCAAATCCCACTCCCAGGAAAAGCAGATGCGGAGCATTCTCAAGAGCAAACCACCTGTATCTGCTTCCAATCTCCCAATGATGGATATTGTTGGCGTAGATATTGTTTGAATCTTCCAATGTACGGTAATACCCAACCCGCATGGTGAAGGAGGTATTAGACCCCAGTACATATTCGAATTGCAGCTGGTAGTCCTCGTCCAAGATCTCCAGGATATCCGTTGTAAACAGACATTTGACCGTACTGAAAGAAAAAGCCGATACAGGCGCCAAACACAGGATCAAGACCAACATCATGGGAATAATTTTTTTCATTTTTGCTTCCTTTTCAAATGAAATAAATTGCTTAAAGCAACATTATTAGAAAACAAAATCAGGCTAAAAGTCAATAGGTTCTTCAATAGATGCTTCAATAACTTGCTCTTCTACCTGAAGTTTCATTAAAATTATACATTATGAAATATGAGGTCAAAAATGAAATTTAATAATAAAAAAAAGTTTCAACGGTTAATTCCTATTGTATTTCCGGTTTTGGTTATCGTTCTGGTGGTTATATCCACATGCCGGAGAATAGAGCTCGTATCTTCAACAAAAGATATTATAGCAGTGGAAACCGGATTGGATGTATTTTTAAAAAACCATCTTACGCTTGTAAAGGGAAAACGAGTGGGTTTAATAACCAATCCGACCGGGGCAAACCGGGAACTTCAAAATATCGTGGATCTTTTCTTGTCACATCCAGACATTAATCTTGTTGCCATTTACGGCCCGGAACACGGGGTCAGGGGCAATGCTCAGGCTGGACAGTATGTGCCGTTCTATATGGATGATATTTATAAGATTCCGGTGTTCAGTCTTTACGGCCAGTCCCTAAAGCCGGATCCGGGGATGTTGAAAAACATGGATGAATACATGAGGACATTCGACATAACGGATACCGGAAAATTTCCGGACAGTACCATGAAGGAAAGCCTGGACTTAATGATTTTTGATATCCAGGACATCGGCACACGTATCTATACTTATATCGCGACAATGGCGTACAGCATGCAGGCTTGTGCAGAAGCAAATATTCCTTTTATTGTGTTGGACCGGCCCAACCCCATTAACGGGTTGGTAATGGAAGGTCCTATCCTGGAGTTTCCTGAATTCAGTTCTTTTGTCGGTGTTTACCCAATACCTGTACGTCATGGGATGACATCAGGCGAGCTTGCCCTGATGTTTAACGACCAGTTTTTCGAAACAAAAGTCGATCTGACAGTCATTCCCCTTGCTGGATGGAAAAGAAACATGTGGTTTGATGAGACCGGTCTTTCCTGGGTAATCCCATCACCAAATATGCCTGCCCTGGAAACAGCGACTGTTTATCCGGGACAGGTATTCCTTGAAGGAACAAACATCTCTGAAGGCCGTGGAACAACCAAACCCTTTGAATTTTTCGGCGCACCCTGGATCGATGGGCATAAACTTTCTCAAAAACTAAATGCTCTTGAGATTCCCGGAGTTACTTTCCGCGAGGCCTGGTTTAGTCCGACTTTTTCAAAATATCAGGGAAAATTGTGCGGCGGATGCCAGATCCATGTTATTAGCAGATCAATATTCCGGTCTTTTTCGGTGACCCTTTTTATTATCCAGACTATCCGGGAACTTTATCCCGAACAATTGATCTTCCATGAAAAATATTTTGACAGGATCATGGGAACATCAAGTGTGAGAGAAGCTCTGGAAGCGGGGAAGCCTGTACCGGAAATAATATCAGATTATTCCGGGGATCTGATAAATTTTAGAGAGCTGCGAAAACCTTATCTGCTCTATGATTAATACCCGTAAATCCTGGGATTATAAATGGATCTATCTCATTTTTCTGATACGAACTTCAATATCTTCCTCGGTTTTTAGCAGGTCTACCAGTTTGCCGGGATCCGTGCTTCCGTAGTGGTAGGGATATAATATTTTGGGTTTAAACGACCTGGCCGCATCAGCAACCATCTCTGGAGTCATGGTGTAGGGGAGATTCATTGGGAGAAATGCAATGTCGATATTCTTTAAGGCTTTCATCTCCGGAATGTTTTCCGTATCCCCGGCAACATAAATGCGCTTTCCGGCCATAGTCAAGATATAGCCGTTTCCGTTTCCCTTGGGATGGAATGGATTTCCAGGACTGCGCATGTGTTTGATGTTATAGGCCGGTACGGCTTCGATTTTGATCCCCTGTACGGTTTGCACATCTCCGTTCTTCATGATCTTATAAATATATCCATCCAGCTTTGATGTGCACTTTTCTGTTACGATCATATCGGTTTTTTTTGTGATAATATAATCCAGTGCTTTTGTATCCAGGTGGTCTCCATGCTCGTGTGTAAGAAGAACCATATCAGCCTTGGGCATCAGGTAATAATCCGCATACCGTGTAACAGGGTCGATATGAATGACCTTGTTGTTAAATGTAAAATACAGGGTTCCATGTCCCACAAATGTGATCGTTAATTCTCCCATTGATGTGGCGAATACGTCCTTTTCAAAGGATTGTTGATCTGCTTTTGCCAAAAGGAAGAAAACGCATATTATGGTTGTAAAAATTATTAACCTTTTAATCATTTATACCTCCATTATAAAAGTATAATATTTGGAACTTTTGATAATCATTGTATCAGGCGCTCAAGATCTCATTTGCATGAATAAGATTCTCTCTGACCTTCAAGCCATATGGACAGGCGTCAGAACAGATTCCATCACAGCTTACACACAAGTAGGGCTTTATTTGATCATCAATTTCTGCATAATACCGAATTGCCTCTTTTTCCATTTTATAATCTTCAAAATACATGGAATAACGAAGTACATCATTGATGGGGACATTGTTCGGGCAGGCGTTCAGGCATTCTTCGCATCCAACTCTACAGTACTGGTCATCAACAAGATGCCGGTACTTGGCTAAAACATTCAGGTCAGCCCGGTCGAAAGAAAGCCCTGATGCAGCAACATATTCCTCGACATGGGAGTAACTGCTCATAGTTGTTATACAGGTATCGATATTTGAATTACTTAAAACCCATCGGATGGCCGCCTGGGGATAGCTGGTTTCTCTCCCGATAAATGATTTCAGATTTCCGTGTTTTCCGCCCGCAAAAATCTTCATGGCGATAACACCTATGCCCTTTTTCTTTACCTGTTCCAGCAGAGGTTCAATCTCATTCTGCATATGGCTGTAGATCACTAGGACAACCTGAGTGAAATCCGAGTCCAGAGCCTGTTTTAAAGTAACAGGCGCGTTATGTGTTGAAAATCCGGTGAATCGTATCTTTCCATCCTTTTTCAACTTAGAATAGGCTGAAACAAGTTCTTCATTATGCAGCAATTTAAGGTCATTAATGCCATGGACCAGGGCGATATCCACATAATCTGTTTTCATTCGTTTTAAGCTGTTTTCCATTCGATTAATAATGTTTTGTCTTGTGATCTTGGTTCTGGAAGAATATCCATGCTTGGTAGTGATTATTACTTTATCCCGTATTCCGCTCAGGGCCTGACCGATATATCTTTCGCTGTTTGTGTTCATATAGCCTTCAGCAGTATCAAAATAGTTAATTCCAAGATCAAAAGCATAACGCATTACATTGGGCTCAAAAAAAGAGATCGCCCCGCAGCTTACATCCGAAACCTTGAGTCCGGTTTTCCCTAGGATATTGTATTTTTTTATCTTGATATCTTTAGTTTCCACACGGTTGTTCAATTTTATTGAGTCTGCCCTCATAGTTTTGGTCAAGCCCATTCCAAAAAGTCCTGAAGTGAAAGCTGTTATAAAATTACGTCTGCTCCATTTTGCCATAATTATCTCCATAAATTATTTTTGCTTTAATTTAATTGGCTGAAAAAGCTCCAATTTTTCCGCTAGATCTTTAAACTCAGTAGAATACATGCTGATAATATAGTTTTCATCCCTGCGATTTGGCATTAATATAACTGCCCCCTGCTTGATGGAACTTCTTGGAGGAGAGCTGTCATAAAATGTTATATCGTACTCCCTGTCTTTAATGCTTATTCTCAGTGAGTCATTGTTCATGAAACCAGCGCTCTGAATATTTGCCAATGTCCAGTTGGTTTCCAGGATCAACGTATTACGACGCAAAGAATGATCAATAATGTTTCCGCCCAATATCCCGGTACTGATCTCCACCTCTCCCATATTCAGATCCAGGTTGGCAAAAAAGTCTTCATTCAAAGGAAGATTGAATTTAACCTCTTGTATCTCATACATAACACCGCGTGTTCCCACTTGAGATGTAAACCAGGATGAAAGCAGTCTTACTCCGTTGACTTCATGATAAGGCCCAAAATCGTGATTGATCTCATATGTGCCCTGGCCAGGGTCATATCCTTTAAAAACCATCCTTTTTATTAGGAATTCGTCTGGGTCTAGATAAAACTCTACTATTAATTTTCCCTGTTCAGTCGTCAGAACATGGTGACTTTTTATACCAAAACGCTTCAATCCGGCATACTCGAGATTATCCTCAAAATTTATAAGCGTGAAGAGCCCGCTGCGCAGTAATGCCTGTGCCTGATAAGTCGAAGTCACCAGGGGTTTCAATTCTGTGATGTTGTTGAAGCTGTTTTTCCTGGCTCCATTTTTATCAATGATAATACTTTTTGTAATGACAGGAGCTGTGCCTGAAGTGATCTTCATCCGGCCGTCCTTGGCCAGGTAATAGGTGCGCTGTCCTGTAGAAAAAGAAAAATTTTCAAATGATTTAAGTTTTTCCAAATCACCGGCAGCTTGAATATTTTTGGCAACAATCTCTTTGACCGTCAACTCCTTTTTTGCGTATGAAACGTCATAAAAAAAACCCATCATCAGGATCAAAACTAGACTGAAAATACAATTACGAGGCTTCATTTCTCCCTCCATAGCATAAGACTATTCTAAAGAAATAAACTACCATGTGCAAGGAGTGAATGCTGTTTAAAGTGCTTGTTCTTACAGGGGCTGTTGCTTCCGGTTTATTTCAATTTATAATCTCATCCAGAACTCTATCCCAGGTATAAATTTTCAGCACATTTTCACGAGCAAGTTTTTTCATCTGATTGTATCTGACGAGACAGAAATCCTTCATGTCTTTGATAAACATGATCTTTCTAATCCAATCTGAAAGATTACCTGCCTCGGCAATAATGCCAGTTTTATGGTTGATAATGATTTCTTGTGGTCCGCCTCGATCCGAAACGATTGCTGGTAATCCGCAGGATTGTGCTTCAAGTATCACCATGCCAAAAGTATCTGCAACACTTGGGAAGACAAACAGATCAGCAGCAGAATAGATTTTATGAAGAAACTTGTGATCCACAACCCCGGTGAAAAATATATTTTCCATTTCTTTGGTTTTTATTCTGAGATCATTGAAATAAGGTCCGCTGCCCGTAATAATCAGATTTATATCCTTTGTTTTTTTTGAAAGATGACTGAAAACCTCGATCAGAAAATCTAGTTCCTTGTCTTTAGAAATTCTTCCAGAATAAAGAAGATTGAACCCATTTTTGAATCCTAATTTATACTTTTCTTCTGCTTCTGTCTTATTCGGTGAAAACAAGTCAGTGTCAATACCTCTGGGAAAGATTTTCATTTTAGATGATTTAATACCTCGGTTTTCAAGGATTCGGATGTACTCCTTGGAAGAAACCAGGATTTCATCCTGCAGAGAATAAAACGATTTGACATAACTCCCTAAAAAATTTGCCATCGATTTATCTTTAGTAATTTTAAGTCCGTGGAGCTTAAAATCAGTGTGATAAATTCCAACACTTTTAATATTCAAAAGTTTTGCTGCCATTAGCCCCACTAATCCTATTGGTCCTGGAGTGGAAATTATTATCTCGTCAGGCTTATAATCATATATGGATTCAAGGGATTTAAGCACAGAAGGAATTTTTAAGGTGTACTGTTCATAACCCGGCAGTTGAAAAGAAAATATAATGGGAAGATCTAAGGTGTTTTGAGGGTATTCTTTCAAATCCCTTTGAGAATCAAATGAACCAGCAACAACCAGATCCGATTTTTTCTGAGCAGCCAATTGTCTGATCTTTCTGAGTGTAATGGACACTCCATTCAAATCATTCAGAGTATCAGAAAACCAAAGGATTCTTTTATTATTGTTTTCGGTCTCAGGTAAATATTTTTCTTTTAATTCCGATAAAAGTTTTCGGCTGTCGGACATGATTTTGATAGTGGAAAAAAATGGAATTGAGAGAAAGATTCCAGGGATGGATGCGGAAAGATTTGTAATTATTTTTATAAAATTTCCTTTTTGGATATCCTTTTCTATCGATTGGAGAAGTATTTTAAAAAATTCATCCGCAATTTCAGCAATTTTCTGATATGCCAAATTAAGTTTATTTTCTAAAGGAGCGGTTTTTAATCGTTCCATATCATGAATAATACCATGAAGTAGCATATATATCTTATTTCCGTTCTTTTGGCCGGCAGCCTTGAGTTTCTTCAATGCTATCTTGTTTTTAAGGTCGAGGTTTTTCTCGCCAAAAAAGTAATCCATTAATGTATCCAAAAAGGAAGTGGATATCGATTCCTGTTTATTCTTTGAGAAGTCATAGGCGATCTTGTAAAACATAAAGGCTAAAGATTGATAATCATTATGCCGACCGGAAGGATAAGATTCCTTTGCTCTTATTTTTGCCAGAAAACTGTCAATACTATCCGCTTCGGTTTCAGTGAAAGTTCGTCCGATAAACATCCCGGCATGGTCATCCGATCCACCTGTAAATCCTTTTTTCCAAGATTCATGGCTGAATGGTTCTATCCGGTATTTGGAGTAGAGATCTTCAATATGGACCGGTGTAAGATTAGAAAGGATTTTCATCCAGATCAGGTTGTTGATCTCATTTCTTCCCCCATTGATTCCTTCAAACACATCAAAAAGAAGAATCAATTTCTCAAGATGTTCAAAAGACAGTTTGCCATTAACAGAAAAAGTAGCATGGGCAACAGAATGGGTCAATTTTTCTCTGCGCAGATAATGCCGAAGATCATATATATCTTTTCTAATGGATTGGATCTCATCAAATTGTTTTTCATTCAATCCATACACCAGCACATGAATTTTGCATTGGTTTTCAGGAAAGTAAGTTGTCACCTCAACTCCAGTGAATGCCCGCTCTGGATAGAGTTCTTTGAGACTTAAAGAAGCATCGATCTTGTTGTGATCTGTTACAGTGACAAAAGTCATTCCCTTCTCTATGGATGTTTTATAAATGTATTCCGGTTCCGTGTAGGATTCACTTGCGCCCAGTCGTTGTAAAAACCATTCAGAAGGATGATTTGAATATTTAGAATGCAGATGAAGATCTGCTTTTGCCATAATATTTCTCCTTTATCTTGATAATAAAAATAAATGACTTTTGTTAAGTTTGAATTAAGAAAATCTTAATTTTTAATTAATTTTATGGGATGAAATCCCCAGTGTTGTTTCTTCTATTTTTTAGCGGTATAATCAACAAACGAATTTTCAATCGATAAAGAAACACTGTGAACAAACTTATCTATGTTGTTGATGATGAACCAGATATTCTGGAACTTCTATCTCTACATTTGAAAAAAGCCGGGTTTAAGGTTCAGTGTTTTGAGAACGCCGTTCGTTTTATGGCCCAACTCAAGATCCAGAAGCCCGATCTTATTATCCTTGATCTGATGCTTCCGGATGAAGATGGTCTGGACGTATGCAAAAAGCTTAAAAGAGATGAGTTTTATCTATCCATCCCTATCATCATGTTGACAGCCAAAGGGGAGGAAATCGACAAGATCCTTGGGCTGGAGTTGGGAGCCGATGATTACATCACCAAACCTTTCTCTGTGAAGGAACTTGTTGCCCGGGTTAAAGCGGTGATGAGAAGGCCAAAAGCAATATCCTCCCGGGAAAAAATAGAGATCCGCAATTTAGTGATCATAGATCCGGAAAAACATGAGGTCATCGTGGAAGGCAAAAAAATTGATTTGACTTCCACTGAATTCCGGATACTCAAGCTGCTCGCGTCAAAAAAAGGATGGGTGTTTTCAAGAGAGCATATCCTGGATCAGCTCTGGGGACAGGAAAAATATGTCGTGGACCGGACAGTGGATGTGCACATCAAACATTTGAGAGAAAAGTTGGGCCGGGCGGCCATTCTCATAAAAAATATCAGAGGAGTGGGATATAAACTGGAAGAATGAGAAAATCTATTTTTGTTAAAGTCTTCGGAGGGCATTTTCTTGTAATCATTTTACTGGTTATGCTCATACTTCTATTTTCTTTTCATGAAATAAAACGGTTTTATATTGCCAACTTGGAAAAAGAACTGTCTCATACCGGAGAAGCTCTGAAATACCAAGTCCTCTTCTATCTTGAAGAAAATAGAATAGAAGAACTGCAGGATTTTATGGAAAAATTCGGGAAAAAGATAGAAACGCGGTTAACATTGATAAACAGAGAGGGAAGAGTTCTGGCTGATTCTGAAAAGAACCCGGAAATGATGGAGAATCACAAAGACAGGCCCGAGATCTTCAGGGCATACTCCGGTCAGATAGGACGGTCGCTTCGATTCAGCCGCACCCTTAAAACGGATATGCTTTATATAGGGCTGCCCATTATAAAGGACGGCCGGGTTTCTCATGTTATTCGCCTCAGTCTCTATCTTCACGACATCAAACATTTAATAGCTATCTTGAGAGGGAAGATCACACAGATTGCCCTGGCCATTCTGCTGTGTGTTTTTCTTTTTTCTTTTTTTCTATCACGCTCTTTTTCAAAGCCTGTCAAAGAACTTCGAGAAGCCTCTCAAAAAATTGCGGCAGGGGATTTTAAAGTGAGAGTTTTCACCAGAAAAAAGGGAGAGTTTTCCGATCTGGCGGAAAGCTTCAATATCATGACGGAGAAGATCCAATCCCTATTTCTGGAAACCAGTCGTAAAAAGGAAGAACTTGAAGGAATTCTTAGTTCTATTGAAGAAGGGCTTTTTGCTCTGGATGAGAATAACCGGATTCTTTTTGCCAATGACAGCTTCAAGAAAATTTCAGGACAAGATGATATCAATGGAAAATTCTATTGGGAGATTCTGCGTGAAGCAAATTTTCGAGAAATGGTCGAGTCTTTCCGTAAAGAAGGGAAAAACATTTCAGAGGAGCTGGACTTGAATGAAAGAGTTTTCCTATGTAATCTGGCTTCTTTACACAGAGGAAAAGAAATCGTTGTTACACTGCATGATATATCAGAATTCAAAACGCTTGAAAAGATCAAACGGGATTTAATTATCAATGCCTCACACGAATTAAGGACGCCTCTGACTGCCATTAAAGGATTCATCGAGACTTTGGAAGAAGAGATCGATGAAAAAAACGAACATTATTTAAACATAATCAAGCGGAATACGGACAGGCTCATCAATATTGTTAAAGATCTGATGCAGCTGTCAGAACTGGAAGAAAAGGGGACTGATCTCGAGATCGAAACTGTGGATCTGGAAAAACTCCTAGAAAACATAATGAAGATCTTTGAAGAAAGGATCAAAGCGAAAAGTCTGGAATTTGAGATCATAGCCGAAAAGGATTTTTCTCCTGTCCAAGCTGATCTTTTCAAGATTGAACAGATGTTTATCAACATTGTGGACAATGCCGTTAAATATTCAGAAGACGGAAAAATTATCATAACTTTGAAGCAGGAAAACGACCAGGCTGTTGTTCAGGTCTCAGATACAGGCATTGGTATAGCAGAAGAACACCAACCGCGTATATTCGAGCGGTTTTATATGACGGATAAATCCCGCTCAAGAAAGCTGGGCGGCACTGGACTTGGACTTTCCATCGTGAAACATATCGTCAAACTCCACAAAGGGGATATCTCCGTAGAAAGCCGGCTGGGGCAGGGGACCACATTTACCATTAAGCTTCCTTTCCAACAAAAACTGTAATTTCTTCAACGGAAGAAATGTGCTTCCATTTCAAATCAACCAAATTTTTCTACTTACTTATCCTGGGTTATTCACAGGCCGATATGTGAGGCGCGGCCAAAGGCAAAAAAGTCTATAGAAATCCATAGAAGTCATCGAAGCCGAAGAAAGCCCAAAGCAGCTTAGCCCAAAGTCATTTAATTTACGTCATTCCCGTTCCCCGATCGGAGTCGGGGACAGGGTTCACGGGAATCCAGACGCCGTTCCCGCGAAAACGGGAATCCAGATAGATGAGACAACCTCGAACCCTTTTTTTTAACGTGTCGTCGAATTTCATGAATCATCCAGAAATTTAACCAAAAATTAACACTGTATTTATTTGCATTTAACATTCTTAGGCGAAAATTTCGGCGATCAGCGCAGATCAAATTTTAAAAGAGTTAAAAAAGGAGTAAAAAATGAAAAAACTGACAATCGTTTTGACTGCAGCCGTTCTTTTGTTCGGTCTTTCAATCCTGACCCATGCTCAGGGATCGTTCAAAGGCTATATGTTCGCTGATTATTACACAGTTCTGGATCACCACGATTCAGACGTCAAGGGTCAGCATGGTTTCTGGATGCGAAGAGTTTATTTGACCTTCAACAGCAAGTTGACTGAAAAGATCAAGATGAGACTACGTCTGGAAATGGCAAACAGCAGTTTTTCTAAGGACAAACTGACAGCCATCGTTAAAGATGCCTATCTGAGCACAAAACTGGGCGGGCATGAATTAAAAGCAGGAATAATGTCTCCTCCGACATTCAGCAACAATGTTGAGCCTATCTGGGGATATCGTGCTCTGGAAAAAACACCTCTGGATCTTTTCAAATTCGCCTCCTCCAGAGATTTTGGAATCGGTTTAAAAGGAACTCTGGACAGTGCTAAAAAAGTCACCTACAGCGTGATGTACGGCAATGGTTCTTCCAACAAGGGAGAGACAAATGCCGGCAAAAGAGTCTATGGAGCCTTAGCGATCAAGCCAGCCAAAGGTTTGACTTTTGAGGTATATGCGGATTACGAGCACAGGTCGGAAACAGACCAGCGGTATGTCTACCAGGGATTTGCGGCCTACGAAGGAAACTGGGGCCGTATCGGAGTGCTTTATGCCAACCAGGCTTTCCAGAACGGAACAACCTATAACCTCGGGCTCTTTTCCGCTTTTGCCGTGATCAATGCCTCCAGCAAAGTGGACATCATTGGGCGTGTGGATACAGCTGTTTCAGATGATTGGGAATCAAAATTCAAGGGATCAGGGATTTCTTATATCCCCTTTGCCAACTATGTCAAACCCACTCTGGTCATTCTTGGTGTCAGCTTTGAAGCGGCCAAGAACATCTGGCTTATCCCTAATATCAAATATACGACTTATTCAGGGAGTGATGCAAAAAATGATATTTATGCCAACATCACTCTCTGGTTTAAATTCAAGTAAGGAGATTTATAATGAAAGGAAAAAAATTATTTTTGATCGGAACACTCTTGTTAGGTTTTATCTTCGCGAGTGGAACAGTATATTCCGCCAAAAGAATGATCCAGATCAAAGGTTCTGACACCATTGTCAATCTGGTTCAGATCCTGTCGGAAGAGTTCATGGCCATAAATCCTGGAAAAGCCATTGCAGTTATGGGCGGCGGATCAGGAACAGGAATTGCAGCGCTGATCAACGGCACCTGCGATATTGCCAATCATTCCCGGCCCATGAAAAGCAAAGAAAAAAAACTTTGTGAGGAAAAGAGAGTGGTTCCCCGGACCTTTATCATCGCTATTGATGGATTAAGCGTGATCGTCCACAAGGACAACCCTCTCAAAGAAATGATCATGGAAAAGATCGGGGCTATCTACAGAGGTGATATCACAAATTGGAAGGAAGTGGGCGGACCGGATATGCCCATATCACTCTATGGACGTCAATCTAACTCCGGCACCTTTGTATTCTTTCAGGAACATGTACTTGGCAAACAGGATTACTCTCCTCAAATGAAAAGAATGAATGGAAATGCCCAGATCGTGGAAGGCGTGATCCAAGATAAAGCCGGTATCGGATATGTGGGAGTGGGTTACGTCATAGACATAAAAACCAGGAAGGTCAGAAACGACCTGACGGTTCTCAATGTGGCAAAGAACGCCGAGTCCAAAGCCTATTCTCCAATGGATAAAGCAGCCGTTGATTCCGGCGACTATCCGGTTGCCCGTCCTCTTTTTCAGTCCACCAATGGAAAGCCCAAAGGTAACGTAGCTTTGTTCATCAAGTTCATCAACAGCCCTGAAGGCCAGAAAATTGTTGAAAGAGAAGGTTTTTTCCCAATCGGAAAAGATATTATTGCTGACAATTTCAAGAATATGAAATGAATTCCTTCTAAAAAACGGCAGGATCCTAAAAAGATCCTGCCATGTTTTTTTTATGGAAAATATCATATCCCGTACTAGATAATAGATTAGACATGAAAAAGAAAAAATTTTCAGATCTCAAAGAATCCGTCATTAAAGCTTTTTTTTTTACCAATGGGATCCTGACTGTAATGATCCTGGCCAGCATATTCGCACTGCTTCTGTTCACATCCATTCCTGCATTCCGGGAGATAGATCTGAAAGAATTTTTCACAAGCCACCAGTGGAATCCCACATCTCCGGTCAAGGAGCATTATGGGATCCTGTCCATGGTGGCCAGCACATTTATGGTTAGCTTGGGAGCCATGATCATTGCCATCCCCATCGGGATCGGAACTGCGTCCTATCTGTCCGATGTGGCACACTGGAAAGTCAGAGAAATTGTAAAACCTATTGTTGAGATCCTGGCAGGGATTCCTTCTGTTGTTATCGGATTTCTGGGAATTATATTGTTCGGGCCCATTCTAGCCAAGATCTTTGGCACAAGCAATGGCCTGAATGCAATCAATGGTTCGCTGCTACTTGCAATAATGGCGCTTCCCACTATCGTCAGTATTTCGGAGGACTCTTTAAGTGCAGTGCCCAAAACTTATTCAGACGCCTCACTGGCCCTGGGAGCGAACAGGTGGCAAACTCTTGTGCGTGTCAAACTCCCTGCTTCTTTATCCGGTATTATCGCCGCAGTAATGCTGGGCATGGGAAGGGCCATCGGTGAGACCATGACCGTGCTCATGGCCACAGGAAATGCACCTGCATTCCCTAGAGGTTTTCTCAGCTCCATTCGCACGATGACTGCTACCATTGCTATTGAACTGGGTGAAGTTCCTTATTATTCGACCCATTATTACGCTCTTTTTGCCGTAGGATTTGTCCTTTTTCTGATTACATTTATAGTTAATCTGCTGTCTGATGTAATTTTGAACAAGTATCAGGAAAGAGAACAGTGAGAAAAAAAATAATTGAATTTATTGGTTTTTTTTCGTTGAGAGTGTGTCTGTATATTGTTTTAGCTTTCCTTTTTATCTTCCTTTATGACATCGGAAGCAAAGGAGGCGGGGTGATCAGTTGGGAATTTGTCAGCCAGGCACCAAGGCGAGGAATGACAGAAGGAGGAATCTTTCCGGCTATCATGGGAACGTTTTTTGTCACCATGGTAACCGCATTATTGGCTGTGCCCATGGGAATGTTTTCCGCCATCTATTTAAATGAATATGCCAATCAGACGCGGATAACCCGGATCATACGTTTGTCCATACGCAATCTTTCCGGTGTTCCGTCCATTGTATATGGGTTGTTTGGTGTAATTCTGTTTGTAAATGTTCTCAAATTTGGCACATCCATTCTTTCTGCTGGTCTGACTTTGGGTCTTTTGACTCTCCCATGGACCACAACAGCCAGCGAAGAAGCCCTGAAAACTGTCCCGAATTCTTACAGGGAAGGAGCACTGGCTTTAGGGGCAACCAAATGGCAGTCCATTCAGACCAATGTGCTCCCCAATGCCCTCCCGGGAATGCTGACCGGAACTGTGCTGGGGCTGGCCCGTGCTGCCGGAGAAACAGCTCCCATCATGTTTACCGGGGCTGCTTTTTTTCTTCCTTTCCTTCCCAGATCATTAAGCGACCAATTTATGGCCTTGCCGTATCACCTGTATGTTATGGCCACACAACATCACGCCATCTCACAGGTTAGGCCTTTGGCTTATGGAACGGCCCTTATCTTGATTTTGCTTGTTCTGGGAATGAATATGTCGGTTGTTATCCTCCGCTACAGATTGAGAAAAAAAAGGAGAGCCTAGTATGAAGAACCAGCCAAAAATCGAAGCACGAAATGTTAATTTTTATTACGGTTCCCAAATTGCATTGAAGAACATCAATATAGCCTGCGAAGAGAATAAGGTGACAGCATTGATAGGCCCGTCCGGCTGTGGAAAGTCAACATTCATCCGTACACTTAACCGGATGAACGATGTGATTCCCGGGATAAAAATAGAAGGTGATATCCTGTTGGAAGGCGAAAACATCTACCATCCCAAGGTCGATGTAGCAGTTTTAAGAAAAAGAGTCGGAATGGTGTTTCAGAAACCCAATCCTTTTCCAAAATCCATATTTAACAATATTGCTTACGGCCTCAGGATTAACGGGATGAGGGATAAAAAAAAGATCGAAATGATCGTGGAAAAAAGTTTGAAAGAAGCAGCGCTTTGGGACGAAATAAAAGACCGGATGGACGAGAATGCTTTTTCCCTCTCAGGAGGACAGCAGCAGAGGCTCTGTATTGCCAGAGCCCTTGCTATTAAACCCGAAGTTATTCTTTTTGACGAGCCTTGCTCAGCTATCGATCCTGTGGCTACAGCCAAGATTGAGGAACTGATCCACCAACTGAAGGAACATTACACTGTTGTTATCGTCACCCACAACATGCAGCAGGCTGCGCGCGTATCTGATTTTACGGCTTTTATGATGCTGGGTGAGATAGTGGAATATAATAAAACAGATAAAATATTTACAAATCCATCCAATAAATTAACGGAAGATTATATCACCGGTCGATTTGGCTAAATACAAAGTATTTTTATAGGAGGCAAAAATGGAAAGGCATCTTGACGAAGAATTACAGGAGTTGAAAGAAAAACTTTTAATGATGGCCTCTATGGCGGAGAAAAACATTTCCCTATCAATCCAATGTCTCAAGGAGCGCAAAGAGGAGATTGCGCAGGACGTTTATAAAAATGAAGAAACCATCAACTTTCTGGATATAGAAATAGATCAGATCTGTATGAAGCTTCTGGCCCTGCACCAGCCCATGGCTGTGGACCTCAGATATATCACTTCCGCTCTGAAGATTTCCAGTGAACTGGAACGGATTGCGGATCAAGCGGTAAACATAACCGATAGGTCCTTAGTCCTGATCAATTCACTCCCCTTTAAACCTTTGATCGATATCCCGCGCATGGCGTCCATGGCACAGAGCATGCTCAAGGATTCCATTGAAAGTTTTATAAAAAAAGATGCTGACCTGGCCCGGAATGTTTGCTGGAGAGACGATGATATGGACGAAATGAATGATCAGATCTTCAGGGTATTGTTGACCTATATGATGCAAGAACCGGCTTCCATCAAAAGAGCTGTAGGTCTCATGCTAATCGGACGTCATCTGGAAAGGATCGCGGACCATTCAACCAATATCAGTGAAGAAGTGATCTATTATGTCAAAGGAAAATCCATCAAGCATCATTATACAGATTAGACGCAGCCGTCAGGCTTAGGTAATCCGGCCAGTTTGCAGGCCCCTTTTGCAGGGCCAGAGGGAAAAAGTTCAAATATATATTTTAACTTGAATTCTGTATTCTTGCAGATCTTTCGAACCATAGGAGCTAGATTTTTTTCTAAATAATAATCACGGATATAGTTTATGATAGTCCAGTGGTCATCCGTCAATTCTTCTATCCCTTCTTCAACCCTGGCCAATGTCTTGGCAACTTTTAGATTCCATTCTTAAGGATGGAGTAAAAAACCTTCCTCATTAAGTTCATATATTTTTCCGTTAACATCGATTTCAGGCATATTTAACTCCTTTTCTTTCTCTTTGCATTTCAGCTATTTCAGTCACACCTTCAATGGCAGCCTTGATATGTTCTTCAGTATTGAATGGCCCGATACCAAATCTGACCCCACCATGGATCTCAGCGGTACCAATTTGTTCATGCACTCTAGGGGCGCAATGAAGCCCTGTTCTGCATGCAATATCATGATCAACATCAAGCAGTGTGCCTGTGTTTAAAGCCTCCATACCATCGACATTGAACAATAAAATACTGATATGATCGGTCAGATCGTCCTGGTAATACATGGTTACTCCACCTATTTTTTGGAGACCGTTTCTAAGTTGTTCAGTCAGCTTTTTTTCATGCTGAAACAGATTGGTCATTCCCTTTTCCATGATCCATTTGACTCCTGCATTCAATCCTGAGATTCCAAGGACATTAGGTGTTCCATATTCCATCCTGTATGGATATTCGTCCAGGTGAGCGCGTACAGCCGAACGAACACCGGTTCCTCCGGCGCGTGTATGTCTGGTGTTTATGCCTTCCCGAACACACAATCCTCCGATTCCAGTGGGCCCAAGCAGTGATTTATGTCCTGTAAAACAGACTACATCTATGTTCTGTTCTTCCATGTTGACCGGGATCTTTCCAGCGGATTGGGACACATCCGCCACAAAAGGAATACCGTGTTTTCTACAACGTTCGCCTATCTCCCTGATCGGTTGGATCGTTCCAATGACATTGGATGCATGATTAACCACTACCAGCTTAGTGTTCTTTTTAAATTTCCTGGCAATATCATCAGGATCTACAAATCCTTTTTTATCAAAAGGAATAAAATCGACTTCGACTCCGGAATATTTTTCCAGATGATAAAGAGGCCTCAAGACTGAATTGTGTTCTATCGTCGTGGACACAGCGTGGTCTCCATGTTCCAACATCCCGTTTATTGCAAGATTCAAGGAATCGGTGGAATTATAGGAAAAACAAAGGCGGTTCGGGTCTGTCCCGTTAAAAAAATCCGTCAACATTTTCCTGGTTTCTTCGACCATTTCTCCTGTTTCTATGCACAGGTCATAACCAGATCGCCCGGGATTCACACCAAAACGTTTAAAAAAATCAAACATGAATGTATGGACAATATCAGGTTTTGGAAATGATGTAGCTCCATTGTCCAAATAGATTAAGTCAGTCATACAAGCCTCCCATTCTTCATATTATAGTGTTTTAATAATCGAAACTTCAGGAAACATAAATATTTAAAAAAGCATTATAGTAAATTGAAACTAAAAATAACACATTGAAAAACAATAAATTGACAGAACTTTCCCAATTGGATTAAAATCTAGTTTTCATAATTAAAGAAAGGAATTCAGTTTATAGAGGATTATAAGGGATTCAGAAACTTTGAAATGGAAATAAATACAAACAAGGCGATTGAGTTTCTTCTGGCGCGAGGCAATCTTCCTATTCTTTATTGGTTGAAAAAAGACATTCTGGATGTTCCAGTAGACAGAGAACTTAAGAACCTGCAAAAATTTGCCGCTCGAATACGTATTATAGAAAGTCAGCACCCTAACGGAGGGTGGTGTAATAAAAGATTTGAAGGCCATCCAAAATGGGAAAAAAGTTATTATATCATTGATACACTGCGTAATATCTTTCAACTATACAACTATGGATGTTCTCAGGAAGAAGAAGGTATCCGTAAAGCAGTTGATTTTTTATTTTCGACACAGACCAATGAAGGAGATTTCCGTGGGGCATATCTGAATGAGTATTCCCCGACATACCATGCACTGACTCTCGAAATCCTTTGTTTGCTTGGATACAACGATGACAAGCGTGTACAAAGTGGATTCCGGTGGTTGATGCGACATAAGCAGGAGGGAGGCGGTTGGGTTATTCCCTACAGAACGATAAGCAAAGAAGAACAAAAAAAAAGATACAATAACAAATCCCGGCTTGAATTAAAGCCTATTATTTCTGATAAAACGCAGCCCTTTTCCCACCTTGTCACTGGTATGGTTTTGCGGGCACTGGCTGCTTCGCCGAATTGGAGAAAAAGAAAGGAAGCAATCAATGTAGGCGAACTTCTCCTGACACGATTTTTCAAAGCGGATAAGTATGAGGACAGGCATGGAGCCCATTTCTGGAAGGAATTGACTTCTCCGTTCTGGGCAACCGATATTCTCAGCTGCCTGGATTCTCTTGCTCAGATCGGTTTTAAAGCGGATCATAAAGGGATTAAGCCTGCTTTAAACTGGCTTCTAAAAAACCAAAACTCATACGGCTACTGGGAATTCAGATCTAAAAACTCCAGCATAGAAGATCATCTCTGGATAACTATTGCTATACTGAGGGTGATGAAAAAATTTAGTCTTTTTAATCCTTGAAAAAATTTAGTGGGCACATTCCTTTGATCTATCATTTATGCCTTGGAAGTAACCAGGCGGACAGAAAAAAAAACATCATCGCTGCATTGGACTCCATAGAAAAAGAAAATATCCGGATCAATAAAACCTCTTCTCTATATGAGACGGAACCTGTTGATATTCGAGAACAACCTATTTTTTTTAATATGGTTATCGAAGTCGACTGCCCATTTGGTCCTCAAAAACTCTTGAGAATTCTGAAACACATTGAATGCCTTCTGGGACGCAAAAAAACCTTTCCTAAAGGACCCAGAAAGATCGATATCGACATCCTTTTGGCGGAAGATTTTGTTATATCTTCTCCTAACTTAAAGATCCCTCACCAAAGGATGGACAAAAGGAATTTTGTTCTTGTGCCATTAAACGAAATTAGTCCTGATGTCATTCACCCGGTATTAAAAAAATCGGTTAAAACCCTGGCTCAGGAAACTGACGATCTATCTACGGTAATTCGGATCGAGGGAACATTATGGAAATAACATGTTATTAGATCGGAAAAAAACATCGATAAAAGTTTTGTTTATTTTGATCTTTTTCAGCGCTTTTTGCATAAATTGTTTGGCACGAGAAATAATGGGCCGGATCGTATCGCCGTCAGGAACTCCTGTATCTAATGCAGTTGTTCTCCACCGTTCCAGCGATCAAAAAACACTATCTGATGATAAGGGCATTTTTTCTTTGAACATACCGGATTCACATAAGATCATTTTTGAGATCATTCACCCCGACTACATGGTAAAGATCGTTTCTTTAACATTAGAAACTCTTAATAAATCTGTTCTGATACAATTGAACCCTTATTTTATCCAGAGAGAAGATGTAACAGTCACAGCCTTCCGGTATCCGGAAGCTTTCACAAGTTTCCCTGCCGCGGAAACCGTTCTGACCAGAGAGACAATAGAAACAAACATGCATGAAAATGTCTCTGAGGGATTGCTTGAACTGCCCGGTGTTTCGAATATCGGCGCTGGGGGCTTCTCTCTGGTTCCTAACATCCGTGGATTGGCAAGAAGGCGGATTCTCATCCTTCTGGACAATGCCAGGATCACGAGCGAACGACGTACGGGTGCAAGCGCCTCTTTTGTAAATCCCCGTGATATCGACAGGATCGATGTTTTACGGAGCCCGTCTTCTGTGTTTTACGGCTCTGATGCAATTGGTGGAGTCATCCACATTTTGACCAGAAAGCCTTCTCTGAATAAACGTATTCAGGGAAGTATTCAGACAAGATACAGCACAGCCAATCATGGAAAAAGCATTGGATTCAATCTGGATGGAGGCACGGATCACACCGGTTTCTATCTGTCATTCCAGGGGGTCGATGCTGAAAATTATTCATCACCCGAAGGAGAAGTTCTGCAATCCTTTTTTACACAGGGAAGTATGTTGGGAAAAATCTCCCATGAAACGGACAAGAGGGAAATCCACCTTAGTTTTTTGAGCGCCAGGGGCAAGAATATTGGAAAAGCCAATAAGGATAGTATATCTAAGCCGACCTGGTATCCAAAAGAAGGGCACAATTTTATCCAGTTTCAATGGAAGGAAAAACACCTTGCAAGAGATGGAGAGATCGATTTTCAGGCTTTTTTAAATCCACAATATCTTGAAACGAAAAAAGAGAAAATAATTCCGTTCAAAAAAAGCGAATCCTTCAGCCGAACTCAAAGCATTGATTATGGACTATTTTTTTCATATCGAAGGGAGATTGGAAAAATCCGGATAACAAGCGGAGCTGATGTTTTCGGCCGCACAGGTGTTCAGGCGAAAAGCATGACTACGACCTATAATGAATCCGGTGAAATTCTTTCCTCTTCTGAAGAATGGCCCTATAGAAAAGGAATGCGGTCAGATTTGGGGTTTTTTCTATCGTTGGACTATTTCGGTCTTAAGAACGTAGATCTTGTGGGCGGAGGACGTCTGGATATCGTCCGTTTGAAGGCATTGCCAGGAGGATCAGTTCAATTCGCACAAAGTGAACACAAAGCTGTTTCAGGTTTCATCGGAAGCTCGTTTAAGATCACACCCAATATTGTCCTGTTTGTCAATATAGCAAGAGCGTATAGGATCCCAAGCCTTAGCGAGTTGTTCTATTCGGGAATCACAGGAAGAGGGTCGATCATCGCCCAACCGGGATTAAAGTCGGAAACAAGCTTTAATCTGGACGGTGGGTTAAGGTTTTTTACTGAGGATTTTTACTTGGGAGTCTATATATTTGGCTATGAGATCGACCATCTGATCGAAAGGTATATGCTTCAGCCAAAAGTTTATACTTATGGAAATATCAACAAAGGCCGGATCAGCGGATATGAACTGGAAATTGAGTACTTTCCACGACCAGGGTGGAAAATATATGGGAATTATTTTGCGTTTTTTGGAAAAAGTCTTGATTCCACGGATGATCTGAATGACATTCCACCAGCAAGGTTATTTCTGGGATCAGAGCTTTGGATCGGACGATTGTCGCTCGGTATCAATACAACCATTCAGCAAAAAAAGAACCATCCCGGTCCGGCAGAGATTCACATACCCGGATATTTTGTTATCAATATCAAGGCAAACTACATGATAGGAACTTCTTTTCGAATATTTACTCTACTTTACAACTGTCTGCAGAGATCCTATATAGCAAGACCTGATCCGGATGCTGTTTATGAGCCGGGAAGGAATTTGCAACTCGGGCTTAATTACCAGTTTTAATTACCTGGATTAATCAAACGCATTTCTAAAATGCTGCAAAACAGTTTGGCCTTTGTCTTCTACTGTAATAGCGATCACATCAAACCGGCATTGTCTTTCTTCTGGTGGGTGGAGCATCAGGTATCCTTCTGCTACCCTTCGGATCTGTTTCTGTTTTGAGCGGGAAACAAATTCTTCGGGAAATCCAAAAGTATCTTTAGTCCGTGTTTTGACTTCAATAAAAACCAGGCATTCCTGATCAAGAGCGATTATATCAATTTCTCCTTTTAGAAAACGAAAATTTCTTGCAATGATTTGAAAATTCTCTTTTTTTAGATACATTTCAGCCATTTTTTCCCCTGATCGGCCGAAAAGACAAGTAGACGGGTATTTTGCTGAGACAAATTCTTTCATAGGGATTATGAACGCAGGTAAGGAGGAAAAAATCTCATAGTAAAAAAAGGATTCAAGGGTTGGAAAGCTTTTCTATAAATAATCCATGCTATTTATGTTTCCATCTTACACCGTTTACTGTGTCTTCGAGAATTATTCCTTCTCTCAGCAGGTCATCCCTTATCTGATCAGCAAGCTGGAAGTTTTTATCAGCGCGGGCTTTCTCTCTGAAACTGATTTTTTCCTTGATCTTATCAGACAGATCCGCCGTCTCCTTCAAAGGAAGAACACCAAGAACTTCATCCATGCGATTCAAGGCAGTAGCCAATCGCTCCGCATCTTTTTGATACAACTTATTTTTGATTATCAAGATATTGGCTTTTTTAATCATATCGAATGTGGATGTCAATGCCACCGATATGTTGAGATCATCGCTCAAGCCAGATGTAAATCGTGATATTTCATCTTTGATCAAGCGGAGCACATCCTTGTTTTCTCCTTCGGGAAAATTATGATTGAGCAATTCATACTGGAAATCCCTGATCCTCTGCACGGAAGAGACCGCCTGTTCAAGGGCCTCGAGAGTAAAATTGAGTTGTTTTCTGTAATGTGTTGACAGAAGCAGAAACCTGATGGCAAGGGGATTGAATCCTTTGGCAAGAAGATCCTTTATTGTATAATAGTTTCCCTTTGATTTGGACATCTTCTCTCCGTCAACAATAAGGTGATGGCAGTGAAGCCAGATATTTACAAATTTTTTCCCAGTATAGGCTTCGGACTGAGCGATCTCATTTTCGTGGTGAGGAAATATGTTGTCCACACCTCCACAGTGAATGTCAAAGGTCTTTCCCAGATATTTGGAACTCATGGCAGAACATTCAATGTGCCAACCCGGCCGGCCTGTCCCAACCTCAGTCTCCCAGTAAGGTTCTCCCTCCTTTTTTGCTTTCCAGAGAGTAAAATCGACGGCATTGGCCTTTTCATATTCATCCGATTCAACCCTGCTGCCTTTCTTTAATTGGTTCAAATCGATTTTTGAGAGTTTTCCATACGCGGGAAATTTTGAGATATCAAAATAAATGGAACCGTCTTTTTCATATGCATATCCCTTTTCCAGAAGGCCCTTGATCATCAAAGACATTTCCTTAATATGTTCGGTCGCTCTTGGATAGTGGTTTGCTCTGATAATGTTTAATGTGTCAACATCCTGAAAAAAGGCATCAATATATTTAACTGTGTATTCCGATAGTGAGACTCCATATTTCTTGGCCCCTTTTATGGTCTTATCATCGATATCTGTGATATTCATTACATGAACGACCTGATATCCCAAAAAAAGAAGATATCTCTTGAGCAAGTCTTCAAAAATGTAAGATCTGAAATTTCCGATATGGGCATAGTCATAAACCGTAGGGCCGCACGTATAAAGCCCGACATGCCCCTCTCTGATAGGAGAAAAAAGCTCTACCTTACCACTTAGCGTATTAAAGAATTTGATCATTTTTTTTATACTATCAATTTATTGGGTAGCGCTCAACATCAAACCTGAATTATTCATAAAAATTGTAGATAGCTCAACAAACTCTTCTTGACTTCGACGACTTCAATGGACTTCAATGGACTTCTATAGAACGATTGGAGATTTGATATGAAAGCACAAATCGGTATTCGTAGAGAAGACCATAATAGATGGGAAAGAAGAGTTCCTTTAATCCCCTCCCATGTAAAAGAGCTTGTCCGTGATTGTTCTTTGGACATATCCATTCAACCTTCATCTTTACGGATCTTCTCTGAAGAAGAATACCGCTCTGCCGGGGCAAAAATCCATGAGGACCTGTCACTTTGCACAATAATCCTGGGAGTCAAGGAGATGCCCGTTGATAATCTTCTGAACAACAAGGTTTATGTATTTTTCTCTCACACCATCAAAGGACAGGCTGAAAACATGCCGCTGTTAAAACAAATGAAACAAAAAAAATGCACTCTTATCGACTATGAGCAGATCGTCAATAAAAAGGGGCAGCGCTTGGTCTTTTTTGGGACTCACGCTGGCAAGGCAGGGATGATAGACATACTATGGGCATTCGGCCAGAGGATAGATCGAGAATACGGTATAAATGCTTTTTCCGGAATTCGACAGGCTTTTAAATATGCCAGTCTTGCTGAAGCCAGGAATGAGCTTGAAAAAACAGGATTGGAAATATCTCAGAAAGGACTGAACTATGACCTGTTTCCATTGGTCTGTGGTTTCTCCGGGTACGGACGTGTCTCTCAGGGGGCTCAAGAGATCTTTGACCTTCTTCCTGTTGAAACAATAGAACCGGATGAACTGTTGTATTTCTATGAAAAAGGCAATTATTATTCAAATAAGGTCTATAAAGTCGTGTTTAAGGAAAAGGACATGGTAAAACCGGTAAACAGTGAAAAAACTTTTGACCTGCAGGATTATTATGAAAACCCGGAAAATTACGCATCAAAATTCGATTCTTACCTGCCTTATATATCAATACTGGTCAATTGTATATATTGGGAACCTCGTTATCCCAGGTTTGTAACAAAAAAACCACTGAAAAGCCTTTGGGAGGAAAACACCCAACCAAGATTGAAAGTTATTGGAGATATTAGCTGTGATATCCATGGAGCAGTTGAATGCACGGTCAAGGCGACGTCCCCTGATCAACCGACCTATATTTATGACCCTGTTACAGAACAGACAACTGATGGCCTGGAGGGCAGGGGAGTGGCTATTATGGCGGTCGATAACCTGCCGGCTGAAATCCCCCTGGAATCCTCTCAATTTTTCAGTCAAAGTCTCAAACCCCTTATCCCTGAGATTGCTGGCGCTGACTTCAAGACGGATTTTGAGCACTTGAGTCTTCCACCTGAAATAAAAAAAGCCGTCATTCTCTACAGGGGAGAATTTACACCTGACTATACATATTTAGAAAAATTCCTATAACTGCTTTATTCATGAAAATTGTCGATACTTTTAAACATCAATATAATCATCAGAAGATTTATTTTTATGTATCGACACTTTTCACCCTACGGGCAAGCCGATCTGCTTTGTTGCGGCGCATCGCAGTATATGAATACGGCTTCATGCGCCACGCCGTGCATATCGGCCCGTGAATAAAGCAGTCTCTCTGAATTATTCAATCTGTCCTAAGAGAATGATTATTGACAAAGTGTTTTATAAAACATATCTTTCTTTTAGAAGAAATGACGACACGCAAACCTTCAGTTGCAGGCTTTTTTTATCCGGGAAACAGAAGGGACCTTACGAAACTAATCGACGGGATGATCGACCCGGACTGTCAGAAGAAAAAAGCCATCTGTGCTGTTTCTCCGCATGCAGGCCTGATCTATTCAGGACCTGTTGCCGGGGCTTTGTTTTCATCCATTTCCCTTCCTGAGAAATATGTGATCCTCGGTTTCAGCCATAGAAATTACCATGATGACTCTGCCCTGATGCGCGTGGGAACATGGGAAACTCCTATGGGAGAGGTTTCTATCGATTCAGACCTCGCCGACAGGATCCTGTCCAGATCTTCTCATATCAAAGACAATCCTTCTTCCCACAGTCAGGAGCACTCTATTGAAGTCCAGCTGCCCTTTATCCAGTATTTTAAATCCGGTTTTTCCATAGTTCCCATATCTGTTTCCGGCGTTGCATCCTGGGAAGAACTGAAAGAACTCGGAAAGTCTATTGCGGACAGTATTAAAGAAGGCAATGAGGATGTGCTAATCATAGCCAGTACGGATATGAGCCATTATGTCAGCCAGGAAGAAGCACGGAAAAAGGATCTTCTTGCTATAGAAAAAGTATTAGATCTTGATGCACGTGGGCTGATTGAAACCGTAAGGACTGAAAATATCTCCATGTGTGGTTACCAGCCGACTGCAGTCGCGATTTTAGCCGCTAATCGGCTTGGAGCACAAAAGGCGGAACTGATCAAGTACCAAACTTCCGGGGATGTTTCTGGAAATTACTCCGAAGTCGTGGGATATGCCGGGATCCGTATCTGGTGATTTCCTTTCAAACTCTTTTTTCATTGACAATTTTTTGGTAAAAATGCTATAAAACCGTTGGAGTTTTTTATTGAATTCATACATCTTAACAGAAAAAGACAGACAAATTCTTAGATTGTCGGTGGAGGTCTATTTGAAGATCGGGGCCCCTGTCAGTTCCGGTGCGATCGCCGATAAATATGAATTTTCAATCTCCTCTGCAACGGTACGAAACATTATGGCGAAACTGGAGAACGAAGGATATCTTTTTCAACCCCACACCTCAGCAGGACGTATTCCGACGGATAAAGGCCTGAGGTTTTATGTCAACACACTTTTTGAGGAGTTTTATTTTCCTGAAAAGGAAGTCGATTTTCCCACAGCACAATTCGGTATCGAGAAAGGAGATCTCAATTCCATGCTGTTCCAGGTTTCTTCACTTCTTTCTGATTACTCGGATAACCTGGGTTTTGTCCTTTCTCCGCGCATATCACAACTAAATTTCAAGCATATCCGTTTCATCAAAATATCCGAAGAAAAGATCATGATCATTCATATCACAACCTTTGATCTTGTTCTTACAGAAATTGCTGAAACTAAAAGTTATTTCACCCAGGTCGGACTTGACCGGGCATCTCGATATCTCAACGAAAATTTTCGTGGCAAAAACCTGCTTTTTATACGCGATTTTCTAACAAAAGAACTTCCAAAATATCGATTACAGTATGAAAATTCTGTACGCAAATTGACATCACTTCTGAAGGCTTACATTTTTCAGGAAGAGAACCGAAATAATTTATTTATTCAGGGAACCGCCAAACTTCTGGATAAACCGGAACTCCTTGAAATGGAAAACTTGAAGGCTCTGTTTCAGAATTTTGAAGAGAAAGCAAAATTGAGCAAGCTTCTTTCTGATTTTATAAGTCTTGACAGAGTTAAAGTTATCATCGGTTCTGAAATGAATGTACCGGACATATCGGAATGTTCCTTGATTCTATCGCATTATGGTTATAACAGACAGATTCTCGGTTCTCTGGGTATAATCGGTCCAAAAAGGATCTCTTATAAACATATTATCCCGATTGTTGACAGCATAGCAAAAAAACTCAGTGAGACGATCAGCATTTCTTAACCACAAGGAAAATAGATGGACAACAATAAAGAAAAACATCCTAAGAGCAAAGAAATTGAAATAGAATTCCTGGATTCCAAAGGAAAAGTGTCAAAGGATGAGAAAAAAAAGACAAATCGATTAGAAAATAAAATAATAAAACAACATAAGGAAATCGAAGAACTCAAAAAAAAGGTTGAAAACTTTAAGGATGATTACCTTCGCCAGATAGCAGAAAAAGAAAATTTAAGAAAAAGGCTGGAAAAAGAAAAAACCGATCATTACCATTTTGCACTCGAAGAAATTCTCAAGGAATTCCTGACTACAATGGATAATTTCGAAAGGGCTTTGAACAGCGGGGATAATGCTCAAGATGCTGCAGGTTTTCATAAAGGAATCGAGATGATTTATAAACAGTTAAGCGATATCATTTTTAAGCAGGGTGTTACGCCGATCGAAATAGAAAAAGGAAAATTCGATCCTCATCTGCATCAGGCATTATTGACAGAAGAAACGGATAAGGTTGATGAAATGCAGATTGTCGAAGAACTGCAAAAGGGATACAAACTTCATGACCGCCTCCTGCGCCCATCCCTGGTCAAAGTGGCTGTTCCAAGAAAAAAGAATTAAAAATGGCTGAAATTATCGGGATCGATCTTGGCACAACAAATTCGTGTATAGCAGTGCTGGAAGGAAAGGAGCCACGCGTCATACCGAATCTGGAAGGTCAACTCACAACTCCTTCGGTGGTCAGTTTCACAGGAACAGGAGAACCTATTGTCGGCAATTCTGCTTTAAGACAGGCCATATCAAATCCTGAAAATACCATATCATCTGCAAAACGGTTGTTAGGCAAAAAACTGGATTCGGAAGATATGAATGATTTGATGAAAAAAATCACGTTTAGATTAACACGTTGTGACAACGGTGATGTTTTAATAGCCCTTGGGACAAAAAAAATCAGTCCTCAGGAAGTCTCTGGTATAATTTTGCGTTATCTTAAAGACAGCGCACAGTCATTCCTCTCTGAAGAAGTCCGGGAAGCTATCATCACTGTTCCTGCTCATTTTGATGACCATCAGCGCCAGGCGACTAAAGATGCAGCAAAGATCGCGGGCCTGGATGTCTTGAGAGTCATCAATGAACCTACTTCAGCAAGTCTTGCTTACGGCCTGAAAAATACAAAGAATGCAAAGATCGCCATCTATGATATGGGTGGAGGAACTTTTGACCTGACAATTCTTGAGATCAACAATGGTGTATTTCATGTTCTGGCTACCAATGGAAACACCTATCTTGGAGGAGATGATTTTAATCATCGCATTGTCGAATGGATGATCGACGAATTCCGCCTTGAAAACAAAGTTGATCTAAAACGGGATATACTTGCGCTTCAGCGAATCAGGGAATCAGCAGAAAAAGCCAAAATGGACCTTTCTTTTCAATTAGAAACAGAGATTAGCCTACCTTTTATTTATTCAGATACATCAGGTTCCAAACATCTAAAAAAAACAATAACCCGGGACACACTCGAGTATCTCACAAAAGACCTGGTTGAACGAAGTTTCCCCTACCTTGAACAGGCTTTGAAAGATTCAAAACTGGAGCCCGGTCAGATCGATGATGTCCTCCTCGTAGGCGGGCAGACCAGAATGCCTCTGATCAAACAAAAAATTGCCGCTTTTTTCGGACGATCGCCTAATGAAAATGTTAATCCGGACGAAGTTGTGGCCATGGGAGCGGCTATTCAATCAGGCATTTTAAGCAGCGCCACGTCAAACCTTCTGGTTCTCTTGGATGTGACACCCCTTTCTCTTGGGATAGAAACGGAAAACGATGGTTTTGAAACGATCATAGAGCGAAATACCACAATTCCTGTAAAAGAAACAAAATCCTTCACTACTGTAGAGCATGACCAGAGACGTGTTAAGATCCATGTTCTCCAGGGAGAAGAAAACAAAGCATCAAAAAACACTTCTCTGGCTGTTTTTAATCTAACAGGAATAAATCCTGCTCCGGCCGGTACCCCTCAAATAGATGTCACCTTTGAGATTGATGCTGACGGTATCGTGACAGTATACGGAATGGATTTGGCTACGGGCAGGGAGCAATTTGTTGAGGTGTCTCCCTCATCAGGTTTGACTGAAGAAGAAATAGCGTCGATCATTCAAAACGCAAGCGATCAAAAAACTAAAAGCACCAATACTCATGATTAAACAAGATTACTACGAAATACTGGAAATCTCCCGCACAGCCACTTCGGATGAAGTAAAAAAAGCTTACAGAAAGAAAGCGATGCAATTTCATCCGGATAAAAATCCTGGAAATAAAGAAGCTGAAGAAAAATTCAAAGAAGCAGCCGAAGCCTACAGCGTGCTCATCGATCCTGAAAAGAGGCCTTTATACGACCAGTACGGCCACGAGGGCATCGGACGAGCGGGATTCAACGGATTTTCTGGATTCAATTCTTCCATATTCAGTGATTTTGAAGATATCATAGGCAACTTTTTTGGATTCGGAGATATTTTTGGAGGGACACGCCATCGATCCGCACACTATCCACAAAAGGGACAGGATCTTGTCCTTGAATTGGAGCTGGTTCTCGAGGAAGCGGCTTCTGGGACTGAAAAAGAAATCAAGCTTAACCGGGCTGAAACATGTTCAGTATGCAAAGGAACAAAAATGAGCCCTGGAACACAAAAATCAGTTTGCCCCACTTGTCAGGGGCAAGGTCAACTCCGTTATCAACAAGGATTTTTTTCTATAGCCAGAGAATGTTCCTACTGCCATGGAACAGGTGAGATCATCGATTCTCCATGCAAAGAATGCCGCGGGACTGGTAAAATCAGGAAAAAAACAACTCTTAGCATTAAAGTGCCTGCCGGAGTTGATAATGGAAACCGGCTTCGTATCGAAAGAGAAGGCGAGGTCGGAGATCAGAGCACATCCCGTGGAGATCTTTACGTTGTTATTCGAATTAAAGAACATGAATTTTTCAAGCGGAAAGAAAATAATCTCTACTGTGATATATCTATTTCCATTCCTCAGGCCTCGTTAGGAGTAAAAATGGAAATCCCGACCTTGGAAAAAAACGAAACAATGAAAATACCTGCAGGGACCCAGTCTGGAACTATTTTCCGGCTCAGGGGAAAGGGGATCAAGGATCTCCACAAATTCAGAAAAGGAGATTTATTTGTAAGGGTCAATGTTAAAACACCTGAACATCTTACAAAAGATCAAAAGGATATCCTTAGGATGTTTGCCGAATCACGAGGAGACGAATTGGATAACATCGACAGGAGTGTTGTCGATCGATCCAAGGATTGGGCCAAATAACAGTCATCTCTCTGATCTGGAATTAAGAGTATGTTTCTTCAAGAACAAAAAGTCGGCAAATATCAAATCCTGCGTTCATTGGGCAGCGGCGGGTTTGGAACTGTCTATCTTGCGAAGGACACGTGGCTTAATATCGAAGTTGCGCTAAAAGTGCCGCATAAGCAGTCGACCGAACTTTTTAAATTATTGAAAGAGCCACGCTTGCAGGCGGCATTGGATCACCCCAATATTGTGCGTATGATAGCCGCAGAAAAAGAAAAAAAGGTTTTTTTTATGGTGATGGAATATGTGGAAGGAAAAACGCTCGAAATAATATTGGAGGATAAAAAGGTCATTGATTTTGAAGTGGCCATAGATTATATAATTCAGATCGCTGATGGTGTCGGGCATGCTCATGCCAATAAAATCATACATCGTGATCTCAGGCCTTCCAATATTATCATCTCTCGAAAAAATACTGTTAAAATTACGGATTTTGGAACATCCGCATGGTTGAATAATGTTCCCTATGCATCAACACGGATCGGTTCTCCTCCTTACATGGCACCAGAACAGTTCCTTGGAAAAGCCAGTTACAGATCGGATATTTACTCTATAGGATGTATGTTCTATGAAATGCTCATCGGCAGACCACCTATCTATGACACGGACCCATTCAAGATCCTCGAAAAAGCCCAGATGGGAAAGATAACACCACCCCGAATTACTAACAACAAGATTCCCAAAGAAATTGATAAAATCATCATGAAATGCTTGGATTCGGATATGGATCATAGATTCCAGAGCGCATCTGAGATCATTCATAGCATCTCCCTTTTCAGGGGGAAAAATCCAAAAACTACAGAGCTGGATGACATAAGAAGCCGGATAAAAGCCAGAGAAAAAAAGCAGAAACAAATATGTTGGAACTGCCGTTGGCCGCTTCCTCCCAAGGCGAAGATATGTCCTAAATGCGGTGAAAAACTATGACCTGAATTATTTACAAGCCGATCTTATCCCATCTGCTGCGTTGCCGTTCGTTCGCAGTATATAAATACAGCTTCACGAACAGCCTCTTGCAGATGCATCAACCTCGACCCGTAAATAATCCAGGCACTCAATTCAATGGGACATAACAAAAACACTATGACAATCCACTATCAAATTGTTAGAAAGAAAAACGCTCGAACCCCAGAATCCTCGAATCCTTGGCCCTCTTCGACTTCTATGGACTTCTATAGACTTCTATGGACTTCTACAGAGTTTGACTATCATGAAAAAATGACTAAAATGATAAATTGATGTAGTTCGATCAATATTGATAATCAAAAGCAAGTGATGGATCGGCACAATCAGGGGTGATTTGGAGAAATAGAATGAATATCAATCAACTCTTAAAACTAGCAATTGAAAACAATGCTTCTGATCTTCATCTGAAGGCAGGCAACTTTCCTATGCTCAGAGTTCATGGAATCCTCAAGCCGATAACGCAATTCAAGAAATTGACATCTTTTGATACGCGCGCCTATGCTGAAGCCATAACAAACAATCATCAGAAACAGATGCTTAAAGACAACCTGGATGTGGATCTGGCCTATTCAGTCAGGGGACTCGGAAGATTTCGAGGCAGTATTTACTACCAAAGAGGAACTCTTGCAGTCGTCCTGCGTATTATTCCGCTGATATTACATAACATTCAGGACCTTCTTCTACCCAAAGTGCTGGAAAAAATTGCTCTGGAACCCCGAGGCTTGGTTCTCATCACAGGGACAACAGGCTCAGGAAAATCCACATCACTGGCTGCCATTATCGAGCATATCAATAAAAATCGTTCTGTGAACATTATCACCATTGAGGATCCAATTGAGTTTCTTCACCAGGACAAAATGAGCACCATAAACCAGAGAGAGGTGGGCACTGACGTTCTCAGTTTCGCACGCGGCCTGCGGTCTTCGCTGAGGGAAGATCCAGACGTGATCCTGGTGGGAGAAATGAGGGATAGAGAAACCATTGAAACAGCCATTTTGGCGGCTGAAACCGGTCATCTGGTTTTGAGCACACTTCATACTCTTGACGCACCTGAAACAATAAACAGAATCATAACATCTTTCCCTCCTCATAATCAAAATCAGGTCCGTATTCAACTATCCTTTATTCTTAAAGCTGTAATTTCCATGCGCCTCATCCAGAGAAAGGATAACAAGGGCCGGGTTCCTGCAGTCGAAGTCATGCTAAATACACCATTTATATCGGAATGTATTCAAAACAAGGAAAAAACCGGAGAGATCATTAATGCCATTAGTTCCGGTGTATCCGAGTATGGAATGCAGACTTTTGATCAATCCCTGTATTATCTGTATTCGAAAGGATATATTACATTTGAACAGGGGATGCAATATTCCACAAGCCCGAACGACTTCAAACTTCGTGTTATAGGAATACGTTCCTCTGTCGATATTGCACGAGATGATATGGAAAAATCCATGGGAGAAACTGAACAAAAGCTCCCCTCTGATAAAGAGAACGACAAGGAATGAAATCACAGAAAATCAGAGAAATATTTCTCGACTACTTTAAACGAAAGAATCATAAAATCGTTAAAAGTTCTTCTTTGCTTCCGAAAGATGATCCAACACTATTGTTCACCAATGCTGGCATGAATCAATTTAAAAATGTTTTTTTAGGCCTTGAAAAACTAAGCTATAAAAGCGCAGCCTCTGTTCAAAAATGTATGCGTGTCAGCGGTAAACACAATGACCTGGAACAGGTTGGATTGACAAATAAACACCACACATTTTTTGAAATGCTGGGAAATTTTTCTTTCGGTGATTATTTCAAGGAAGAAGCCATAATCTTTGGATGGGAATTTATCACAGAAACCATCGATTTGGACCAGAACAGACTGTATATTACGATATTTGAAAATGATGACGAGGCATTCAAGATCTGGAATGAAAAGATCGGGATCCCTGCTTCCAGAATATTCCGCTGCGGAAAAAAAGATAATTTTTGGACTATGGGAGAGACAGGCCCTTGCGGACCATGTTCAGAGATCCATTATGACCTGGATCCTAAGATCAAAGAAGGAGAGCCCAGTGCTTTGATCGAGAGCGGAAGCGATCGATTCATGGAACTGTGGAACCTTGTGTTCATGCAGTTCCTTCAGGATGAGGATGGCAAACAGACGCCGCTCCCATCGCCATCAATCGATACAGGAATGGGGCTTGAAAGACTGGCAGCTGTTCTTCAGAAAAAAAAGAGTAATTATGATACAGACCTGTTCATGCCTTTGATCGGAGCCGTTTGTGAACTGGCGAATAAGAATTATTGTACAGAACCAGGAATAGATACAGCTGTTCGCACCATTGCCGACCATATACGGGCTGTGACCTTTCTGATAGGAGACGGGATCATGCCCGCTAATGACGGCAGGGGATATGTATTACGTCGTCTGATCCGCCGCGCCTACAGGTTTGGAAATTCCCTTGAACTTGAAGAACCGTTCCTCTACAGACTGATCGGTGTTGTCTGCGACATCATGAAGGAAGCCTATCCTGAGCTTCTCTCTTCAGCAGAGTACATATCCAAGATCTGCTTGTCTGAGGAGCAGAGATTCTCATCCACTCTTTCCTCTGGCCTTAAAACATTCCATCAATACATCTCTGAGGCCAAAAAAAATAATCAGAATACTCTTTCCGGTTCCAGTGTTTTTAAGCTTTATGACACGTTCGGATTTCCTCTTGATCTCTCACGCGAGCTGGCCGAAGAAAGAAATATGAAAGTGGATGAACAAGGATTCCGGGAAGAATTGGAAAATCAAAGAAATAAAGCGCGAAAAGCATGGAAAGGAGACACCGGGCAAAGCCATAAAAAGATCTATGAAAAGATCAAGGACCTACCTGTTCAATTTGTCGGGTATGATAATGCCTCCGTTGCGGATGCGAAAGTAACTGCCCTTATATCAGCAAAAAAAACCATCACCAAACTCAAAGATGGAGAAACAGGAGAAGTGTTTCTTGACCGGACTCCGTTTTATGCTGAGGCCGGGGGCCAGGTTGGTGATACTGGAATCCTGAAAAACCCGCATTTTTCAGCTATAGTTGAATCCACATATTTTCCTATTCACGATGTCATCGCTCACAGGGTAAAAATTCTGTCAGGAGAAATAAGCATTGGAGATCAAGTTGAAGCCGTGATAGACATGCCGCGCAGAACAGCAATATGTCGAAACCATACGGCTACGCATCTTCTTCATGCCGCACTCAGACAGATACTTGGCGAACATGTAAAGCAAGCTGGATCCCTTGTGGCTCTGGACCGGATCCGGTTTGATTTTACTCATTTTGCCTCTCTGACAGATGCTGAGATCGAACAGATCGAATTCCTTGTTAATAAAAAAATCCGTGATAATATTCAAGTGGAAATCGATGTTTTAAGCCTGGAAGAGGGGTTGAATCTAGGAGCCATGGCTATATTTGAAGAAAAATACGAAGAAACCGTGAGAATGGTGTCTATACCCGGGTTCAGCCGAGAATTATGCGGTGGAACTCACGTTCATTCTACGGGGAACATCGGCGTGTTCAAGATCATATCTGAATCAAGCATTGCAGCCGGTATGCGCAGGATAGAAGCGCTGACAGGCGAGAGCGCCATGTTGACCATACGAGATGATGAAAACCTTATCATTGAGATTCGGAATACTCTCAATTCTCCAAAAAACAAAGTGATCACGCATATTGAGAAACTCAAAAAATCTCTGAAAAATCAAGAAAAGGAAAATAAGTCCCTCAGGCAAAAAATGGCAAACTACCGAGTTCAGGATCCAAATGCTCAAACAAAAAACATCCAGGGAATAAAAGTATTGATACAAAAAGTAGAAGGGTTAAATAATGATGAATTGCGTAATCTTTCCGACAATTTAAGACAGAAGATCGGATCCGGCATAGTGATCTTGGGAACAACACATAAAGACAAAGTTTTTTTAACAACCTCTGTGACCAACGATCTTCTGGACAGGATTGAAGCTGATACTTTGATCAAAAATATTGCACCTTTGATCAATGGAGGAGGCGGCGGGAGACCTGATTTTGCCCAGGCCGGCGGTTCTGCGCTCAATAACCTTGATCAGGCCCTGGAACAAAGTTTTTCCATCATCTCCGCCATATTAAAGGAGGCGTAATTCACCCTAAAAGGGGATTGAAATTAGTTCAATATTTTGGCAGGATGTTTATAAGATGAGCAAGTTTTTTAAATGTCTAAGATGGGTGATTCCGATTATATGTATGCTTTTTGTCTCCCTTTCGGCTTTTTCCGGAAATCCAAAAGCAAGTCTTAGATATGATCTTCTTATCCGCTCTCTGGCCGTAAAGCATGGTATCTCACCTTCACTGATTCATGCTATGATCAAAAATGAGTCGAATTACAATCCCCATGCTGTCTCCTCCAAAGGTGCGAAGGGCTTGATGCAGCTGATGCCTGAGACTGCCAGTGACTACGGTGTAGATGATCCTTACGACCCGAGACAAAATATTGAAGCCGGAATCAAACACATAAAGAATCTCTTATCAGTGTATGATGGAAAGTTAAACCTTGCGCTGGCTGCTTACAATGCAGGCCAGGAAGCTGTTAAAAAATACAAAGGAATACCACCTTTTCCGGAGACACAGAATTATATCAAAAAAATTAATTCAACATTTAAAAAAAGCCGTATTAATTCACAAAAATCAATATACACATATTACAATGAATCCGGAAGACTGGTTATTACAAATATTCCCCATCTAAAAAAAACAGATCTGCGTAGTATTTTAAGAAAATAGTTCTCAAAGACTTGATTTAACCAGAAGGCTATGCGGGATGATATCAAACACTGCAGGTAGTTTTCCCAATTGTTCTCCGTCGACTTCGATCAAAACCTTTTGATCACCTACAGATACAGCTTCTATTCGCTTTCCATGAAGCATCTCAACTTTCGGATGAGACATATGTGTCCCCATGTATAACTTGATAAAGTTTTTGAAAAATTCAACCTTTGTCATTTTCTTTATGAGGATAAAATCAAAAAGGCCGTCGTTCAGCTCTGCTTCAGGAGCGATCTTCATCCCTTTTCCAAATATTTTGCCGTTGGCTACAGCTCCGATCATGTAATCATCCACAGGAATGTCTTTACCGTCTATACGGATCAACAATCTTTTTGAAGAATATTTCATAAATGTTGTTATAACACTCTTGAAATAATGTGCTGCTTTATGCTTCATGCGGTTGATATTCATATGCTCGACCACTTCTCCGCCGATCCCGAAATCTGTTACATTCAAGAACAGTCGCTCATTGTCCTTGTTTTCATGACTTTTAAAACGGATCCTGCCTATATCGATCTTAAGTGTTTTCGGCTGGGTGATGATCTCAAGAGCCCTTTTAAAACAAGAAGGAATATTCAAACTCCGGCTGAAATCACATCCGGTGCCAGAAGGCATAATACCGAGAACAGCCTCGGGATTGATAATATTCTGGTTTTCATAGAATCCATTGGCGATCTCATTAATCGTGCCGTCTCCGCCGACACCGACTATCAGTTCTGTTCCTTCCTTGATTGCGACCCTGGATATTTCTATGGCCTGCTGGGGTTTTTCCGTAAATTCGTATTTGTATTCCTTAAGAAAAGTGCGAAGTGCTTCTTTGATCTGCGACCAACGTTTTTGCGTTTTTCCTTGATTGGATACAGGATTAACGATTACTTGTGTCTTGAGGAGGTGCAATGTCTTCTCCGGGGACAGTTTTCTTTTTTCCGAACAGAGAGATACCGATGATCCCGCCTAGTACACCAAGAGAAACAAATATCACAGCAGTAATCAGGATTCCGACCAGGATCCAAGGACCGGATGATTCAGAACTTTTTTGCAGAAATTCTGCCCATCCTTCAGGTATTTCCTCTGCATAATCTGAAATTTTTTCTGAAAACCGAGCCAGAAACTCCTGGCTCATGGCATTAAATGGGATGCTGACAATAGCATCGGCAAATGTCGCAAATAGACCTGAAAGAGCTCCAACAATGGCCCCGTCTCCTGCGGTTAATGTGACAGTGGAATCTTTGGTTAACAGATATGAAGCCAGCACTGCGCCTCCTATAATCCAAAGACAGCAAAGGCAGTTTACTATGGGGATGGCGGAAAGAACTCCAGCTATTCCACCTCCGATCAAGGCAGGCATAAACATATTAGGTCTTTGTCCGTTCATCTTACCTCCTCCTGAGTATCTGCTTTATTCATAAAAATTTGCGATACGTTGAAAAAAAGGGTTCGAGGATTCAAGGCCTGCCTGTGCGTGACTGCACGCAGACAGGGGTCAAGGATTCAAGTGCTTTTTTTTCTAACGATTTAATAAGTGTTTTAAAAATTATCTTCCAAACTTTCAATTCTTTATAATTTTTAATTAAGTCACTCGAACCCTAGAATCCTCGAATCCTTGAACCCTATTTTTATTATCGAAACTATTTTATTTTTTTTGATTGTTCAAAGCAAGGGAAAGTTAAACTCCTTTTTTTCATGTTTTTCAGATGGATAAAGAGTTCAATAAGTCCTGTGATAAAATAATAGGGAAGAATTATTCCCCAGCTCAAGCCGAAAAAAAAACGAAACCACAGGGAGGTGCTCCATAGACCCCAAAAATTTCCGATGGTATCAAGAACAATAGGTGCGGAGAAAAATAAAAATGTTCTGGTATTTGGCAGCGCTGATTCAGAAACCCCCCTGATAATGGGATAGGCCAGTACTCCGGTAAAAAATCCGAAATATATCCCCAGACATCGGGAACATACAGCAAGAGGAAACCCGAATAAATAAAAGCAGCGTGATGGAATCTGATGGCAGACAGGAGAGAAGGAGGCATAGATCAATCCGCTTAAAATGGGATAACGTACTTTTAAATAAGGCGCCAGCAAGATTAAGGCTATCCATATTACGCTCCCTGAGAGCGTGAACCAGAACACAATCAGACGTATTTTTTTCACTCGACCCCTCGAATCCTTGAATCCTCGAACCCTTTTTTTAAACGTATCGCAAATTTTCATGAATAATCATATTGCCTGGATTATTCACGGGT
>DAOVDI010000033.1 GCA_030669585.1 Acidobacteriota bacterium
CTGTATTTCTTGGTAATATTCAGGACCGGCAGATCAATCGCGAGCTTCTCGCTCAAAACCCGGCTATTCACAGCAGAGTAGCTGCAGGGGAGAAGGACAGCATCTTTGGCAAATACCAGACGGTCGACCAGGAAAAACTGGCAGCTCTCAATCAGGACGAAAAACAGGTTGTCGATACGGTCGTCAATTCCGCCAAGAAAAACGCTCTTTTGACGGTAGCCATCTTTCCTGCCATTATGTTAGCCTGCTATCTCATCTTGATATTTTACTTCAGAACCAAGGGAGGCTATAAACCAGTTGAGCTTAATGTTCAAAAGGAATGAGAAATTGATAAATAAAAACCCAGAGCTTAAAAAAGCAGAGAAAAAGATCAAGGAAGCTATAGATCTTATTTGCAGCGCTTTTGAAAAAGGGAATAAACTCTATATTGCCGGAAACGGGGGGAGTATGAGCGATGCCCTTCATATTTCAGCAGAGCTTCTTAAGGCGTTCAAGATCAAACGAAAAGGCTTGATCAAGAGCAGTATGGGTCTTCAAGCCGGAGTTCCGGTTTGGGTGCTGGGAAATAATCCATCTCTGTATTCGGCTGTCGGGAATGATTTTAAGCAGAAAGGATTAGAGTTCGCTCAGGAGCTCTTTGCTTCCGGGAAAGAGGGCGATGTGCTCATGGGAATATCCACAAGCGGCAGGGCCGAAAATATTCAAAACGCTTTTCAAACAGCCAGGCAGATCGGAGTTAAAACGGTTTCTCTGACAGGTAATCCCGGAGAACCTATCTCCGGTCAAGCAGATATATCCATAAAAACTATTGGCGGTGATACAGCACAGATCCAAGAAAATCATGTGAAAGTATATCATACCCTTTGTATGTGTATCGAAGAAACGCTCTTTGGAAAAGAAGGAAGACTTACAGGACCTTATAAAACAAGGTTCGATCTGTTTGACTTTTCAAAAATAAAAACATATTCATTGCTGGACAGAGAAAACCGGAGTGACATTAACAGGCTTTCACATCCCAAAAATATAAAAGCTCAACCCGCACAGAATAAAAAAATCGCCTTCCTTGCAGAAAAAACAGTTGAATATTGGAAGGAAGGAAAACCTGTCATCATAATGATGGGAGCACATCTTCTTAAAAATGGTTTCAGCCCCCTGTTAATAAATCTTTTAAACCGGGGAATAATAAGCCTTATTGCAGGAAATGGCGCCTGTCCTATTCACGATACTGAGCTTGCCCTCTGCGGTGGAACAAGTGAAAAAGTGTCAACATCTCTCCCAACAGGAAAGTTCGGCTTTGCAAAAGAAACAGCAATGATTATAAATTCCGCCTATTTCGAAGCTTTTAAAAGAAAGATGGGAGCCGGCGAAGCCCTGGGCGCTATCCTTGCAGGAGACATCAGGTTAAAAGCTGATCCTAATGCAGGAAAGCTGGAATTTCCATACAAGAAATACAGTATATTCTATTCCGCATATAGAAATAAAATTCCGATCACTATTCATGGCACAATAGGAACGGATATTGTTGACCAGCATCCTAATTCTTTCTTTGAGGCAAAAGGCTATGCTTGCGGAGTTGATTTTTCTATCTTTGCACAGATGGCAAGCTGTTTAGAAAATGGTGGGATAATTATTGATATTGGCGGAGCAGTCACTCAGCCCGAGGTACTTCTTAAATCCGTATCTATGGCAGCTAATATTGGAAAACCGCCCCACGGCATCGTTACAGCCGTATTTGACCTGTTTGATGTAGATTTAAAAGATATGGATAATGAAGAAAAATCAGCCTATTACAGAAGGGATATTAAAAGCATTGTCATGAGAATCCCTCATGCTTTTAAAGGAAAGGGCCTCTATGTCCAGGGTAACCAGAAAAAGACGTTTGTAGAATACTATTCGCATATCATTTACCTGCTTGAAAACAGAACAGGGATTTAAAAATGGAAGAACAGAGACTTCTTAAACTGTTAGAAAAAATCAAAGGAATTCATGCAGCTATTATTGGAGATGTCTGCCTTGACGCCTACTGGCATGTTGACATGAAACGCTCTGAGCTTTCAAGAGAAACTCCGTATTATACCCGTCCTGTAGTCAGAGAGATATTCTCTGGCGGCGCTATGGCTAATGTAGCAGCCAATCTCTCTGCTTTAGGTGTAAGTAATATCTCTCTTTTTTCTATCCTGGGCAAAGACTGGCGCGGAAAGATACTTTTGGATATTTTTAAAAGCCTTAAATTTGATACATCCGGAATTATATGGGAGAAAAACCGCTTTACACCTGCATTCCTTAAACCTGTTCTGCGAGGTTATGAAACACAACAGGAAGGAGAGAGGTATGATTTCTTGACACCCAGCCCGCCTGACAGTAAAATTGTTGAAAGACTGTATACTGCTTTTAAGGAGGCAGCCAATAGTTTTGACTGCGTTCTCATAGGGGATCAAGTGTTAAACGGTGTAATAACCGAAGACCTGATAGACAGGCTCTCCTGTCTTGCGGCTGAATATGGCGAAGGAAAACAGAATATAGTCTTTACAGCAGATTCCAGAACAAAAATTGAGCGTTTCATACATATGGTATGGAAACCAAATGAAATCGAAGCTGCCCGGGCTTTGGGAACGGATACTTTAAAAAGCAGGGAGGAAACCGGCAATAAAATGCTGGAAATGGGAGCCAGGCTTGTTTTTATGACCCTGGGTGCAGAAGGATGTCTTTTAGCTGAAAAAAAAGGCACAGAGCATATAAGTGGATTTAAGGCAGTTCCTCCTTTAGACATTGTCGGGGCAGGAGATTCCTTTCATGCTGCAATGGCAGCTTCCCTTGCCGCAGGCGCCGATCCTAAAGAGGCTGCCATTATGGGTAATCTTGCCGCTTATGTTACCATAAAAAAAATAGGAACAACCGGAACAGCTTCGCCCAAAGAAATACTCAAGGCATATAAAGACCAAAAAGTAAAAATCATCTAAACCTGCTTTATTCACGGGTCGAGGTTGCCGTAGCTGCGAGGAGTGACCAAGGAAAAACAGTCTCTAGAAGTCCATAGAAGTCTATTGGAGTCGTCGAAGTCAAAAAACTCCATAAACTCAAAGATCTGGATTCCCGTTTCCACGGGAATGACGGAGAGGCGAATGCTCTTATTAAGTCGTTAGAAAGAAAAGCACTTGAATCCTTGGACCCTTGAATCCTCGAACCCTTTGCATCAATTACTGGATTATAAATAAGAAGTTATGTTAAGCTATCGGCAGTTTTTATAAATAAAGCAGGATAAATAATTTTGGGGAATAAGAATGAAAAAACCATATTCGTGGCTTATTGTGGCTCTTTTGCTGCTCTATTTTCCGGCAGCAGCAAAGGAAACAGGAAGGATTGAAGGAAAAGTCATCGATGAACAGGGTGAAACCCTGCAGGGAGTCGAGATCACGGCCCGGAGTCCGAACCTTCAGGGGACACGGTTCGTGGTCTCCGGAAAAAACGGCCGGTTCCTTTTTCCGCTGCTGCCTGTGGGGACCTATTCCCTGACAGCCAAATTTGCGGATTTTCAGCCAGTTATTCAGAAAAACATCATCGTCCAGCTAGGAAGCGCCACTTTCCTGACCATAATCCTCAACCTTTCCGAGGTCAAGGAGGAAATCACTGTTTCTGCCCCGACTCCCCTGATCGACATAACTTCTACAGATACCAGTTATCACATCAGAAGGGAAGATCTAGAAAAGCTTCCGGTGCAGAACCGCACCATCGTCGACCTCATCAAGTTCACTCCCGGAGTAACAGGGGTCAGAGTGAACACACGCAGAGGAACAGGAACAGAGGGGCAGCCCAGCTTTCGCGGGGAGGGAGAAGAAGGCAACAACTGGATCGTAGATGGGCTCTCTATCAGCGGGGTGCGGATGAAAAATTCAGGCGTCCGGATGAATTTCGATTCCATTGACGAGATACAGGTCATTTCAGACCCTTTCAGTCCTGAATATGGGTCTGCCTATGGCGGGATCATCAATATGGTCACCAAAAGCGGCAGCAATGACTTTTCAGGCGAATTCTCCCTCGTCTTCATGGACAAAAAGCTCCAGGCCGGGCGGCAGGATCAGTTATCTGTTGTAAGTGAACCGGAATACTTTTCCAACTACAATTGGTATTTCAACCTCGGAGGCCCGGTCATAAAAGACAAACTCTGGTTTTTTATTTCCAACAACGTATTCAGCGATTCCGAGCAGACACGCGACACGGTTGTTGATTATCTGTTTGTGCCAGGAGGAAATAAAACCATCCGGTTCAATAACCTCTTTACAAAATTAAGCTTTGCGCTTAACACCAACCACAGCCTTTCGCTGACAGGTATTTACCAGACGTCTCTGGGCCAGAAGGGTGGAACCGGCATTCCGGAATTATTTACTGAAAAAACCTTTTCCGACAAAATCTTCCGCCTCAACTACAAAGGTATTCTGAATTCCAGCACATTCATCGAAGCAGGATTGGGCCAAATCACAAGGGAAGGGCTTGAATGCCCGATCGACGAGGATATTGGACCGGCTATGTATTACATCGAAGACCTGGGCCGGAATATCAATAATTCCTACGGCAATGTTATCGACGATCAGAAAAGGCTGGACTTGAACGTCAAAATAACCAAGCACTTTGACTCGGAAACCCTGGGCGCGCACGAGATCGTCCTTGGACTGGAATATTATTCCATCTCCTCCAGGTTCGGAGTGGACTTCAGCGGGGAAAAGGAGGATCTGTTTCCCGACAATGGATTCGATGCCGGTACAAAATATTATTTTTCGAGCTGGAAAGGCCAACAGCGCAGCCCAACTTTCTTTTACGAATACGGCGTTTTTGACTTCATCAATTCCTCCCGGGGGTTCGGCCTGTTTTTTAAGGACAAGCTCCGAGTCGGCCGGTTCACCTTTATGGCAGGTTTGCGCAGCCAGACCCAGCTCAATCTGGACAACAACAAAAAAAAGCTCTGGTCCTGGGGAATCGGAGATTTCATGTCACCCAGATTTTCAATGACTTTCGATATCACAGGAGACGGCGCAAACGTGCTGAAACTCGGCTGGGGACGGTTCTCCGATTTGATCACAACCATGCCTCTTGGACTGCTTAATTCCGGAGCCGGGCTTACCTTCAGGACGTACAGGTGGAATGGTCCCCAATCCCCAGACGATTCAGCCATACATGATTCGACAAACTGGATATTCGAAAATGAACAGAAAACTCAACCCTTTGTAATAGCTGAAAATATCGAGCCCAATTTTCTTACACGCTATTTGATCGAATATAACCGGAGGCTGGGCCCGGAATGGGCATTTCTAATTCGCTACGTACAGACCAAGGCTTCAGATCTCCTGGAAGTCCTGGCCGTTTTTGATATTAAAACCCAGTATAAATTCCTTTATGACAATTTTGAACATAAACAGAGGAAATATCACGGCCTTGAGATGGAACTGAGAGGAAAGATCGGACAGAACCTGGTCTTGAGAGCCTCCTATTCCTATTCATCCTCAAAAGGGACCAATCCGGGACAGTCAGAAACAGGATCCTGGTCTCAAGAAGAAGGCAGCACAAATTACCTCGGCCTTTTCGGAAACCACATCAATATCCCAGACATGGCTGAATTAGCGGCAATAAAAGCCTACTATGATTGGGCCCTCGGAGGGCTCGGCGGCAGAGGAATCGGAGACGAGGGATGGTTCGGCAAACTCCCCTATTCAGTAGACCACAATTTTAAAGTCCACACCATCTATCTTGCACCGTTCGGCCTGTCATTTTCTGCTGCACTTGAATGGATCTCCGGGTATCCATGGGAAAAACTTGGCTATGTGCCTTTTTTCGGCGGGTATTACGCTTTTCCCGAAGGGCGGGGAACCCGGAAAACACCATCACATTCTTATCTGGATATCAGTGTTGAGAAGGATTTTTATCTCCGCAAATTAGGACTCCCCCAGGACCTGGCATTAAGCCTGCGGTTCGATGTTTTCAATCTCCTCAATTCCCAGACCCCTATCTCCTATGTCAAAGAAAATATCCCGATTTTCGGACATGTCTGGGGCCGCCAGCAGCCGAGGCAGGCTCGCGTCATGATCAAAGTAAAATTTTAGAAATATCCAGACGTATAAATGTAACAAGACATGCTTATTCTACAGTGACACTTTTTGCCAGGTTCCTAGGCTGATCCACATCAGCTCCCCTCGCTACAGCAATATAATAAGAGAACAGCTGCAGGGGAACAGTGGTTAGAAAGGGAGACAGCAGCGGGTTGACGGATGGAACCCGGATCACCGCATCCACTCTGTCCGAAATTTCCCGATCGTTTTCAGAAGCAACAGCCAGGACAAATCCACTCCGGGTTTTGACTTCAGAAATATTGCTTAACATCTTCTCATAAACCCTGTCTTTAGGAACTACAACCAGAGTGGGCATTTTTTCATCGATCAGTGCGATAGGACCGTGTTTCATCTCCCCGCCGGGATAGGCTTCGGCATGGATATAAGAGATCTCCTTGAGTTTTAAAGCTCCCTCCAAAGCAACAGGAAAACTAACCCAACGACCCAGAAAGAGGAAATGGTTGTAAGATACAAAACGCTGAGAAAGTTCCTCGATCACTCTCGCATCGTTCAGAATCTCTTCTATATTGTGGGGGATCTTTTGAAGATCCAGGATAAAGTTCTTTATTTCCTCTTTGCTCTTTATCCCTTTTATTGTGGATATGTGCACGGACAACAGCGCAAGTGCGCATAATTGTGCGGTAAATGTCTTTGTCGCAGCTACACCGATCTCAGGACCCGCATGAGTGTAGAGAACTCCGTCGGTCTCCCGCGCAATAGATGATTGAACAACATTGCAAATGGCAAGGCTTGGCAAACTCTCTGATTTGACAGCCTTGAACGCAGCCAGAGAATCCGCAGTTTCGCCGGACTGGGAGAGAACAACAATCAGGGTCCGCTCATGCATAATATGGTCCTTGTATCGATATTCTGAGGCATACTCCACTTCAACCGGAACTCCGGCCATTGACTCTATCATGAGTTTTCCTATCAACCCGGCATGATAGGATGTCCCGCAGGCGATAATAAGGATCCTCTCCACACGCTTTATCACCTTTTCCGACAATCCGGTTTCTTTAAGGTCGACCTGGCCGGTTTCGAGTGAAACCCTTCCGGACAGTGTATCCCGGATAACTTGTGGCTGCTCAAAGATCTCTTTGAGCATAAAATGTTTGTAGCCTTTTTTTTCGATCAACAAGGAATTCCATGCGAGCTGTTCCACACGTTTGTCCAGAGCATTTGCCTTGTAATCCCAGAATTTAACCCTTCCAGTATCCAGAACCGCTATCTCCTTGTCCTCAAGGAAAACAATGGATTTAGTATGATTCAAAAGAGGATTGATGTCAGAAGAAACAAAAAATTCATTCTCCCCCAATCCGACTACAGAAGGGGCTCCATCTTTAGCAGCGACGATCTTATTGGGGTCACGGGTGGAAATGGCGACGATGGAATAAGCCCCTCTGAGATCCTGAACAGCTCTTTGTACTGCCAGCTCGAGCAGATCCTCAAAATATTCTTCAATAAGATGGGCGATAACTTCTGTGTCGGTATCCGTCCGGAAAGTATGTCCTTTTTTGAGAAGCTTTTCTTTAAGGGAAAGATAGTTCTCGATAATGCCATTGTGGACCACAACGATCGTACCTGTACAATCCAGGTGAGGATGGGCGTTCTCTTCTGATGGACGGCCGTGGGTCGCCCAACGGGTATGCCCGATACCGTAATATCCTGATAAAGGTTCATTTCTTAAGCTTTCCTCGAGATTACAGATTTTTCCCTTGACCCGCCGTCTATTGATCTTTTCTCCATCTACAACAGCGATTCCGGCAGAATCGTACCCCCTGTATTCAAGCTTCTTCAGACCTTCGACGATCAGAGGAACAACTTTTTTAGGTCCGATATATCCGATAATACCGCACATTGGGATCCCCCATTATATTATTTGCTTCTTTATCAGCCTATGTTCAGTTATTTTCGACTATGGCTTTGAAACGTTTGTCATCTTTGATGTTATCAAAATCTATCTCATTTTGAGCTAATGTCTTAAAATAATCATCAAGCTTTACAGCTCTTTCCAGGTGAGTTGCAACTTCATCTATATTGTCCTGCTGCAATGACACAAGGGACATTAAATAAGGAACTTTTCCCTCTTTGGGTTCCATTTTCTGGGCTTTTGTCAACAGATTTACAGCCTCCTCAAATTTCCCCTGATTGACTTTATAAACACCATTCTGATAATAATCGTCAAAGGTTTTTAGTATAACCGTCTCTTTTTCTTTCTTATTCAGGCAGATAGACAGATAAATACGAGCCCGATCCACAACTTCCTTTTCATCCGGATGTTTTTCCAGGAAGGCAGAAAGAAGTTCTTCAGCTTTTCCAAAATCGCCTTTATGAAAGGCTTTCATCGCCTGCTCATACGCAGATATTGATTTTTGAAATGTATCTTTTCTTTCTTTAGTCTTGCTTTCTGGCACGTTCAATCTCCAAGGCCGGATTTTAATTAGTGTATTGTATAAAAGTTGCCTCTTAAAAGCAAATATCAACTCAGATTGTAGTGGTCCGGATGCTCGAGCAAATAGCGAACAGCCTTTTGATGAAGAGAATGTCCTGCTTTTCTGGCTTTAATATGCCCCAGGATGGGGGCGCCCAGCAGGGAAAAGTCTCCGATAAGATCTAAAATTTTATGCCGGACAAACTCATCAGGAAACCGGAGAGGCCCATTGATCACTTTTGTGTCATCTAATACAAGAGCATTTTCCAGCGATCCACCCAGGGCAAACCCCTGCTCCCGTAGAAATGGGACATCTTTCAGGAAACCGAATGTTCGAGCCGGCGCTATCTCTTGTAAAAATACAGCAGGCTCCAAAACCAGACTCAATTCCTGCTTTCCTATGGCCGGATGCTCAAAGTCAATCATATAGGTCATACGGAAACAGGTGTCAGGAAACACCTCGATCACCGCATCTTTTTCTTGAAGGCAAAATCCTTTTATGATCTTAAATATTTGTTTTTGCTCTGGAAGATTTACCAGTCCTGTCCCTGCAACTGCTTCTGCGAAAATTCTTGCGCTTCCGTCCAATATCGGAATCTCACTGCCTTTAACTTCAATCACAAGGCTATCTACACCGGCCATAAAGAGCACGGCCATTAGATGCTCGATGGTATGTATCTTCCCGGATCCGGTTACCAGAGTTGTGCAGTATTTGGCTTCAATAAATGCAGGATCCAGTTCGAATTCCCGATCGTCCAGATCGATCCTGCGAAATACGATCCTCCCAGCCTCGGATGGCTTTAACCAGAGTTTAACCGGTTCTCCGGAATGAACACCCACTCCTGATATCCGGATTTCCTCTTTTAAAGTTGCTTTATGAATCATGATGAATATTTTTTTCAGTATATAGTACAGAGCAACATTAATCTATAGGGTTCGAGGATTCAAGTGAAAGAATAAGAGGCCAATGGCCAATGCAAAAGAGGCCCAAAGCAGCTTAGCCCAAAGCTATTTTTTTATAGAGAGTTTATTGGGTTCTTTGGGTTCGTTGTGTTCTTTGAGTTATTTCAATAAAATTTAACTCAATAAACTCAATGAATTCAAAGAACTGGATTCCCGTTTCCACGGGAATGACGTAAATTAAATGACTTTGGGCTAAGCTGCTTTAGGCTTTGGGCCTTTTATTCTTTCACTCGAACCCTTGAATCCTCGAATCCTTTCTCTTATTCTTTGGCCCTTGGTCTTTGGCCTTCTTCGACTTCGATAGACTTCAATGGACTTCGACAGACTTCTATAGACCTCAATAGACTTCGACAGACTTCGATAGACTTCGATAGACTGTTTTTCTTTGGCCGTAATTCTGATAGAATGAATTTATGAAAAACATGCTGAAAGACGTGTTGAACCAAGTCCAGGCTGGGTCACTTACTCCTGAAAAAGCCTATCACAAACTGAAAGATCTTCCTTATCAGGATCTTCAATTTGCCAAGATCGACCATCACCGGGAACTGCGCCGTGGATTTCCGGAGATCATTTACGGCCAGGGAAAGACGGAAAACCACACCATCAAAATCGCCCGTGAGATCCTTAAAAAAGGAAGCAGCCTTCTCATAACCCGTGTAGAACAGAAGGTATATAAGAAGCTGAAAAACGATTTTCCTAAAATTTGCTACAATCCCCAAGCCCGGGTAATCCACTTTAAACAACAGTCTCCTCCGGAAGGAAAGGGCAAGATCATGATCATTACAGCGGGAACTTCGGACATCCCGGTTGCAGAAGAGGCATATATCACCTGTAATATCCTGGGTAATGAGGCGGAAAAACTTTTTGATGTAGGCGTTGCAGGCATTCACCGGCTGCTCGGAGAATACCAAAAAATCCGGGAGGCAAGGGTTATCATCACAGTAGCCGGGATGGAGGGAGCCCTTCCCAGCGTCATTGCCGGTATCACTGATGTTCCTGTGATCGCGGTTCCCACAAGTGTTGGATACGGCGCCAGCTTTAACGGCCTGGCTGCACTCCTGACCATGCTTAATTCCTGCGCCGGAGGGATCGGGGTCGTAAACATCGACAACGGTTTTGGGGCCGGGTTTTTAGCCAGCCTGATCAATCATCTCTGACGCCCGGAACTTTATTATGAATAACTTAGAAGAATGAATCAGGCTTGACAATTGGGGATTTCAAACCTATATTATTGAAGTTAATTTTTGTTCTCAGCCAAGAAAAACCATGGATTTAGCCGAACAGGTCCGACAAGTGGCAAATATCATCGATATTGCCGCTCAGTACACAACATTAAAACAGCGAGGAAGCAAGCATGTCGGACTCTGCCCGTTCCATTCTGAGAAGACTCCTTCTTTCACGGTCGATTCAGACAAACAACTGTACCACTGTTTTGGATGCGGCGCCGGAGGAGATCTGTTCACTTTTGTGATGGAAAAAGAGGATCTGAGTTTTCCCGAGGCTGTCAAATATCTTGCTGAAAAATACAACATTCCTATTCCAGAGATAAAAAAACGGTCTCCCCAACATCTCAAGCTGGAAGAAAAGCTTTATAACATTACTGAAACAGCTCTGGCCTTCTTCAGAAAAAACCTCTTTAACACAAAAGAAGGAGAAAAGGCCCTGGAGTATCTGAAACAGAGAAATATAACAGAAAATGTTATTCAGGACCTTAAAATAGGATATGCGATGAACAACTGGGATTCCCTTCTGAGTTTTTTCAAGGGAAAAAACATATCCCAGGATCTTCTCGAAAAGGCCGGACTGATCCTTAAACGGCAGAATAAAGAGGGACACTACGACCGTTTCCGGGGGCGGATTATTTTTCCAATCTTTACGCTTTCCGGAAAAGCGGTTGCCTTTGGAGGCAGAACTCTTTTCGATGATGACATCAAATACCTGAACTCTCCAGATACGCCCATTTATACAAAAGGTAAAATCCTCTATGGCCTCAATATCAGCAAGGAGACCATTCGAAATGAAAAGGACTCTATTCTCGTCGAGGGATATACGGATTTTTCTACGCTCTACCAGACGGATTTCCGCCATTGTGTCGCTTCATTAGGGACAAGTGTAACTGAGAATCAGATCGCGGTCTTGTCCCGATTTTCTTCCAAGGTCATAATTTGTTATGACGGGGATGAGGCCGGCAAAAAAGCAGCTGCACGGGCTGTTTTCATTTGCAAGAAGCGGGAAGTCAATGCCAGAGTTGCCCTGCTGTCTGAGGGAATGGACCCGGACAGCTATATTCAGAAATTCGGTAAAGACAAATTCAAGGATCTTTTGAAAAACAGCATACCCGGTTTAAATTTTCTCCTTCATAATTTTACTAAAGCCAAAGAAGCAAAAACACCTGAAGATAAGGCCAGGGCAGTAAAAGAATTATTGACAAAAATTCTGGCCAATCTACAAGACCCTATTGTCTACAGCGAAACAATAAAGGAAGCCGCAAAACATCTGGTAATCGACGAAGAACTTCTCAGGACAACGATCAAGCAAAAAACAGTCAATTTAAAAACCGGAAAAAAAGAATCTCTTCTATATGCAGAAAAAAGGCTGCTTCAAATCTTCTTTGAAAACAGCAGCATAACAAGTCAAATTTTTAAAGATCTGGATTTAAAATATTTCGAAGGACTTAAAAGCGAGCCAATATTTTCTTTTCTCGCGGAATTTTTCAAGCGCGGCCGGTCTCCGGATTTTAATACTTTAAAAGAAAATATCGACCCTTCCCTGATGACATTACTTTCAGAGGCTCTTATTGAAAAGGGAAAGGCGCCTACTCTGGAAGAAGCTGAAGACAACCTTGAAGCGATTAAAGATTTTTATATAACGAGGCGCAGGAAAATACTCACTCCTCAGACTACTGAGGCCGAAAAAAATAAGGATGAGACAAAAATATCTACGTTGTTGAAACAAAAACAAGATTTAACAGAGGATTATACAAACCAAAACCCGGATAATTAAGTTTTAATATAAGACATGTTCGAACATTAGGAGTTAACATTGCCATCTGATAATAAAGTTCACAAGGATGATATTCACAAATTCATATCTAAAGGTCGAAAACAGGGTTATTTGCTCTATGATGAAATCGACAAAACTTTCCAGAAGAGGGGTTATTCTTCCGCAAAATTTGACGCTTTTCTCAGCTCCTTAGAGGATTACGGCATTAAAATCCGTGAAAGACGACGATCATCCACTCCGAAAAGGCGTAAAAGTGACCTGGTTTCTATTGAGGGACTGGAACGCACAACAGATCCCGTTAAGCTCTATCTCAGAGAAATGGGAAACATCTCACTTCTCACTCGGGAAGGCGAGGTCACCATAGCAAAGGAGATCGAAAGGGGTGAAATATCAATCATCAAAGCCCTCTCCAAAACCCGGCTTGTCCTTTACACTATTCTTGAGATCGAAGACAAGATCCACGAAGATCCGGATATCATCCAGGAAATGTTCGAATTGAGCGATGATGACATCGCCGATGGAAAACTGGAGGATATATCTGAGCAGATCCTTGTTAAAATCCGAAAGATCAGGGCTATGAGTAACAAGCTTGATAAAATCCCGAAGACAAAAAAGTTCAAGCTGACGCGGGGTCGTATCATCGTTCAGATGAGCCGGGCCATCCGAAATCTCGGTATCCGTCCTAGTAATCGCGAGAATGTCATAGAGATTCTGCGCGATAAATTGATCGTTGTCAATGATCTGGAGGAATTAAAAGAGGAATTGAACGCTTCCTTGAAGCAGGCAATCTCGCGTAAAGCCAAACGGAAAGAGGCTGATCTGAAAAAAAAGATCAGAGAAGTTAATAAAAATCTCAGAACACTTCAAAAGGAAATCGGCCTTGACTCTCAAGCTTTAAGAAAAACCATACGTGCCATCACAACAGGACGTCGTATAAGCAACCAGGCAAAAAAAGACCTGGTAGCTGCAAATCTCAGATTGGTTGTTTCTATTGCAAAAAAATACAGCAACCGCGGTCTGCAGTTTCTGGACCTCATACAGGAAGGAAATATGGGGCTGATGAAGGCTGTGGACAAATTCGAATACAGAAGAGGATACAAATTTTCGACCTATGCAACATGGTGGATCAGGCAGGCCATTACTCGTGCCATAGCAGACCAGGCAAGAACTATCCGTATTCCAGTCCACATGATCGAAACGATCAACAAGCTCATTAGAGTCTCAAGGAGCCTTGTTCAAGAAATGGGCAGAGAGCCCTCGAGTGAGGAAATTGCAAAAAAAATGGATATTCCTATCCACAAGGTCAGAAAGATCATTAAGATCGCGCAGGAACCCATTTCACTGGAGACTCCGATCGGCGAGGAAGAGGACAGCCATCTGAGCGACTTTATCGAAGACAAGGTCCTCCCCTCTCCTCCGGACACCGTTATCCATATTAATCTGAGAGAACAGATCGGAGACGCCCTGAGAACATTGACTGATAGAGAGGCAAAGGTCCTCAAGATGAGATTCGGGTTGGGAGATGGGAATGAACATACCCTGGAAGAGGTGGGTCAACAGTTTAAAGTTACTCGAGAGCGGATCCGGCAGATCGAGGCCAAAGCCTTGAGAAAACTCAAACACCCCAGCCGAAGCCGAAAGTTAAAGTCTTTTGCGGCAGTAGATTAACCTTCTATGAGTCGAATTCTGGCGCTTTGATTGACTAGAGGATTGATATTTGCTATAAGGATGTGGTAGGGCCTATAGCTCAGCGGTAGAGCCACCGGCTCATAACCGGTTGGTCCCAGGTTCGAATCCTGGTAGGCCCATTTCATTGCCGAGGAAACAATGTGGAAACTGTATTTAATTATATGATTCAACTGCAAAAACTGGACAACCATATCCATGAAGTCTCCCTTTTCCTCGATAGCATCCCCTCCCAGATCTCTTCAATCGACGCTGAAATCAAAGAAAGCGAGCAGATCGTCGAAAAAGCAAAAAATAAACTGGAGCAAAACCAGCAAAAACGCCGTGATTTTGAATCAGATGTCCAGGACCTGAAAGACAAACTGGCCAAATACAAAAGCCAGCTCAATACGGTCAGAACGAATATAGAGTACCGGTCTTTACTCAAAGAAATCAATGATGGGCAGGTAATGATCGATTCAAGAGAAGAGGACATCATCAATGCAATGATGGCGGCGGACAAACTTGAAGAAATAATCCAGGAAGCCTGTCAGAAAGCAGCTAAAACCAAAGATATGCTGTCGAAAAAAAAAGATGATATCAACAGGTCAAAAGATACCCAGGAACAGGAAGTGGCGAAACTCCTTCAACAGAGAAAAGAGCTGCTGCCCGGAATCCCATCGGATTCGATAAATATTTACTCCAAATTGGCAAATAAATTGGAAGGAATCGCTCTGTCTCCTGTTACTGATGAATTCTGCGCGATGTGCTATATGCGCATACGACCTCAGATGCTGAATGAGATCAAGGCTAAAAGCAAGATTATTCTCTGCGAAAACTGCGGCCGCATTCTCTATTTTGAAGAAGAAGATGAAGCGGATCAATCAGCGTAAAGCTTATTGATCTCCTTATTGTATTTATCCTCAACAATATTTCTCTTCACTTTCATGGAAGGAGTGATCTCTCCCTTATCGATCTCAAATTCCCTGTCCAGAAGGACGATCTTCTTTACTTTTTCATAAGAGGCAAGACTGGATGTCATCCGGTCGATTTCTGATTCAATAAAACTGATTATCTGCTCATTTGCCGCAAGGTCTGCATGTGATTCAAAGGCGATCTTGTTAAATGCTGCATACTCTTCCAGTTTTTCATATTCAGGGATCACAAGGGCCGAGATAAATCTCCGCTGATCTCCGATAACAACAATATTGGAAATATAAGGATTGGTTTTCACCAAATTTTCGATCTGCTGAGGAGCAACATTTTTTCCTCCCGCAGTCACAATAATGTCTTTTTTCCTGTCTGTAATGACCAGAAATCCGTCATCATCCAGATGGCCGATATCTCCTGTAAAAAACCAGTCGCCATCCATCACTTCAGCGGTCGCCGCATCCATTTTATAGTAACCCTTCATGATGTTCGGGCCTTTTGCCAAAATCTCACCATCTTCCGCGATCTTCACCTCAACACCGGGAATAACCTTTCCCACTGTACCAAATTTCAGGTTGTCAAATGTATTGACAGAAATGACCGGGGAAGTTTCTGTCAGACCATATCCTTCCAGAACCACGATTCCCATGGCATAAAAGAACTCTGCAATATCCCTTGCCAGGGCTGCTCCGCCCGAGACAAAAAACCGAACCCGCCCACCAGTCTTCGCAACGATCTTTGAAAAGACAAGTTTATAAGCCACTTTTCTTTTAAACTTGAGTGCCCCGGAAATAGGCTCTTTATTCAACATCTTTTTGCCATACTCCTTGCCTACTTTAACAGCCCAAAAGAAGATCTTCCGTTTCAGGGAAGAACTGGCAAGCACATTGTCTATGACCTTGGCATAGATCTTTTCCAGCACTCGGGGAACATTGACCATAATATGGGGCCGGACTTCCAACAAATTTTCGCCCAGAGTCTCCAGGCTCTCCGCATATGCGATGGAACATCCCTGGTGGATATAAGCAAACGTCACCATTCTTTCCAGGACATGGGGCAGTGGTAAAAAGGACAGGACTGTGTCTTTCTCTGTGATATCAACAATGTTTAAGACTTCCGTGATGTTGGACATGAAATTATCATGTGTCAGAAGCACGCCTTTGGGCAGCCCGGTCGTCCCGGATGTATAAATGATCGAGGCTACATCATCCGGTTTGACGGCAAGCGCCGTTTTTTCAAAAAGCCCGCGGTCCTTTTGATCGAGAGCTTTTCCCTTTTCAAAAACTTCCTTCAGAGTCAGCGTTCCCTCAGGGGCTGTCTCCTGAAATGTGATAAAATGATCAACTTTCACCAGCTCGTTCCGGATAACTTCGATCTTTTCCCAAAGCTCCGGACTGGAGCAAACAAGAAATTTCGCATCCGAATTGTCTACGATATATTTCATCTGCTCAGGCACCAGAGAGTTGTATATGGGAACCGTAATGCCCCCAAGGCAGAGAGATGCAAAATCCGATGTTACCCATTCCGGGCTGTTCTCAGAAAGAAGTATCATCTTGTCTCCGGGCTGAAAGCCCAGATCCTTTAATCCCAGTGCAAGGTATTTGACTCGATCCCCCCATTCCCCGGTCGAGATAGGTATATACTTCCCTTCCTTTTTATACAGCATAAAGTCAGGTTTTGGATAGGATTTGATAGTATTCAAGAAAAGTTGACTTAGCGTCTTGATCATATAAGCCTCCTTAATAATAAGTGGCTCAATTTTATGTAAGTCGAGATGATAATGTCAAGCTAATCCATTCCGGGCTTTTCAGTTTTCAGTCACCTTTGCCAAAGAGCAGACCTTGTCTTTTTCGCCAATATTGATGATCTTGACTCCCTGAGTAGCCCGGCCGATCGGCCTGACGGCGGTGGACTGGATCCGTATAACCTTGCCGCTCTGCGTGATAAAAAGTATTTCCTCATCGGATATTCCGGTCATCCCAATCGCCTTTCCCAGTCTCTTATTGACTTTAAGATTTGCAACACCCAAGCCTCCCCTTCTGTGCGTGGGGTAAAGTTTGACATCGGTCTTTTTCCCATATCCGTTCTCACTGACTGTAAAAGCAAATTCTTCCTTTTCACCGATTACAATCATGCCGATTATTTTATCCTTGGGATTCAATCGAATGCCCCTTACACCGGCAGCCTGCCGGCCCATGGGCCGAATCTGGCTTTCATGAAATTTGATAGCCTTACCCATCTCTGTGCCGATCATGACATCTGCTTTTCCGTCTGTGATCTTTACCATTATAAGTTCAGCCTTAGGATGTATGGCCATGGCCAGAAGACCATTGCGCCGAATATTGCGGAAATCACTAAGTTTCGACTTCTTGATATGCCCGTCTGAACTCAACATCAGCAGATAGCGGTTTTCAGAAAATTCCTTGACCGCCACAATGGAAATCGCCCTCTCCCCTTGATCAAATTGGATCAGGTTGTTGATGGATTTTCCTCTGCCGGACACGCCAACATCAGGAACCTCCAGGGCTTTAAGCCAGTGGAGCATTCCCTTGTTGGACAGAACAAGAAGATAGCTGTGTGTGGATACGACATATACATCCCGCACAATATCTTCGGCCTTCATCAAAATACCTTTTCTTCCTTTTCCTCCCCGGCTCTGGAAGCGGTAATTGCTCAGAGAAGTGCGTTTGACATAACCTGATGACGTGTAAGTGACGACCACTTCCTCTTCTTTAATCAGGTCTTCTGGATTGATCTCCTTTATATCCTCGCTCATGATCTCAGTCCTGCGTTCGTCCTGATACTTTTCCTTGACCTGTTCAAGCTCTTCAACAATGATCTTGAGTATGAGTTTTTCGCTGCTTAGAATCTTTCTGAGTCTAGCGATGAGCTTTTTTAATTCTTTGTATTCTTTTTGTATTTTTTCCCGCTCCATCCCTGTCAATTTCTGGAGTTGGAGATCCAGTATAGCCTGAGCCTGGATTTTTGTCAGATGGAATTTTGTGATCAATCCGTTGCGGGCCTGATCGACCGTCCGTGATCCCCGGATCAATTTGATGATGGCATCCAGGTTATCAAGCGCAATAGTCAGGCCTTCCAGGATATGGGCACGAAGCTCAGCCTTTTTCAGTTCAAAACGTGTCCGTCTCCGAACTACATCCTGCCTGTGGGATATAAAATACCGCATCATATCCCGGAGGCCCATTAGCTTGGGCTGTTTCTCGACGATCGCCAGAAGAATGATCCCATAAGAAATCTGAAGAGAAGTGTGTTTATACAGACTGTTCAGGATGATCTCAGGAAGTTCACCTCTTTTAATCTCAAAAACAATGCGCATTCCGTCTCTGTCCGACTCGTCACGAATATCTGCCACCCCTTCGATCTTTTTACTGTTGACAAGCGCTGCAGTATTTTCCAGGAGCCTTCCTTTATTAACCTGATAAGGAATCTCCGTAATAACTACACAGTCCCTATCGTTCTTTCTCCCACGCTCGATCAAAGCCCGGGCTCTTATTTTGATGGAACCTCTTCCCGTCTCATATGCACTTCGGATACCGTCAAGGCCAAATAAGAAACCACCTGTGGGAAAGTCAGGACCAGGCACAAATTCCATCAGCTTATCCAGCTTGGCATCCGGATTGTGGATGAGATGGATAACACCGTCTATAACCTCGCTCAGATTGTGGGGGGGAATATTGGTTGCCATGCCCACGGCAATCCCAGAGCTGCCATTAACAAGCAAATTGGGAAACCTGGCGGGTAAAACCTCAGGCATTTCCAGGCTTTCATCATAATTGGGAACAAAACGGACAGTGTCTTTCTCGAGATCGGCCAAAAGTTCATGAGTGATCTTTTTCATCCGAACTTCGGTATACCGCATGGCTGCCGGAGGATCGCCGTCTATGGACCCGAAGTTTCCCTGGCCGTCAACCAAGGGATAACGAAGGCTGAAGTCCTGAGCCATACGCACGAGAGCATCATAGGCTGCGGTATCTCCATGGGGATGATATTTTCCGATCACATCACCAACAATACGGGCAGATTTTTTATAAGGTTTATTCCATGAATTGCCGACATCATGCATGGCATAAAGCGTACGGCGGTGGACAGGCTTGAGCCCATCCTTGACATCCGGAATGGCTCGGCCCACTATCACGCTCATAGCGTAATCCAGATAAGACCGCCTCATTTCTTTTTCCAGGCTAATTTCTGTCAACTTATCTGTCATTTGTGATTCCTTAGTCATTTCTCTGCTATACTTTTCTACTGTTCACTTACGGTATTAAATATCCAGGTTCTGCGCTTCCAATGCATTTTCCTGAATAAACTTCTTCCGGGGCTCAACCTCTTCTCCCATAAGAATGGTGAAGATCTTATCCGCTTCCACTGCATCCTGAATGGAAACCTTGAACATATACCGGATCTCGGGATTCATGGTCGTGTCCCATAGTTGTTTTGGAGTCATCTCTCCCAGACCTTTGTACCTCTGGATCGTTACTCCTTTCTTTCCGTATTTATAGAGATGATCCAGCAGTTTTGATTCATTTTCAATAGTAACAGTCTCAGTGGAATTGACGATCTTAAAAGGCGGTTTGATCGTTTTCAGATCCCTTTCGATCTTGACCAGGTTACGATACTCCACAGACCGGATCAGGCCGATATCCACTTTTGTAGTAATGCTCATTCCGTTGATATGGAAATCGACCGCCAGTTCGAAAGTCCCATGTTCCTCGTTTTTGCTCAAAACAGAAACGATCTCCATGGCTTCCAATTCTTTTTGTATCTTTTCCATCTGCTTCCGGCTTGTGAGAAATTCACGATTTTCGACACCGTTCTCCAGCAGGATCTTAATCAGGAAAAATGGATAATCCCGGCGCTCCAGGATTTGAATAAAGCTTTTCCTGGCAATGATCTTCTTGAGATATCTTCTGAACTTGTCTCCCTTGATCTCTTCTTTTTGGCCTTTGACCTTGAGCCGGAATTCCTCGGATATCCTTTTAATTATGTATTCTTCAAAAGAGTGCTCATCACGCAGATATTGGAAAGACTTTCCTCTGGAAATCTTGTACAGCGGAGGCTGCGCGATGAAAAGATGTCCCTTTTCTATAAGTAGGGGCATCTGCCGGTAGAAAAATGTCATTAGAAGCGTCCGGATATGCGACCCATCCACATCCGCATCCGTCATAACTATAACTTTATGGTATCTCAATTTTTCCAGGCTAAAATCCGCCCCTTCGACTCCAGTGCCCAGCGCAGAAATGATAATACCGATCTCTTCGCTCTTCAGAACTCTGTCGAACCGGGCTTTCTCAACATTCAGGATCTTTCCTTTCAGGGGCAATATCGCCTGGAACCGGCGATCCCTCGCTTGTTTTGCAGATCCGCCTGCAGAATCCCCCTCAACAAGGAATATCTCGCTCTGTGATGGATCCCGCTCCTGACAGTCTGCGAGTTTTCCAGGGAGCGAAGTGGATTCAAGAACACCCTTGCGCCGCGCCAATTCGCGTGCCTTTCGGGCAGCCGATCTGGCTCTGGCCGCATCCACCACTTTCATCACGATCTTTTTAGACAGTGAAGGATTTTCTTCAAAAAAAATGGATAGTTGTTCATTTACAATGGATTCAACAATCCCCTTGATCTCGCTGTTACCCAGTTTTGTTTTGGTTTGTCCTTCAAACTGGGGGTTTTTAATCTTCAGGCTCAGCACAGCACACAGCCCTTCACGGGTGTCATCTCCGGACAGGTTCTGTTTGAGGTCTTTGTTGAGTTTATTGGAATTGGCATAATGATTAATAGAGCGTGTCAGCGCCGCCTTAAAACCAATCAGGTGTGTTCCTCCCTCCGTGGTATTTATATTGTTCACAAAAGTAAAAATGGTTTCCGTATAACTTGTATTGTATTGGAGCGCCATCTCAACGATCACATCGTCACGGTCACTTTCAAAGCAGATCGGTTTGGGATTGATCGGCGTTTTATTCTGGTTCAGATATTGAACAAATTCCCTGATCCCACCCTTGTACTGAAACTCATGTTCTTTTCCCGTTCTTTCATCCGCAATGGTGATCTTAAGACCTTTGTTCAGGAAGGACATTTCTCTCAGTCTCTGACTCAGAATATCGAAGTTGAAATCCGTGGTTTTGAAGACTTCTACATCAGGCTTGAATGTGATTTTGGTGCCGGTATTTTTTGTCTTTCCAATTTTAGTCAGCTTGGAAGTGGGAATTCCCCGCTTATAGGCCTGGGTATAAACACCTCCGTCTCTTTTTACTTCCAGTTCCAGATTTTCAGCAAGAGCGTTAACAACAGAAACACCAACACCATGAAGTCCACCAGATACCTGGTAAGACTTCTGGTCGAATTTTCCGCCCGCATGCAGTGTGGTCATAACAATTTCAGCAGCCGGCTTCTTCTCTTTTTTGTGCATCCCCACTGGAATGCCGCGGCCGTTGTCGATGACAGTTACGCTTGAGTCCACATGAATGGTTACCTCGATTCTGGAACAATATCCGGCCAGTGCTTCATCTATACTGTTGTCAACAACTTCATAGACCAGATGATGCAGGCCCTCCTGGCTCGTGCTGCCAATATACATAGCCGGGCGTTTCCTGACGGCTTCCAAACCTTTTAGGACTTTTATACTTTCAGCGGTGTATTTTTTATTACTCATTTTGTTACTTCATTTTAGATAAAAATAGGGCTGCAGAGATGAAGATATCATTAAAATAAAGGGAAGTTTTTCGCACAATTAATTTTACCTTATATGGGGAAAATAGTAAAGAAAAAGACTGCCGATTCAAATATTTTTTTTAGGTTCTTTGGGTTTGTTGAGTTCGTTGTGTTCTTTGGGTTATTTTAATAAAATTTAGCTCAACAAACTCAACAAACTCTTCTTGACTTCTACGACTTCTATGGACTTCTATGGACTATTATCCCTTAGACTGGATTCCCGTCCCCGATCGGAGTCGGGGACAAGCTTGCACGGGAATGACGAGGTAACGAAACTAACGAGAGAAACGAGACAAACGGGATATTTAACTTTCATCTTTTTGATATTACCGCTATAATGGCAAAACATGGC
>DAOVDI010000024.1 GCA_030669585.1 Acidobacteriota bacterium
GCATACGCGAGGATGACGTCAATTAAATTACTTTGGGCCTTGGGCTCTCTTTGACTTCGACGACTCCGATAGACCTCGATAGACGTCAACAAACTCTTCTTGACTTCGACGACTCCTATAGACCTCGATAGACGTCAACAAACTCTTCTTGACTTCGACGACTCCGATAGACCTCGATAGACGTCAACAAACTCTTCTTGACTTCGACGACTCCGATAGACTTCAATAGACGTCAACAAACTCTTCTTGACTTCGACGACTCCAATAGACTTCAATAGACTTCAATAGACTTCTAATGAGCGCTCGATTTTTACCCGCAACACGTGAAGAGATGGATGCACTGGGCTGGAAACAGTGCGACGTTATTTTGATCAGCGGAGATGCTTACATCGACTCGCCATTTATCGGCGTGGCTGTTATCGGGCGTATATTAGAAAAACAAGGTTATAAAGTCGGCATGATAGGTCAGCCCGATATTGGATCAGATGTCGATATCACCCGTTTAGGCGAACCAAAACTCTTCTGGGGAGTCAGCGGAGGAAGTGTCGACTCGATGGTCTCCAATTATACGGCAACCAGGAAGTTACGCAATTCAGACGATTATACACCCGGTGGAAAAAACAATAAGCGGCCTGATAGGGCGGCGCTCGTCTATTCAAATTTGATACGACGCTTTTTCAAAAACACGGTTCCCATAGTACTTGGCGGCATCGAAGCCAGTCTTCGCAGGGTCACGCACTATGACTACTGGAGCAATAAACTGCGTAAACCGGTCCTCTTTGATGCAAAAGCAGATATTCTTATCTACGGCATGGGTGAAAATACTGTTACTCGACTCGCCCATGCGCTTAAAGAGGGAAAAGAGTACAGAGATATACGCGGGATTTGTTATATCTCCAAAGAGCCGGAAGAGAAATATATCCAACTGCCGTCGCATGAAAAAGCTCTCAAAGACAAAGAGAAGTACATAGATCTGTTTAATGCTTTTTACGATAATAACGACCCCATCTCGGCTAAAGGGCTGTGTCAAAAAGTTGATACACGCTATCTGATCCAAAACCCGCCTTCCGGTTATCTTGATGAAAAAGAGATGGATGTTGTATCGGCTCTGCCGTTTACTCGAGAACTTCACCCTTATCACCGGAAAGACGGCGAAGTAAAATGTCTTGAAACTATCAAATTTTCTATTATGACCCATCAGGGATGCTGGGGAGAATGCAATTTTTGTGCTATCGGTGTGCATCAAGGACGTAGTATCCGTATGCGGAGTGAAAAGTCGATTATTGATGAAGCCAAAAAATTTACCGGATACAAAGATTTTAAAGGCATTATTTCTGACGTCGGAGGACCAACAGCCAACATGTACGGCTATGAGTGTGACAAGAAGCTGAAAAAGGGCGCTTGTGATCACATTCGCTGTGTAGGCTCATCAGGGCTGTGTGAGATGATGAATGTAGATCACAGTCGTAATATCGAACTACTGCGCAAAGTCCGCTCGGTTCCCGGCGTTCGTAAAGCGTTTGTAGCATCAGGAGTTCGTTATGATCTGATAGATGCTGATAAAAAATATGGATATTCCTACTTAAAAGAGCTGATCAAGCGCCACATCTCCGGTCAGATGAAAATAGCGCCTGAGCATATTGAGCCGCATGTGCTGGAGTTGATGGGCAAGCCCGGCAAGCAGTCACTGATCGACTTTAAAAAGCTCTTTGACAGACTTAACAGGGAACAAGGTAAAAAACAGTTTCTAACATACTATATTATTGCTGCGCATCCGGGCTGTGAGGAGCGTGATATGCATAGGCTTAAACGCTTTATGACACAAGAATTGAAGATAAACCCTGAGCAAGCGCAGGTCTTTACTCCCACGCCTGGTACTTACTCGTCAGTGATGTATTATACGGAGATGGACCCGGCCACGCGAAAAAAAATATTTGTCGAAAAGGACATGCGCCGGAAAGAAAGGCAAAAAGAGATCGTGATCAAAAAATAGTTTATCTGCCCAGATATCCGGGATCATCCTTCTCAACAACCAGCGTAGTGGACAAGACCTTTTCACCTGCTGTTAAACGGACCAGGTATACTCCCGGGCCGACCATGGGAGCGAGCCGCCTGTATCTCATCGAGCTGCTCTGTTTGGATGTTTTCTGCATGCTTTTTGGCAGGTTTTTCCTGAAATTCCAGAATACTTTGTGCAGGCCGGCCTCCTTTGAGCCCTCAAGATTTCTGACGACCGTGCCTGTTATGTCCAGAATCTCGATTTGAACCTTCTCCGTGATATCGTTTTTTAAGTAGTAGAAAATATTTGATCCTGTGGGAGGATTCGGCTTGAAGAACCGTTTGTCTGTTACCCATGTCCATTCATAGATTCTTGCCCACTGGACTTCCGGCCTGATATCGAACAGATGGACGTCTTTATCTTTTTCTTTTGAGGTCAACTGCTGCAGCGGAGTGATGTTATCCACGATCCATGCGCCTCGTCCGTGAGTTCCCGCGATAAGGTCAAAATCACGAGGATGTATGTATAGGTCATGGACCGGTACGGTCGGCAGTCCGTTCATAAAACGGGCCCATGTTTCCCCGCGGTCAAGTGAAACATAGACGGCAAACTCGCTGCCGGCAAACAGAAGATCCGGGTTTTTGTAGTCCTCCCGGATAACATAAATTGAGCCTTCGGGCAGGTTTTTCGAGATGTTTTTCCAGGATTTACCGTAATCGTCCGTGACAAAAATGTAAGGGTTCCGGTCGTCATTGCGGTGTCCGTCAAAAACAACATAGGCTCTTCCTGCAGCATGATTGGATGCTTCTATCCGCTTAACCCAGTAGTTCTTTGGTGCGTCAGAGATATTGTCATTCAAGAGCGTCCAGTTTGCGCCGTTATCTTTTGTCATCTGGACATTGCCGTCGTTAGTCCCCACCCAGATGAGTCCCGGATCGATCGGCGATTCATCGATGGAAACAATCGCGCTGTATTTGGAATCCGGCGCGGCAGTAAGATCCGGGCTTATTGCCTTCCAGTTATCACCGCGGTCCACGGTTTTAAACAGCATGTTCCCCCCAAAATAGAGTGTTTGTGGATTATGGGAAGAGATGAGCATGGGCGAGTTCCAGTCGAATCGGTATCTTTTCCTCTTTATACCCGGCTTGGGCTTTGGCCTTTGAGGGCGAATGGATTTCCCCTGGCCTGTGCGCAGGTCGAAACGCCTGATCCCGCCGAACTGTGTTTCAAAATAGACAGTGTTAAAATCCGATTGATCGACCTGGTTGAAAAAGCCGTCAGCATTGCTGAGCGGAAACCAGTCGTTATTTACAATTCCCGAACCCCGCCGCGAACGGCTGGGACCACCCCAGTTTCCGTTGTCTTGGAGGCCGCCGTAAACATAATAGGGTTTCCTCATGTCAGCCGTGATGGCGTAAAATTGAGCCAGGCCGGTCTGTGTGATCACATCCCATTTTTTTCCCCGGTCATAGGTGATATTGATCCCGCCGTCGCCGCCCACGATCACATGGTCGGAGTTGCCGGGGTCGATCCAGAGAGCATGGTAGTCAATATGTGTCCTGCCCTGAATCACCATGCCGATCTTAAGGGTTTTTCCGTTGTCCTCGGAATAGGCCAGTGGAGAGCCGCATGTCCAGATGACATTTTCATTGTTGGGGTCCACCCGGATCTGGCTGTAGTAGGAGGGTCTGTTATTGAAATTGTTCATGTGTGTCCAGGTCTTCCCGTAATCTGTTGATTTAAAAATACCGCCCTTGCTGAGGTCGAGCTTTGCATTTTTCTTTTGACCTCTAAACCCCATGGCAGGTGTTTTCTTGGTGCTGACAAGCGCATAGACTGTTCCCGGCTTGCTTCTTGCAGTACTCAGACCGATCCGTCCCATTTCCTCTTTCGGAAGTCCCTTGGAGGCCTTTGTCCAGGTTTTTCCCCCATCCATTGTGACATAGATGCCGGCTTTAGGACCCCATTGGTTAACAGGATCACCTGCATCAAAATGGTCTCTCAGTCTTTCATGAGCAGCCGCATAAAGGATGTTGCTGTTCTCCGGATCCATGACAATATCCGTTACACCTGTCCTTTCATCGAGATAGAGGGCTTTTTCCCAGGTTTTACCTCCGTCTGTGGTTTTAAATAAACCTCGCTCCTCATTTACACCCCAGAGGTGTCCCAGAGCAGCTGCATAGACGATATCGGGATCTTTCGGGTCGATAAGAACTCTGCCGATATGATTTGTCTCTTTTAAGCCTGCAAATTCCCAGGTTTTTCCGGCATCTGTGGATTTGAATACACCGCTTCCCCAGGGGGAGCTGTTGCGGTTGTTCGCTTCACCTGTCCCCACATACAGGATGTCCGGGTTTGAGAGAGAAACGGCAATATCACCGATGGAAGCATTCGGCTGGTCGTCAAAGATCGGTTCCCAGGTTATGCCTGCATTGGTTGTTTTCCAGACTCCTCCGGTCGCTGCGCCTGCATATATGATGACCGGGTTGCTCCCCACTCCTTCAATATCAGTAATCCTTCCTCCAGGGTTGGCCGGTCCGATCTCGCGCCATTTAAAATATTTCAGAAGATCAGGGGAAGCCGTTTGTGACGGCAGGTTTGAGGCTAGTAGAAAAAGGCTCGTTATCAGGACGAAAACTAATACTATGGGTTTGTTTAGACGACAGTTATTATGCATAATTCCCTCTCTTATCCTGCTTTATTCATAAAAATTTGCGATACGTTGAAAAAAAGGGTTCAAGGAATCAAGGGGTCAAGGATTCAAGTGCTTTTCTTTCTAACGACTTAATAAGTGCATTCGCCTCTTCGTCATTCCCGTGCAAACGGGAATCCAGTCCATTTTCTTTTCACTCGAATCCTAGAATCCTCTTTTTATTATCGCAACTTTTTACCCTATGGGCAAGCCGATCTCACCGCAGTGGCTTCGTTGTGTTCCGTCATTCCCGTGTAAACGGGAATCCAGTTCTTTGAGCTTATTGGGTTTATTGAGTTAAATCTAATTAAAATAACCCAAAGAACACAACGAACTCAAAGAACTCAATAAACTCTTGTCTCTTTTCTTTTCACTCGAACCCTCGAATCCTCTCTTATATGGGATTTTGGTAGGAATCAGTATAAAGATATTTTCTGTTTTAAGCTAGAAAATTCAATTATTTGTATTTCCTCCCTATATGAAATAAAATGACCTCTGCAATGAAATTAATTTCTTGGAGAAAAATACTTCCTGTTATCCCTCTTCTGATTTTCCTTGGAAGCTGTTCCCAAACGCCTGACTCAAAATATACGCTTTACAGGGTCATGGACAACCTGAAATCCGAGGACATATTGGAGTCTCCTCTTTCCTTCGCAGCAGGAACAGAAAAAATCCCTGAACACTTCTATCCATTGAAATCATACGCCCTCCATGAATCCGAAACAGGTATAAATCCTTTTGACATAAAGAGGAAGATTAGGCTGGGAGCAACGGAATTCAGAATCCTCTTTTCTCCGCCAAAAAGCCAGTACAGCTTTGAGCTCAGCCTTCAGGAAAACTCTGTGCTGGAATTCGGAACAGGGATTGTAAGTGATGCGAATACACAAAAGCGAGCTTCTGAACAAGGCGAAAAAAAGGGTGTTACTTTTTTAATAACACTGGAGATACGAGGCCGCAAAAAGACCGTTTTTCGAAAATATGTGCCTCCCCCTCCTGAAAAAAAAGAAAATACACTTGCTTTTCACCCGCATTCGATTGAACTTCCTTACAAAACTAAAAAAGCACGGATAACTTTCACAACAACCGGCGAAGAGCGAAATTATTCTTTTTGGTTCAACCCAGTGCTCTACCCAAGGGGAACGAACAACCGGAATATCATTCTCATCTCTGTGGACACACTGAGGGCAGACCATCTTGGATGCTACGGTTATGAAAAACAAACAAGCCCGAACATCGATGCCCTGGCCGCAGACAGCGCAAAGTTTCTCAATGTTTATGCATCCTCACCCTGGACCCTGCCTTCTCACGTGTCGCTTTTTACTGCACTGCACTGTGTCCACCACCAGGTTTATTTCGACAATGAAACCATGGATCCTTCCCTTATTACCCTGACAGAAATGCTTCGGCAGAATTCATTTTCCTGCGCTGCATTCACCGGAGGGGGATTTGTCAGTGCGGTATACGGATTTTCAAAAGCATTCAATACTTATAATGAAGGCTCAGGACTCGTTTTTCTCGAAAACGCTGCGGAACACCAATTTGGGGTCGTCTCGAACTGGCTCGACCGGCACAAGGATAGAAACTTCTTCCTGTTCATACATACTTACCAGCCCCATGATCCCTACGCCTGTCCCTATAAAAATAAATCTCTGTTTATAGAGGAAAACGCCAGATGGGAAAAGATCGACCTTCTCAACCATCTGGGAGGAAATACAAATATATATAAAAATCTTACTGAAAATGAGCGCCGGAATGTTATCGGGCTTTATGACACGGAGATCCGGTATACCGATGAAGAGCTCATCGGTCCATTGATCCGGAAGTTAAAGGATATGGATCTCTATGACAGCACGATAATCGTCTTTACCAGCGACCACGGCGAAGAATTCTACGATCATGGAAGTTGGGGCCATGGCCGCAATCTCTATGACGAAACCTTAAAAGTTCCGCTGATCATCAAATTTCCCGAATCTAAATACAGCGGCCGGACGATCGACACCATTGTCTCGCTCGTGGATGTCTTTCCGACCATACTGGAAGAAAACAGGATTCCCCTACCTGATATCCCTCTAGACGGTAAGAGCCTGATCCCTCTTTTAAAAGGAAAGGAAAAAAAGGACAGGACATTCCTGGCTGATCTGGGAAGCAATGTACTGAACTCCCATATTCCCCAAAAGATCTGCCAAAACCAGAGGAAAGACAAACTGATCCTGAACGAATCCTACACCAAGGAAGACCTGGCATTTTTTACATCCCCTCCTCCAAAATTGGATCCTGTCGAGCTTTACGACCTGGGAAATGATCCTCAAGAAAAGAACAACATCGTAGACTCGAAAGCCGGCTTTGTACGCTCGCTCATCCGGAAGATCCAGGAGACCTATCAAAAAGCAGTAAAAAGGAAGACCGGAAAAACCAAAATCGACGAAAAACTGAAAAAACAGCTCCAGGCCCTGGGTTACATCCGTTAAATTATTGGGGGAGCGCTTAAAAGCGCAATTATTTATTCCTTGACAAAACAATTCAAATGTTGTATTTTTAAATACAAGTAATTGTATATATATATACATTTTATTGTATTTAAAATGGATGCCCGAGTCGATAAAACAACATTATTGAACAATCTGTCCGCTTGGGACAGGTTTCTGAAGCGCAAAGTCCGCATAATTGCCTGTGGAGGAACGGCAATGACGCTCATTAATATCAAAGCGTCTACAAAAGACATCGATTTTTTGATTCCTGAACCAAAAGAATATAAGTATCTAGTGAATACTATTATTGATCTTGGTTACGAAAGAAAAACTGGAACAGGATGGCAAAAAGATCGAGGCTATATCTTTGATCTCTATGTCGGCAAAACTATTTTCACCACTGAACTATTGGAATCACCATTAAAGGCCGGGAATTACATTCCTTTCAAAAACTTTTCATCCATACACTTAGGTGTCCTGAACTACTATGATTTAATCATCACCAAGTTATTCCGATATTCGCAGGTCGATATTGATGACTGTCTATCGCTGATAAGAGAAAAAGCCGGCGAGATCGACATCGAAAAACTGAAGTCTAGATTCTACGAAACGTCTTCTTATGATATTTCCGATGAAAAGAACAGAAAAAATTTTGATTATTTTTATAAAATAGTAACGAAGGAAAAGATCTAAAATGGATAAAAATAGGTTACTAAAAAAAGTAAAAGAGCTGGGATATCCACTGTTTGAAATCGAGGAATCGATTGACGTGAATTTGACTTTGGCCGAAGTGGTTATAAGTGGAGATCATCGTCTATGGGAAGGCTTCCCAGTTATGCTTGCCAATACCCTAGAAAAGGATCTCTTTAACTACAATAAAGTTTTAAAACATTTGAAAACAAATAAAGAGAACAATCTCCTCCGAAAACTAGTGATGATGTCTCTAGCCCTATACTCATTCCTAGAACTAGAATTTTCTTTCGTAGATAGACTACATAAATCTACTTATTTTGATGACACGCTCTTCCACGACCTTTTATACCATTTTAAGAACAAAAGAGATTTGCCAAATTTCAATGATGGGATGTCAGCAGAACGAGTTACTATCACGTTCAAAAACTATTATCAACGTGCTGAATTCGATTTAAAAGAAGTCATTGATATGCAAGATGAATTTGAATTTGAATATGCCATGTCTCAGATATTTTCAAAAAAACAAAAGGAACTATTTCTAAAAAAACTCAAAGGGGAAAAATTAACAAAAACGGAAAGGGAATACTACTCTCGAGTTGTTAAAAAGAAAGTGTTAGCTCTAAGCAATACAGATCTTCATAAACTTGCGGTGAGGTTGATAAAGGAATAAAAGGCAGCTTGTCTTCATTTTTGGGTCATTGATTTTGCTTTTTTAAGTGTGATATGTTTCTTTCAGGATAACAGGGGGTTGAAATTTCGAATGATAGAGTAAAGAATGAGAAAGTTCACTCTGGTAATTATATTTCTTGCTGCTTTTGGGCTGAGGTTCTTTCACTTAACCGATCCCCCATGGGAATTCCATATCACCCGTCAGTATCATTCGGCTATCATCGTACAATCCTATTATTACAGTTGGTTAAAGGATATTGAACCGTGGCAAAGCAAGATAGCCACGATTAATCGGAAAAATTACTCTCCTAAGGAAGTTCCCATTATGGAAGGCCTTACTTTCGGGGCCTATCTTCTGGCGGGAAAAGAGATGCTCTGGATATCTCGTCTGATTTCGATTTTCTTCTGGTTGGCCGGAGGGATATTTTTATATTTGCTGGTAAGGAATTTGTTCGGTCCGGGGGGGGGATTACTTTCCACAACTGTATACCTGTTTTTTCCTTTCGGTATAAACATCAGCCGTGCGTTTATGCCTGAGTCATTGATGTGTATGATGACACTTTGCAGCCTGTGGTTGATAGTAAGACTTTTCCATGAACCCAACACACGAAATCTTGTGATGGCGGCTGTTGTCTCTGGCTTGGCGATACTCGTTAAATTCGTGGTGTTCTTCCCGATAATGGGTGCGTTTTTTTTGCTCGGTATCCAAAAGAAAGGCATAAAAAAATTCGCGCTCAATCCGCATACAATCCTTTTCCTAATCAGCAGTTTATCCATCGGATTGCTCTATTATTTTTACTCATTCCTTTCTTTCTCCTCTTTAAAGAGTACCGGTAGAGATGTGTTTCACCCTCACCTGATTTTTTCTTCTTTTTTTTGGAAAGGCTGGCTAGAACAGATCGGATTAGTTGTCGGTTTTATTCCCTTTGTTCTCGGTGCTCTATGCTTCTTTACTATTCGTGACCGTAGAACTAAAGCCTTACTGGCGGGATTATTTATCGGATACTTTATCTACGGAGTGATATTTACTTATACTACGGCAACCCATGATTACTACAATTTAGCTCTGTTCCTGATAGTAATTATTGCCCTGGGCCGGGTAGGGGAGTATTTGGCCGAATATTATTCATCAGCCAGAAGAAAGCCCTACCTGGCTTGGTTCGTATTATTACCGGTGTGCATTATTTGTTTGTTTTTTTCTTTGGCAACCGCCCAATGGGACCTATTGGATCATAAGGCAAGGCTTAAGCTAAAAAAACCAGCGGCTCTGATTTGTGGAAATCAGCTCTATCACGTGCCAAGTGTGTCTTTATCCAGAAAAATTGAAGCTGCTGAGGAAATCGGAGAGATCGTTAATCACAGCGACAAGACAATTTTCCTTGCCCATGCATACGGCTACCCATTGAGATATCACGGCTTTCTTGCCGGAAGATACTGGCCGGATGCTACGGAATTATGGGCTAGAAACTTAAGAGGATCCGAGCCTTTAAACGCAGAGGAACGTTTCAATCAACAATATTCCTCGCTTAAGGCAGAATACTTCATCATCGAAGATAGGGCATTCTGGGAGCAACAGCCGGATTTACAGCGTTTTTTAACAAACCGTTTTTCCTTGCTGGTTGAGAATCAAGATTATCTAGTATTCAAGCTTACATCTTCTGAGCTTAAATAAAAGATTAGATATTTGGACTTCCCCCGAAATATATGACCTGGAAAATATGCAGGGTGGGGTGAGTGAGGGGTCTCGAACCCCCTTGATATGTTATAAGGAACTCGGATTAACTCCTTGTGGGACGAATTCATTTTTGGGTCATTGACATGGCTGTTTTATGTGTGATACGTTTACTTCAGTACGCAAGCAGTGGGAAAAAACGAAAAATTGAGAGGGCTTCAGAAGAAGCACAGAAACCAAATTCCAATCGGTGTGCCATGAAAAGCCGTAAAGCAATCAATATCCTGGCGGTCCTTTACTTCGTGGTGGCGGGGATGAGCCTTCAGGCCGAAGTCAACCGTTGGTCAAAAATCGGACCTGATGGGGGGGACATCCTCAAATTGATCATGGATCCGCGCATGTCCCAGACGATTTACGCAATCACAAACAATGCCGGACTTTTCAAGACGACCGACGGAGGGATCCAGTGGAGATCGATCGACGGGGAATTGCCTGACTACCCTGCGACAATCCGCTGTCTGATCATCCATCCTCACAATTCCTCGATTCTTTATGTCGGCGCCGGTGATGGGAGTGTTTATCGAAGCACGGACGAAGGGGAACACTGGACCTTGCTTTCTTCTCCCGGACAGATTTACGATATCGCTATATCTCCGGTCAACGACAATATCGTTTTTGCCGGAACCAATGCGGGCGTCCTGAAGAGCACAGATGGCGGAGTGACATGGAGTCCGGCCTATGATCCGGCAGGCAGCTACAAGCTTGTTCGTTTCGTTCGATACGATCCCCAAAATCACGAAACGCTCTTCGCCGTGGGAGGAGCCGGGATTGGCAAAAGCACGGACAGCGGTGAAACCTGGTTCGATTCCTCCTCGGGCATCGAAGGCCCCATAACAATATTTGATTTTGCATTCGATCCTCAAACATCCACCACTCTCTATCTTCTCATACACTCCGGCCTCCACAAATCCACAAATGGTGGCGATAGCTGGCTTAAACTGACCAACTTTTACGCCGAAACAATCACAATCGATCCAATTAATACCTCGGTCCTTTATCTCGGCTACCTCAGCTCGGATCCATACAATTTCTACAAGAACACAAAGAAAAGCACGGACGGCGGGCAGACATGGTCCCTTTACGCGTTGGATCGATATCGTTTGCTTATCGACCCCCAGAATCCGAATATCGTCTATGCCGCTGCCTGGAAGAAAGGGATCTTTAAAAGCACGGACAGCGGACAATCCTGGGTCTTTATCTCAAAAGGGATCGAAAAACTCAGCGCTGGATCCATGACCTTCGCGCCCTCGGGGATTTCGTCCGGACACCGAACTCTTGGGGTGGTATCATCCTTGTATGTCGGATGTCCGGTGGGCGTTGTGAAAAGTTCGGACGGAGGGGCAAACTGGCAGAGTACAAATGACGATCTGTCCAATAAAAATTTCTCCGACCTTGAGGTGAGCGACGCGGCCGGGACGACTCTCCATGCGGGGATCTCGAATGTCTCGGAAGGAATGGGGTATTCTTCCGGAGGCGTCTATAAAAGCGTTGACAGCGGCGTCCACTGGACCGGTCTCAATGAAGGTTTGACATCCAGGGATGTGACGCGGGTCGTCCGGACTTCGTCTTCTTCATCACAGGCCGGACTGGCCGCGGCGGCCGCAGACACCCTATACACAGCGACTCGTGGAGGTGGCATATTCAAAAGTACCGACGGAGGATCGAGCTGGTCCCCCAAGAACAATGGCCTGGACTATCTCTACATTGACGATCTCGTTTTGGATCCCGTGAATCCGGACGTTCTTTACGCTGCTAACGGGCATGGCGTTTTTAAAAGCGAGAACCAAGGAGAGAACTGGACAAATACAGGGATCGCGGTGTCAACCAATTGCCTCGCAATGGATCCAAGCAGTCCCTCTATTATCTATGCCGGAACGAGTGCGGGCCTCTATAAAACTATCGACGGTGGGGCGACGTGGCAAAATGCATCGACCGGTCTCGGCAGCATCTTGGTTACAGGGATTGCCTTTGATCCAAGTGATCCTCAGAAGATCATTGCCGGGACAGCCGGGACCGGCGTCTTTCAGAGCTCTGACGGCGCTGCGAACTGGTCTTCCTTAAACCCCGGATTAAACAACCTTCAGGTTAATAACGTAGCCATCGACCCCTCCTCTCCGGCAACGATCTATGCCAGCACTAATGGTGACGGACTCTTCTCCTTGACCGTCGCTCCCGCGCCGCGGATCGCCGTCGATAAATCCCGGCTGGACTTTGGGGCATGCCTTGGAGGCGAAGCAACGGCTCCCCAAACGGTCCGGGTAAGCAATGTCGGTGACGCTCCCTTGCATTGGATGGCCAGCACATCAGCGGATTGGATTCAACTATCGCCCATGTCGGGAATAGACAACACCGCAATCGACGTGGCAGTGAAATCGATCGATCTCGCTGTGGGGATTTATACGGACACGGTCATCGTCCATGATCCATTGGCGCTGAATTCGCCCCAGACGATCGCGATCACACTCAAGGTATACGGTTCCGGGTCAACCCAGCCCCCCTTTGGCTTTATGGATCTTCCGTTGGATGGGACGGCGGACGTCACCGGCTCCATCCCGGTTTCCGGCTGGGTTCTTGATGATATTGGCGTTCACAGCGTCAAGATATACAGAGATCCCATCGGTAGTGAGTCATTGGGGGCCTTCGGTCTTGTTTTTGTCGGCGATGCCATATGCATCGAGGGCGCCCGCCCCGATGTCGAACAGGCCTTCCCCGGCATGCCCCAAAACTTCCGGGCCGGATGGGGGTATATGCTTCTGACCAATTGCCTTCCGAACCAAGGTAACGGCCCCACTGTCCTTCACGCCATCGCCACCGATCTGGAAGGCCATCAGGTAGAACTTGTGCAAAAAAAAACCATCACATGCGATAACGCCAATGCCGTAAAGCCTTTTGGGGCAATTGATACACCCATACAGGGAGGAGAAGCGTCCGGACTCTACTGGAACTATGGTTGGGCCTTAACCCCGCAGCCGAATTACATACCAGAGGATGGTTCGACAATAAAAGTATGGGTGAATGGAGTGTATATTGGAAATCCAACATATAACCACTACAGAGATGATATCGCCACTCTGTTCCCAGGGTATGCAAACAGCAGCGGGGCTGTAGGATCTTTCCTTTTGGATACAACACAGTACACAAACGGAGTACATACAATTGCCTGGAGTGCAGAAGACAGTGCGGGAAATTTAGACGGGATTGGATCGAGGTTTTTTACGATTGTTAACACCGGGGCGGCGAGTGCAGTTCAAGGCGCTGCGAATCAAACATTGCAGCTTGGAAGATTTGATTCAATGGATTATGTGAGAGAACTGCCCATAAGCTTTAAGGTTGTGTGGGTCAGGAAAGGATACGGTGAATATGCCAAGCCAGAGGCAGTGAATCCCGATCCCTATGGAACTGTAGAAATAAAGATCAGAGAGGTGGAGAGGGTTGAGTTGGATTTGGGAAAAGGAAGCCAATACCGGGGATATTTTGTTGTGGGAGAGAAGCGGCGTCCGCTTCCTGTTGGATCAAGCCTGGATACGCAGAACGGCAGATTCTACTGGCAGCCCGGACCTGGATTTATAGGGAACTATGACTTTGTATTCATTAAAAAAGATGAATTTGGGATGCAGAAAAAGATACCGGTGAGAGTGAAAATAAAACCGAAGTTCGGAAATTAATAATCCCTCCACATTCAAACCTGATTTATAATATATAGAAATATTATTAATATCCTTTCTGGAGAAAGTTCTCTTTCGGGAGGATTGGGGCTCAAAAATTTACGAAAAAATTATTGGGAAGTTCGTAAAGGATTAAAGTTGAGGATTTTATTCCGATGGCAGGATGACCTCGTAGAATTTATTCTGGCCGGAAGCCATGATGACATTAAAAGATTCTTAAGATAGAAAAATTTTTATAAATTGAATTCATATTTGTGATACCAGATTTGCCCTATCAGACTTCTGGCCCAAAAAGGAAAATCAGGGTGAGCTAATACATGAACTTAGAACCTTTCTAAGACAAGTCAGCATGGCTTTCCAAGTTCAACAATTATCTCCAGTGACAAAATTCTAACGGTCATTTGACCGCTTTTTTGTCGCTGATTTACCGCATGCGGGGATTGCTGAAGAAAAACTCAAATGCGCATCTAAGCTGGATCAGTTGTCACAAATAATTCCTTTGAATTTTCCCAGAATCCGAATCCGAATTCATTAAAAATTGTGTCACGTCCGAGTAGGCCATGAAGCAATGGATGTGGAGGCATCTGGATTAATTGGATTGGACAATCTATAATTTTTCCAAATACCTCAATAGTGGCTGGGTACTGATAGGCATCAATAACACCTCCTGCAACGGCCACATCAACTCGTTGCCCCTGATCCCATGAAGTCAATCCAAAGATATGGTAGAATTCAGAGCTTAAGGTTGTGATATCAGCCCCGGTATCGAACAATAATGAAAGAGATATTCGGGAACCCTCTGGGGTAATAAAAGTAGTTTGGATTAATGGGATATATTTACTATCCCCATTCGGCAATTGGGCCTCATAAAAAGGCACGATCTGTTCAAAATTCTTAACATACATAGGAAAAATTCCACACTACTTGTTCTTCAGGAATGAATGTGATGAAGGGCTTATCAATTTGTGTTATTTGACGCATAAGGCTGGGCAAATCACTGGCATATGTAACAATTCGATTTCTATCAATAGCGATCCATTTATTTGCATAATTTGATCGAATTCTCTCTAAATTTTTACTGAGCCATTCAAGTTCATTGGTTTGTTCTTGTGGATTTTGTATTGTTCTTATTTTGGCAGCATGTTCACGAGAAACATAACCTTCAGCTGAAATTTGCCAAAATTTAATCATTAGATAGCCTACTTCTGTAACATACCACTCAATTCCTGATTTATTTAAAGACTCAACTACTTCCTGAGGGGATTTATCTCCAGTATAAGTTGAAGAGATTATTTCGTTTATTGAGCCTGTCATTTATTAGGCTCCTTGGTCTTTTCAACTAACAGTTTTCCTATGTTTTCCGCATGGGCTTTACTTAAAGCAATAGTCGCTCTAAGTCGAGTTCTAACTTGCGCTATTTTTCCTCCTTGCCCAGGAGGGCCGGGGATTGTTTCATACAATTGTAGCATTATTTCGTTTGTCGTTCCGAATACCTGTGTCAAATCACAATAGAATGAAATTGAATCCGAAGGTTGCTCAAAAATACGATTTATTGTTTGGGTGATTTCTTTTATCTTTTGTTTATCATCAGTCATATAACCCTCCTGAAAGTATAGAAACTTTGATGTTTTGCTTAAAAAGAATATCATGGTTCAGAGATTCAAGTCAATGAATAAAGTGCTTGACCAGCGATTCCGCAACTTCTTCTGAAAGGAGGATTCTAGAGGGGTATATCGGGAACACAGGCATCGAGCAGATTCGCATAGCGGAGATTTCCTGACTAAAAATGGCTTCGAAAGCTTGAAATTTGAGGCTGGACAAGACCTCCCCCCAGATATTTAATAAGGAACCTCTCAATCAAGTTGATTTTTACGGGGATCTGTTGCGGATGGGCTCTTCATGGAGGCCAGCAAATAAGACTCGGGCAAAATAGAGGTCCGTATGTCGAGCCCGGAGAACCTCCCACTACCGAGATATATCGATATAATCTAAGGGATTATTTTAAAGTTCCCAAAATATATAAAGAAGTGTCTGATTTCATAAAAAAATATCTTCAAAAAAGTGGCTGGTTTCATTCGCTCTCAAAACAAAAAACAAATAACCTAAAGAGAATTATTGAAGCATTTTTCAAGCAAAAGGAAAGAAGATTTAATCAGGGTTCAGGGGAGTCTCTCAATTAATTTCAATGTAAAGATTCACAAGGGAGGATATCGGGGCAAAACGATTACTTACCTGTCTATCACATAAAAAATAGTGTCAAGAAAATGTCGTGTCTGACGTTAAAATTGCATAAAATTGCTTAAAACTGCTTAAAGGCAAAATTTCAGGAAAATTTCATAAGTTACTGATTTTAAGGGTTAATATGGGGAAAAATTGAGGGGTGAGTGAGGGGTCTCGAACCCCCAACCTCTGGATCCACAGTCCAGTGCTCTAACCAGTTGAGCTACACTCACCACAATTGAAAGGAAGCTCATTTTCGCATCCAACGCTGAAAATGTCAATATTTCAGGCGCTGGATGACCGTCATTCCCGCGGAAGCGGGAATCCAGAAGCCTGAAGTAGCCAGAAATACTGGATTCCCGTGTACACGGGAATGACGATTTATTTCTTTTTAACAAATCGTACTACTGTCATCGTGTTACTGCCATCGTACTACTGTCATCATGTTACTGCCATCGTACTACTGTCATCATGTTACTGCCATTGTGTTACTGCCATCGTACTACTGTCATCGTGTTACTGCCATCGTATTGCTGCCATCATATTACTGCCATCCTATTACTGCCCTTCGATAAGATCCAGGACATTTGCAGAGTCCCGCCAGCGGGATTTTACCTTGATATGAAGGTCTAGATAGATCCTGGCTTCAAGGATGTCTTCAATCTCTTTTCTGGCTTCTGTTCCGATGGCTTTGATTACACTTCCATGACGGCCGATAATGATTTTCCTGTGATTATCCCTTTCAACAAAGATCGTGGCATTGATAAATTTTCTCGGCCTCAGATCTTTGGAGTGGGGCGCCCTTTCTCTGTCCTCGATCGAATCGACCAGTACAGCTGTAGTAAAAGGAAGCTCTTCCCTTACGCGGCTTAAGATCTTTTCCCTGATGATCTCGGAAAACAGAAAACGATCGGATTGGATGGTAAGATCGTCATCGGAATAGAGTTTCTCTGCCTCAGGAAGATTATCGTAGATCCTGTCTTCCATCACATCCACATTTGTTCCTTTAAGCGCAGATATGGGGATGATCTCTTTGAAAGGAAGCAGATCTTTGTATTTATCAATAAGCGGCAGAACCTTTTCCTTCTTGATGCTGTCCACCTTATTGAACAGCAAAAAAATCGGGGTGGAGGTCATTTTTAAAGTTTCGATGACAAACTCGTCGCCATGCCCGAATTTTAATGCAGCGTCCACGAGAAGGCAGATCAGGTCCGATGTTTCCAGTGACGAATAGACAAAATTCATCATACGGCGGTTCAACTGATGGAGCGGTTTGTGGATGCCGGGGTTGTCAAGAAAGACGATCTGTCCCTTGTCTGTGGTCTTGATGCCGAGGATGCTGATTCGGGTGGTCTGAGGCTTATCTGAGATGATGGCCACCTTCTCGCCGAGTATCGTATTGAGGAGTGTAGATTTTCCCACATTGGGTCTTCCGATCAATGCTACGTATCCGGCTCGCATGCTATTCAATCTCCACTTTTTTTATTCTCACTTTCCTGATCTTTTTTTGGTCCACATCCAGGATTTCAAAAGACAGATCCTTGATCCGCACGGTCTCGCCCCGCCTGGGGAGTCTGCCCAGATGGTGAGTGATCAACCCTCCGACTGTGATATAGTCATCCTCTTCAAAGTCGCTTTCGAATAATTCATCCAGGTCTTCCACTTCCGCATCTCCGAGCACGATATAATCCAGGGCCCCTTTCTTTACGAACCGGTCGGGTTCCCTGTCATATTCATCCTGGAGCTCGCCCACGATCTCTTCCACCATGTCCTCTATGGTTATAAGACCGGAAACACCGCCGTGTTCATCTACTACAATGGCCATCTTCTGCATGCGTTTTTGCAGTTCCTTGAGGAGTTCGGCGACTTTCATGGATTCAGGGACAAAAAAGACCTCCCGGATCAAAGGGGATATGGAATGTGATCTCATCCGGTCTTCCGAGTATTCGAGAAGATCTTTGGCTACAACAATACCTTCGATGTTGTCCACACGGTCCTTGAAGACCGGAATACGGGAGTGTTTCTCCTTGATAACCAGCTCTCTCAGCTGCTGGATATCGGCATCTATCGGGATACAGAACATAGACACCCTGGGTGTCATGATCTCCCGGACAAAGGTATCACCGAACTCCACAGCGCTTTTTAGAAGGATCCCTTCATCCTTTTCGATGATGCCCTCTTCTTCCGCCTCTTCGATCAGGGCATCGATCTCATCTTCAGATGCCTCATGCTGCTCCCTATCGTTTTCCTCCCGTTCTTTGATGTGCTCCATAAACAGAACAGGTTTGGCCAGGAACAGCATCAACCGGAAGGAGGGGAGGAAAATGCCGAGAACCTGCTTTTTGTAGAATGCGCACACCAGGCGCGGGATCCATTCGAGGAATACAAGATAAAGGACAAAAGCGATCAGGACAAACCACAAAGGCCAGTACTGGAGTTTTGGGGAAATAAAAAGCAGATATACCAGAAAAAACAGGAGCAGAACCGATCGGACAAATTCAACGGCCAGAGTGAGGTCGTCATATCTGTCAAGGATCTGTGTCCGGTACATTTTTTTCTTGTCTTCCAGGAACCGGCTGATCGCGATCTTTGAGAATGCCCCCAGGGCGACATGAAAGAGAGAAAACAGAAATACCGCCAGAAAACTGAGGATTGCTCCGGTCCATTCAAGAGGCTCAATATTCATGGTATTCCTCGAGAAGAAGATTTCTGATCTTGATATCTTCTTCTTCCAGTCCTTTGGAGTGCTCAAAACCCAGAAGGTGAAGGAATCCGTGAATGGTCAGGATCTCCAGTTCGCGTTCCAGCCCATGTTGTTTCGTCAAGCACTGCTCAAAGGCAAAAGCGGGCGAGATGATGATATCCCCTAGATAATATTTTCCGTCTGCCGCTTTTTCCCCAATAGGAAAGCTTAAGACATCTGTGGGAGTGTTTTTGTTCAGGAAATCTTTATTCAGCTTTTTTATTTCTGTGCTGCGGACAAAAGCCAGGGTGACCTCCGGGTCGTCTATTTTGTAGAATTCGATCAATTGTTTTAACAGCGCCCGGAATCTATTTTGAAGGATCCAGTACCTGTTTTGGCGGTTTATTATTTCGATCATTAGGTTTTTTTGTTTTTTTTGGCTGTTTGGCCTTTTTAACTTCAAAATCAAATCCGGGATATTCCACTCTTGGATGATAGATGGTGTCCATTGTGGTCAGAAATGAGGAGGCAATAGCCCTCAGTTCTTTCAGGGAAAAGTTGCAGTCGTCCAGTTGTCCGTCCTGCATATGTACGGTAAAGACTTTTGTGATCAGGCGTTTCAGGTTGGACTCTGAAGGCGTCTTCAAACTGCGGGAGGCAGCTTCGATGGAATCTGCCAGCATTACAAGCGCAGCTTCCTTGCTTTTCGGGATCGGGCCGGGATAACGGTAGCTCTCCTCTCCGATCTTTTGCATCTCAGGGTCATATTTTTCCTTGGCTTTTTCAAAAAAGTACCGCACCAGAGAGTTTCCGTGATGCTGCTCGATCATATCCCGGATCCTTTTCGGCAGTTTCAGTTTCCTGGCAAGCTCAACTCCATTCTTGACGTGGTTGATGATGACAAGTGTACTCATGCTGGGCTTGAGGTCTTTGTGCATGTCTGCATTGCGGGTTAAGTTTTCGATAAAGTATTCCGGCCTTTTGATCTTACCGATATCATGATAGAGAGCTCCGGTTTTAACCAGCATCGAATCCAGGCCGATCTCCTTTGCCGCTTCTTCTGCGACAGATGCCACGATGAGAGAATGGTGGTAGGATCCGGGAGCTTTAAGCGCCATTTTTTTGAAGATAGAAAGATCGGAATTGGACAGCTCAAGCAGCCTGGACTGTGTAACAAATGCGAAAATCGATTCAAAAACCGGCAGGAAGAGAATGGCCATTGCAGCGCTGAACAGGCCTCCGACAACTCCCATCAAAAGTTCGCTTGTGAAGATTTCAACTGGTCCCAGCTTCTCTCTGATCAGATGAGTTGCGATGATGACTAAAATATTAATGGGAGCTATGATGAACAGGCCTGCTTGAAATGGAGTTGTCCTTTTCTGTTTCCCGTAATATTTGATACCGTAAATAGCGGCGAATCCGCCGACCAAGCTGAAAACCATCATGTAAAAACCGGCATTGAACAGATATCCTATAACGAGGCTGTTGATGACCACATAGATCAGGGCAACAGGGCTTGTGGTCAGGAAAGCGAATAAAAGGGCCCCCATCTGAAAGGGGAAGGCATACTGGTAGCTTTCCGCCGTCTGAAAAAGCGGAAGGCCTGCGCTTTCACTGAATGTGCCGGCCAGGAAAAGGGACAGTTTGTAGAACAGCAGGCTGAGGAGGAGTACAAGAACCTGCATTTTGAAATATCTAAATGCCCGTCTGTGATCATGGAGAGATTTCAGATAGTACCAGCTTGTCAGCAAAATAAGGGCAAAAAGAATAAATGTGCCGGTGAAGTTGGTCAACCAGCTTGGTTTTGCCTGCAGGTTCTGATTGATGAGGTTAATTTCTTTCAGCGCTTCAGCGCTAACCTCATCCCCCCTGCGGATGATGACTTTTCCCTTTTTGATCGTATAAAAAACGATTTCAACGTTGGAACGTGCCTGGTCCTGCCGCTTCTGGGTCTCAAGCGCGTCATAACGGATATTTTGTGTAATAAAAGCATGGGAAAGGTTGATTAGAACGGATTTTTCGCTCTGGGATATATCCAGGTTGTTGATCTCTTGGGATAAAGCCTGTTTGCTTTCCGTAATATCCATTAGATCCGGGACCTTGATGGCTTTTTCACCTTCCTGTGCTCTGATCAGGGTCAAGCCTTTTGTATCTTCCTCGTGTATAAAAAGTTTTTTAGAGGCGATGATCCCGTTTTTTGAGATCTTTCCCACCAGGTTGATCAGGTTATCTTCAAGGCTTGCGGAAAATTTCGATTTTATTAAAGAATTCAGGTTTCTGGGAAGGATTGTAATATCATAATTATCGGAGACGTCTTTTTGGAAATCTTCCTGGATCTTGCTTGTCGTCCTCTCTTTAAAAGTAATCCTTCCGAATTGGAAGAATTCCCTGATCTTCTCTTCCGTTGCTATAAATGTATTTTGGTCGAGTCTGTACACTGGGAGAATGCGTTCAACCGCCTCGGACCGCCGCTTTTCCGTGGTTTCTTTGTCTTCAATAGTCAGGTCGACCGGAGCGACGATATCTGAGTCTGCGATCTCTTCTATATTTGGTAGTGGCAGGGAAGTGGAGGGAAGATAGGACAGGGAGTAGGAGAGGATAATAACCCCAAAAAACATGTAGAGAAAAGGACTTCGGGTGATCTTTTTCCAGATGGACACCTTGGGTTCTTGATTGTTCGGGGTAGTATTGTTTTTGGCCTTTTTAGGGTGTCTTCCCGATTTTTTAAAGAGGTCGAGATCTTTAAACGATATTCCATTCATGATTTTTTCAGCGCTTTGGATTCGGCTTTTTGATAAGCCTTAACGATTTTTTGGACAAGGGGATGGCGGACCACATCCTTGTCATTAAAATGAATGAATGCGATCTCATCGATCTTGTTGAGAATGTTCATAGCATGGATAACTCCGGATTTGCTGGGCTGTGGAAGATCGATTTGAGTGATATCGGCTGTAACCACCAATCTGGAATCAAAACCTGCGCGTGTGAGTATCATTTTCATCTGTTCTTTTGTGGTGTTCTGGGCTTCATCCAGAATGATGAACGAGCTGTTCAATGTGCGGCCTCTCATATAGGCCAGGGGAGCGATCTCAATGGTTCCGCGGTCTATGAGTCCTTGGGCCTGCTCGGCTTTTATGAGATCGAACAGGGCATCATAGAGTGGGCGGAGATAGGGGTTGATCTTTTCCTGAATGTCACCCGGGAGAAAGCCTAGTTTTTCACCGGCTTCAACAGCAGGACGAGTGAGAACGATCCTGTCCACGGTTTTCTTTTGGAGAAAAGAAAGAGCCATGGCCATGGCCAGATAGGTCTTTCCTGTTCCGGCGGGACCGATCCCGAACACAAGATCGTAGTTGTGGATAGCCTTGATATATTCATGCTGGTTCAGCGATTTTGGAGTGACAGACCTTCTGGAAAGATTCAAGGGTTTAGATGGATGGTAGTCCTCCAGTTCGTTCTGCTTGCCGTTTTCAAGAAGGTCGAGGGCGATAGTGAAGTCCTCTTCTCTTAAAGGATATCCCTTGTTTTCCAGGTCCATGATCTTATTAAAATAATACTTGGCAAAATCGACCTTGTCCTTCGTCCCGTCGATCATCAGGCTGTTCCCACGTATGGAGAGCTGGACATCCAGCCTTTTTTCCAGCTTTTTTAAATGTTTGTCCAGCACGCCGGAGAAAGCGCTTGTGTTGATATAGGGGTGTTCGATTTTATCCATCTCAGGAGGAAGGGAAGAAAGCATTTGTCATCAGCAGTAAATTAGTTACATCAAAAGAATTGATTTGTCAACCCAAAGAACACAACGAACCAAAAAAACCCAAAGAACACAACGAACCCAAAAAACTCTTTTGTTCTTCCGTCATTCCCGTGCAAACGGGAATCCAGTCTTCTCGTCATCCCTGCACATCCATTCGTCATCCTCGCGCACGCGGGAATCCAGTCCTTTCGTCATTCCCGTGCAAACGGGAATCCAGCCCTTTCGTCATTCCCGTGCAAACGGGAATCCAGCCCTCCCGTCATCTGATATTCCTATGCAGGCTCTTGTCCACTGTGCCGATCATCTTGTCCAGATCAAGCTCAGGATCGTCGAGGAAATCATAAATGGCCTTTATATTCTCTTCCGGATTGTTCAGGATATCATTGTAACTGGCAAAAAGGACATCGATGTCCTCGCGCCCTGAGATCAGGGTTCTGGTCATATTATTTAATTTGATGAATATTTTCCTGGTTTTCTCCCGGTTTTCATCTTTGATCTTGGCCATTTTTTCCATGGAATCCAGGATCTCGTCGATATTTCTCTCGGAGTAGATCACCTTATAACTGCCTTTAGGGAGAAATTTCATGCCGTAGGCTGTTATCTTAATGAACTTTCCTTTAAAGTCTTCAATAGGAAAGGATCCATCCATCAGTTTATTGATGATCTTTCCGCCTTCCAGTTCAAAATAACCTTTGGGATTGTTTTTATCAGGAGGACGTGTATCGTGGTCATAGGACATAGGCGCGCCGCTGTTATGAATGATCTGCATAAGCATGGATGTGCCCGAGCGCTCAATGCCGGAAACGATATAATTCGTGTTATTATCTAATGTCACAACTGTGCCTCATTCAATTAAAAATAGAAAGTTACTATAACCAAACAACTCAGTTTTATCAAGAGTGCAAAAATAAGGAGGGAATCCAGTCCTCCCGTCATTCCCGCGAAAGCGGGAATCCAGCATCTATCCTTCCCCCCCTCCACCAACCCCCCCCAACAGACCTCAACAGACTTTTCTTGCAGGCGAAGCCCCCTTCGCTATTTCTAAAAAAACCGGCTGGCCGAGATTCTATACACTGCTAGCCCGCTTTTTTTCACAACTTTCGGCTCACGAACGATCTGCACAAAAGGGATCTCCCCCAGGGCTTCGGCATGTCTATAGTGGTGTGATGCCGGAGGGCCGTCCTTAAGCTTCGCTTCAAAAAGGCACCACGGCTCTCCGTCCTTCAACACCAGAAAATCCGTCTCTTTCCCATCCTTTGTTCTCACATAGACCAGATCAAAGTCGGCCGTCCCACCGTCTTTCCACAGCGCTGTCATGGCCTTGAGCTCTCCCGCAACATAGTTCTCAAAACGGCCCCCCGCATCCTCGCAGCGGGTCCAATCAAAAAAGTAGCATTTGGGTTCTTTCTTTAAGGATCTCGCAATGTTTCGGCTGTAGGGCGCAACCATAAAAACCACATAGGTTAGCTGCATGGCACGCAAAGCGTTTTTCACGGCCGTGTAGCTGACATCCATATCCTCTCTTATGGAATTGAGCGAAAGCGGAGATCCGACACGCCGCGGCAAATGCCGGATCATTACAGCGATATTTTCCAGATCGATAATCCTTGTCAGGTCGCGGACATCCTCACGAATGATCTGGTCCACCATGTCGGTCTGCCACCTGCGAAAGAAACGTGGACTATTTTTGGTGAAAGGCTCCGGAAATCCGCTGTATTCCAGCAGCTGCTCGAGAGTAGCCTGCTCATAGCCCGTTCGATCCAGCTGTCTTTCCAGGAAATCGCCGGCGGATTCTCCGGGAAGAACTTGTGGGAGGGATCTCCCCGACGCCTCCGACAAGCACAATGGAAAAAGCCGGAAGAGAAAATAGCGGCCCGTCAATGCGTCTCCGGACTTCCGGAACCAATCCAGGCGGGCGCTGCCCGTAATGATAAACCGCGCTGTGTTTTCAAATTTGTCGAAGTAGTCCTTTAGGATATTTTTCCACTTCGGCATTTTGTGGATCTCATCCATGGCCGCCCAGGGAAGTTTTCCCTCTTTCCGGGAATCGTACAGATTCGATTCGAAAAAGTACGTGTCTTTGATGAAGAGATCGCGGGTCTGCCGCATGTCCCAGTTGAAATAGAGATGGTCCAAGCCGAGGTTTTTTAGAAAATCTCTGACAAGCGTGGTCTTCCCCACCTGGCGGGGACCTGCGATGAAGCGCATCTGCCTGCCGAACTCCTCGGCGAAAGCAATAGAAAAAAGATGCCTTTTTATCATAAGGCTATTTTATCTGCATAAGCAATAAAGTCAAGACTTTTTTATTCTTTGGCCTTCTTTGACTTCAATAGACTTCTATGGACTTCGAAAGACCTCTATAGACTCTTCTCGGTCCCTGCGTTTACCCTTTCTTGCCGGCGAAGCCGTCATCCTCGCGCACGCGGGGATCCAATCCTCCCGTCATTCCCGTGCAAGCTTGTCCCCGACTCCGATCGGGGACGGGAATCCAGTCTTCTCGTCATCCTCGCGCACGCGGGGATCCAGTCCTCCCGTCATTCCCGTGCAAACGGGAATCCAGTTTATTGAAATATTTATATTTTACTGGATTCCCTATGGAATTTATCCCGCACTTAATGCGGGGCAGGAATAACGTTAGGAAGTAAATGATTAAGTATACTTATAAAATTGATTGCATTAATATAAAGTTTTAAGTATATTTAAAAAATAAGCAATAATAAAACAAACATTTAAGTATAAAGAGAAGAATAAAGATGAAAGAATACATAAAACGCCCGCATTACCTCAATAAAATTGCTCCATTTATTGATAAAAATGTAATAAAAGTCATCACTGGACAGCGACGAGTTGGAAAGAGTTACTTTTTATACCAAATAATGGATCAATTGAAAGAAAAAAATCCCGACGTAAAAATTATTTATATCAATAAAGAACTTTATGAATTTGATCATATCAGGGATTATCATGATTTGATTAGCTATGTCCAAATACAAAGATCATCAAATTCAAAAAATTACATTTTTATCGATGAAATTCAAGATATTATTCAATTTGAAAACGCGTTAAGAAGCTTCCAGGCAGAAGATAGATACGATATCTATTGTACTGGAAGCAATGCTAACCTGCTTTCAGGGGATCTGGCAACTTTTCTTAGCGGCAGGTATATTGAATTAAAACTTTTGAGTCTTTCTTACCCTGAATTCTTGAAATTTCATAAGCTGGAAAATACACAGGACAATTTATTTGCGTACATAAAATATGGCGGGCTTCCATACCTGATTCATTTAAGTTTAGAGGACAGTATCGTTTATGATTATTTACGAAATGTATCCAGTACCATTCTGCTGAAGGATGTCGTCTCAAGGCACCAGGTTCGCAATGTTTCTTTTTTAGAGAATTTGGTCAAATTTCTGGCGGATAATATTGGCAGCCTTCTATCAGCGAAACGAATCAGTGATTTCTTGAAATCCCAAAAAATCAACATCTCGCCCAATATTGTGTTGAATTATCTTAATTACCTTGTTTCGGCATATTTCATTTTCAAAATACAGCGTTCAGAGATATCAAGCGGAAAAATATTTGAGATTGGCGAGAAATATTACTTTGAAGACCTGGGTTTACGGCATGTCATTATCAGCTATCAGCAACGGGATATTAATAAGGTGCTGGAAAATTTAGTTCTCTCACATTTAATTGTCTCAGGATATGACGTTACAGTGGGAAAAGTGGGAAGTAAGGAAATTGATTTCATTGGCAAAAAAAACGGTGGAAAATTATATGTTCAGGTGGCTTACCTTATTCCCGATGAAAATACTTGGGAAAGAGAATTTGGTAATTTGTTAGAGATTAAAGACAACTTTCCTAAGATTGTCGTTTCAATGGACGAGATGATCGGAAAACAGTATAAAGGAATTAATCATTATAATATCAGGGAATTTTTAAATGAATATCAATAACATATTATACTGGATTCCTGCTGCAGTCCACTCCGCACTTAATGTGGGACGGGAAGATTAAGTGGAGTTTGGAGAAATTTCCATTTTGTTTCACCAGTATAACTATGGATATAATCGAAACTTTTGTCAATTAATTTCGATTATAATCGAAATATTGTTGGAATCCAGTCTATATTCTTTAATCAGAAAATCGTGTATATGAAAGGAGCAATGGCAGATCCTTCTGTTAAAACCAGCAAAGCGCCAAGCAGAACAAGAAATATGACAATGGGCATGAGCCACCACTTTTTACGAACTTTCAGGAATTCCCAGAATTCCTTCATGATTGACAGTTTGGCCATTTCTCATTTACTCCTTCACGTCTTTCACAATAAATTGTAATATATTATTCTTGATCTTAAAACTGTTTTTCGTAGTCTGAGGGAGTAAACTCTTTTGATTCCCTCAAGTTCCAGTAACTCGATCTGTCCGGTTCTATTTTCCGGTCGAGGAAGCGGTGGCCGAACAGCCTGGATGTCAGACCGATAGGAGTCAGGATCAAATAAAACAGGACAATAAGGATGATACGGGATACCACCCATCCCATTAGGATGGCGAATGTCATCCATATCTTTTGAAACGGTTTTAAAGGTAGAGGGGCAGTAAAAGCCAGCATAAATAAAAATCCGGAAGCTATAAACAGGTAGAGATAGTTTCCGATCCCCCTCCATAGAAAAAAACCTCCAAGGAGAGCAAGAGCTGTCCCTATAGTCAATCCGAACTGCCGGAGCTCCTTTCTTCCGCTTTTAATATTTTTAATTTCTTCGAAGATCATGGG
>DAOVDI010000162.1 GCA_030669585.1 Acidobacteriota bacterium
GATGGATATCCTGAGATAGACGCGCCCAACATCATAACTTGGAGGGAAAGAGAACCTCCCCTGAGAGCCATTTCCATGGAGCCTCTGTATCCGAATCCTTTGGGTATGATTTCTTCTTCTAATGCGGCGAATCTTTCATCAAAATTTTTAAGGGCAGTACGAACTACTTCCGGAGTGTCTTCTTTCTCTTTTAGCTCTTTATTCAACTTCTCAAGCTGTCGCCTTATATTTCTTGTAGCTGTGACAGATAAGCCCATTTTCTTGGAATGAGCCATGACTTCAACGATTTTATCGCTCTGGACAATTCTTTCTTCCTCTTTCATTTGAAACCTTGGATCGGGGTAAACAATTCCTTTTTTCATCAGTTTCTGGTCTCCGGCTACCAATTCAACCGTATATTCTCCAGCCGCAACATAAGGCGATTCAATAAACCCTATGCCTGAGGACTTAATCTCTTTTCCTTCCTTTGTCTTAGGAATATACCGCAGGTTCCACGTATTTTTCTGAATACCTTCTCTTTTTAAAAGCTTGAGTTTGAATATTGTATCGCCTTTACTGTCTTTTATAAAAACTTCAGGCCTTTCCTCGGGCTTCGTTCTAAAGTAAGAGGTTATGGTCATACCGAAAGAAGGGTTTTTAGCAGCATAAATCTGCTTGCTGAAATATTCGCGGGTGGTTGACCGCAGAAATTGAGTTGCAGGCCTGATATTAAACAAGTATGAGCCAGAAATAAATACTTCTTCTGTCATCTCCTGGAGAAGAGCAATGTCATCCATGATCCAAACTCCCATCCCATGCGTTCCGATAATCAGATCATTCTCTCGAGGATGTATAGCAATGTCCCTCACAGCCGCGGTCGGCAAATTATTCTTGAGCGAAAACCAGCTTAGGCCACCGTCAAGGGAGGCATAAATCTCGAATTCTGTCCCGACAAAAAGAAGGTTTTTGTTTTTCAAATCCTCCCGAATTACATGTACCCAACCAAAAGGCAGGTTTCCCTTGATGGATTTCCAGGTGTTGCCGTAATCCATGGTTTTATAAACATGGGTACCATAATCATCATGACGATGGCCATCAAATACAGCATAGGCTGTCCCAGCCTCAAAACGGGATGCTTCGATACGAGAGCACCATGTGTTCGGAGGAAGGTTTTTAATTTTCTTTACAACATTTTTCCATGTTTTCCCGCCATCACGGGTTATCTGGACATTTCCATCGTCAGTTCCGCACCAGATGACTCCTTTCTCTACAGGTGATTCAGAAATAGTGATTATCGTACAATGGATTTCAGCTCCGGTATTATCCTTGGTTATGGGACCGCCCGAATCTTTTTGTTTCTTTAGGTCATTCGTTGAAAGGTCCGGACTGATTATTTCCCAACTATGCCCGCCATTGGTGGTCTTGAATAAATAATTTCCTCCTGTATAAACAGTTTTCGGGTCATGAGGGGATATGTAAATTGGTGAATTCCAGTTGAAACGATAAGGAGGTTCTTTGATAGAAGCCTGGGGTCTTATTTTTTTGTCTTTGTTAATCCTCATATCAAAGCGGGATAATCCATTCATTTGATAGTTTCTGTAAATGATATTTGGGTCAGTGGGATCTACTTGAGCGTAGAATCCGTCTCCTCCACCTATCGTATACCAATCAGCGTTTGTAATCCCCGCAGTGTCAATGCTGGCACTCGGTCCTCCCCAACTGCCGTTGTCCTGTAAGCCGCAGTAAACATAATATGGTTTTCTCATATCAAACCCAATCTGATAAACTTCAGCCAGAGCCATGTGCTGGATAGGATGCCAGTTTTTCCCACCATCATAAGTGATATCTATACCGCCATCATTTCCATCGATCAGGTGAAGAGGATTGGATGGATCTATCCAGAGAGCATGATGGTCAGGATGGGTTCCTCCAGAAATTGGCTTAAATTTCTTGCCCATGTCCTTTGACACAAAGGATCCTCCAGAGAAAACATAAATGACCTTATCATCGCTGGGATCAACGCGAATCTGGCTGTAGTAAAAAGGCCTGGAATTTACCCGCTTAAAGGTTTCGTTGTCGCAGGTCCTTTTCCAGCTTATCCCCTTATCTTCTGAACGCCAGATTCCACCATCCTCGTGTTCGATAAGGGCATAAACGACATTAGGATTACTCCGGGAAACATCTATTCCTATTCTTCCCATCACTCCTTCTGGTAAATCCTCTGTAAGCTTTTTCCAGGTTCCTCCACCATCTGTTGTCTTATAAAGCCCGCTTCCTGAACCTCCACTTGAAAAATAATAGGGAAGCCGGCGGTGTTCGTAGGCTGCTGCATATAGAGTAAGGCTGTCCGAAGGATCGATGGCTAAATCTGCAACGCCAGTATCCTCGTTTATGTAAAGAACTTTTCTCCATGTTTTTCCGCCGTCACTCGTTTTGTAGACGCCCCGCCACTTATTCGGACCCCACAGATGGCCCATTGCTGCAACGTAGACAATATTCGGGTCTCCGGGATTAATGATTATTCGGCTAATATGGCGGGTATTTTTAAGGCCCATGTTCTTCCACTTCTTTCCTCCATCGATGGATTTATACACGCCATCCCCTATGGTGACACTGTTCCTACATGTTGCTTCTCCTGTTCCTACCCAGATAATGTCCGGATGAGATTGAGCGATAGCAATATCACCCACAGAGACTGTATTTTCTTTATGAAAAACAGGCGCCCATGTGATGCCGTTATTCACTGATTTCCAGACGCCACTCGGACCTATGGCTGCGTAGATAATCCACGGCTCTTTTTCTACGACATCGATATCCACTGTGCGACCTCCCATAACTGCAGGTCCGATGCATCTCCATTTGATCTTCTCATACAGTTTGCCGATTTTATCAGCGCTCTGTCCGTATGTGTCTAAAGAAAAACAAATAAAAGAGAGAATAATTCCCAAAATGACAAATGAGCTGGCTTTCTTCATGACTTCTCCTTTTTCGTCTAAAGAATTTT
>DAOVDI010000072.1 GCA_030669585.1 Acidobacteriota bacterium
CAGATCTTCGATTTATTCGTAGGCTCCACCGGGAAAGGTCACAGGCGAGGCAGAGGCCGTGGTGGGAGAGGGGGCCGCGGAAAAGGCCGGCGAAACTGGTAAGGTCGGAGGCACGGCATTTCTTTTATAGAAAACACGCCTCATTTTCAAAAAATGCCCGACATGATAGGGTTCAATTGTATGGATGAACCGGATATCGTGATATCACAACTACAGCCTGCAGCTATTTTTGTAAGTCGGCAGGCGAATCGGATGAAATTGGTGAGAGTTTTTAATGTATCCAGAAAAACGAATTCTTATCTCTAAAGATTTACATTATAAAAAGTTTGCACAGAAATTTAAGTGTTTACATACCAGATGGCTTTTCCGTTAATGTAATTGCATACTTCGATGACGTAAAGAAAGCGATTCTTCTTCACTTTCCATGCCCAATTTTTTATACAAGATTACCTATGGAGTCCGTCATTTGACGATCCGTTCAGCGCTGTCCTGGCTGTTCCCATTTCCAATTTGACTATAATACACAGGATTTCATACAATATCTGGCTATAGGCCGAAAAAAGAAGGCCGCAACTCTCTGACCAAGGAGACTGCCATGGAAAACGGCTCGCCTGATGCGCCTGCTGAAAGAGGACACTGGGGTTCCAAGCTCGCCTTTATCTTTGCGGCATCCGGATCGGCCATCGGCCTGGGCAACATCTGGCGCTTCCCCATGGAAGTGGGGAAGAACGGCGGCGCCATCTTTGTGCTTGTCTATATCCTGGGCGTTGCCTTCATCGGTTTCGCCGTCATGCTTGCCGAACTTGTCATAGGCCGCTATTCCCAGAAAAATCCTGTAGGCGCCATCCAAGCCATAAAACCCGGCTCGCTCTGGAAGGGGATAGGCTACCTGGGAATCCTGACCGGTGTGTGCATCCTCTCATACTACGCGGTGGTCGCGGGCTGGGCCGTAGGCTACCTGGTCAAAACCGTGGGCGGGGCCTTCAAGGGAAATGTTACAAGCAAGCTTACGGCCGAGCTCTTCACTTCCTTCACCTCCAACCCGTTCCAGGTCATGATCTTTTTCGTGCTCATGATGGGTCTGACCACATACATCATCTCCAGGGGCGTCAAAGCGGGGATAGAGCGCTGGACCAAGGTCCTGATGCCCATCCTCTTTGTGCTCCTCATCATCCTTGCCGCCAGGGCCCTGACGCTGCCCGGCGCAGGAAAGGGGATCGCCTACTACCTGAAGCCGGACTTCTCGCTGCTCTCCGGCAAGGTGATTCTCTTTGCTATGGGGCAGGCCTTCTTCTCACTTAGCCTGGGCATGGGCACAATGATGACCTATGGCAGCTATCTGCCCAAAAGGGACAACCTTGTCTCCTCGGCCGGATGGGTCTGCTTCTTTGATTCCCTGATCGCCATTACGGCCGGCTTCATCATCTTTCCCACACTCTTCGCTATCCCAGGCACTTCCCTTGACGCAGGCCCGGGCCTGGTTTTCCAGGTCCTGCCGCTCATCTTCCCGCAGATCCCGGGGGGGTACGTCTTCGGCATCCTTTTCTTTGCCCTCCTCTCTGTAGCAGCCCTCACCTCCACCATATCCCTCCTTGAAGTGCCGGTTGCCTATTTTGTGGACGAGCGCAACTGGCCCCGCAAAAAAGCGGCCTGGCTCATGGGGTTCATCACATTCCTCCTGGGTATTCCCACGGTGCTGGCCTTCGGAGCCAACAAGTTCCTCACAAAGATCGATTTCCAGGGGAAGATGGATTTTATATTCGGCAATGTCTCACTCGCTTTCGGGGCGCTGCTCATCAGCATCTTTGCAGCCTATGTCTGGGGAGTTAAAAAAGCCCTCAAGGAGATCGAGTCCGGAAACCCGAAATTCGTCCTCCGCCCAGTATGGGTCTTTTCCATAAAATATCTTTCACCCATCGTCATCATCATCATTCTTTATTTTATAAAAACAATCGCCGGATAGGGGAGAACATGATAAAAACAGCACGCATCCTTCTTTTCGCCATTATGCTCACATTCTTATTCCCGGCTCTAAATGCCACAGATCTGACAGGCAGGGTCACCCTGCAGCCCAAGGGAATACCCTACAAGAACGGCTCCATCCTCATCAGAGCGATTGAAGAGGAAGGCTTCATCAAGCACGCCATCGAAAAAGACGGCACTTATGCCATCCCTGACCTGACCCCCGGAAAATACACCCTCAAAATGGACCTCCATGGCCTGACCCCCTTTGAGCAGGAAGTGGAGATCTCGGCCAGCGAGGATTTCCGCGAGATCAATATGCTGATAACGCTCTCCACCATGGACCGCATCCTTATCTTCACCTACAAGGCCAGCGATTTTTTATGGATGCCTGTTATGGTTGTGCTTCTCGTTCTGACAGGCGTGCTCCTGACCGTCGTCTGCCGCTTCATCCAGGTCCGCCGCCTCATAATGGCCCTGAAAATGGTTCTCCGCGGAGCGCTCCACAAGGACAAAGATAAGAAAAGCGCGGAAAAGGAGGAAGGAGACATCTCTCCCTATGCGGCGCTCATGACCGCGCTTGCAGCCACGGTCGGCAACGGAAATCTAGCAGGCGTGGCCACAGCCATTGCCCTGGGCGGTCCAGGCGCGCCGGTCTGGATGTGGATCTCGGGCTTTTTCGGCATGGCCACCAAATACGCGGAGGGATTCCTGGGCGTCAAATTCCGGGAAAAGAACAAGCGCGGCGAGATGTCGGGCGGCCCCATGTACTACGCGCTGCACGGCATCAAGAACAAAAAAGTGGGCAAATTCATGGCCTATTTTTTCGCCATCTGCGGCGCGTTCGCCTGCCTCTTCGGCACAGGCAACATGGCCCAGTCCAATGCCATGGCCCTGGCCTTTAACGACCAGTTCGGCGTCCCCTTCTGGTTGACCGGCCTTGTCATAACCACCATGGTCGGCGCCGTCATTCTGGGCGGCATCAAGCGGATAGGTAGCGTGTCCGAGCGCCTGGTTCCCACTATGATCTTATTCTATTTCATAGGCGCCTTTATCATCATTATCGCCAACATCACCAACCTGCCCCACGCTGTCGCCGTCATTTTCAAGGCCGCGTTCAGCTTCAAGGCAGTGGGAGGCGCCATGGTCGGCACCTCTATGCGCATGGTAATCCAGATGGGGGTAAGACGCGGGCTGCTGAGCAACGAGTCGGGCCTCGGCTCTGCCGCTATCGCACAGGCCGCCTCCAAGTCGTCCGATCCCTCTAAAAACGGGCTTATTGCCATGACAGGCACCTTCATCGACACCATGATCGTCAACACCCTGACCACGCTGTCCATCGTAATCACCGGCATGTATCTAAAGACCGCCGCCTTCGGAGCGTCCGAAGCGCTGACCTCGACCGCGCTCACTGCAGCAGCCTTCGATTCTGTAATCCCCTTCGGGGGCTACATCATCGCCATAAGCTCTTTTCTCTTCGGCTATTCCACGCTCCTCGGGTGGTGCTACTACGGGGAAAAGTGCATGGAGTTTGTCTTCGGGATCCGTGTCATCTTCCCCTTCCGGATGATCTTTATCGGGCTGCTCTTTATAGGGGCGATCATCCAGGGCACACACCTTAATATCGTATGGAACGTAGGCGACACGGCCAACGCATTTATGGCCTTCCCGAACCTGGTGTCCCTGATCATCCTGAGCGGTATGATGGGGAGGATTACAAGAGAACATTTCTACAAAAAAACCTGAGGTAGAATGTCCAAACGAAAAAACTGGCTGCTCTTCTTCTTGAAATGCGCGGTCAGCCTTTCCATAATCGCCTGGTTCCTGACGCAGAAGACATCGCTTGCGGATATCCTCCGCGAGATCGGCCGCGCATCCCCCTGGTTGTTGGCGGCCGCCTTTTCCCTCCATGCAGTGGGCCTTCTTATCAGCGCCATCCGCTGGCGCATCCTGATCAGAGCCCAGGGCGATTCCGTCCCCCTCGGATTTCTGGCCGGTTCCTACCTGGTCGGCATGTTCTTCAACATGTTCCTTCCCTCCCGCATCGGCGGGGATGTGGTCCGCATCTGGGACGGTTCCAAATATTCCAGCTCCCTGGTCAGATCCTCTGCCATTGTGGTCGTAGAGCGCCTGACCGGTATTGTTTCGCTATTACTCTTTGCCTTTGCTGCCTCGCTTCTCCGCCTTGAGATGGCAAAGGACATGCCTGTTATCTGGGCTGCCCTCGGCCTCGGGGCCCTGGGGCTCCTCTCAGTTGCGGCATTCCTCCTTCCTCCTGTGGGAAGGCTCCTTGAAAAGATCCCGGACAAGGGGATCGCGGCCCGTTTCAAAAACAAGGCCCTCTCCTTCCGGGGGACAATCCTCCGTTACAGGGAGAAAAAAAAGGCGCTTTTTTCGGCCTTTCTCCTTGCCCTCCTCCTGCAGGTCAATGTTGTGGTCTATTATTTCCTCATCGGAAAGGCCATACACCTCAGCATCCCGCTTCTGGATTATTTCATCTTCATCCCCATCGTCCACCTGGTCCTTCTTATTCCTGTGACCATCAACGGCCTCGGCCTCCGCGAGCTGTCCTACAGCCGGATCTTCAGCTACTACGGATTAACGGCGGCAGCGGCCGTATCCTTCGCCTGGATCGACCTCGGGTTCATGATCGTTGTGGGGTTGATCGGAGGCGTGGTGTTTATGGTGCGGAGGAGGTAGGGATATTTGATCTTTTTCTGAAAGGCGGTCAATTTTTGTGGCATGGTTTAAAGCAAAAAGGACTTGGCTTTATCGATGGAGGCAAGAAACATCCTGTTGACAATGTAAACAGTTAATTAATGGAATTTGCGTTGACTAAATTACGAATAAAATTGGACATGACCTGATGTTATTGTATAGATATTTTAAAATAAATTCTCATTTATGAGAAATTTTAATTATGAAAACAATCTTATATTAATAGTAAATTAAAGCAACGAAAATGAATTGCACAGAAAAGCATTTATATGAGTTCGAAAAAATAATAACTAGATATTCGAATTTTATCCGGGCGAATATCCTAAAATTCAATGTCCAAAAAAAGGGGATAGATCCAGAAGATATTTATCAAGAAGTTAGAATTAAAATTTGGAAATTAATTTGTGATGAGAAAAAAATTAAAAACCATGCGTTATATATTAAAAAAATAGTGAATTCTTCAGCAATTGATTATATTAGAAAATCTAGACGGGATGAAGGATTAATTCTTCTTGAAAAACGAAAAAGAATTTCAGAAAGAAAAAACATATACTCCAATAATTATAAAAGCGATGAGCTTAAAAGGAATTTCAAAAAAATAACTGGTATTGCTATAAATTCATTAATTGACACCAGGAAAAAAGCTGTGAAACTGTATTTATTGAATTTGACTTTGGATGAAATTGCCATTGTTTGCAATTGGAGCCGGGATAAAACGAGAAACTTATTATACAGGGGGTTAACAGATCTAAAACAGAAACTGTCTGATATGGGCTTTGAATATGAAAATAAATGAATATGATCTTAAGAAAGGATTCAAGGAATTCTCTAAAGAAAATACTCCTCTCTCTAGAAAAAAATGTCCTTCAATTAATACTATAGTAAAACTTTGTAGATCTGAAATTTCTGATAAAAAGAGAGAAAAAATACTTAATCATATATTAAATTGTTATTATTGTTTTAGTGATATTGAAATTATTAGTAAAGTTATTAATTTTGAAGCTGAATTCTGTAAGATAGCAAGGCAGATTTACCCTACTCAAGAAAGAAAAATAGATAAATTGAAAAGGTGCTCTGCTGCTTTTTTTTACAAGGCTAAATGGAAGTATCAAGTTGCTTGTCTCATTTTACTCACAATAATTTTAGTATTTTCACCATTTTTTTTATTTCGTCGTGAAAAAATGACCTTGAGGGGATTTCAAAATACTCAAATCGAGGTAATTCTTCCTGCGAAAACGAATCAACGACTTTCAACCGTAGATTTATTTTGGCACAGTTATCCAAAAGTTGAATATTATATAGTTGAAATATTTAATGAGAATTTATCTCTCTTTTGGAAGAGCAAAAAATTATTTATTAACACATTAATACCACCACAGGAATTAATTAAAAACCTTTCTACCAAAAAAAAATATTACTTGATGGTAACAGCTTTTTTTATAAATGGGAAAAAAATTGAGTCAAAGTTAACCGAATTCTCAGTAGTTAGAATCTACTGAAAAAGTAGTCCATCTCTCTTTTCAAGTCCAGACTTCCATATATTGAAAATTAACATTTGATGCTCTTTTGACATTTCTTTTTCAAAAGAACTGAAAAATGAGATAATTTTGTCTGAAAAACGTCTATATTTATGAGCGAAAAAATACTTGACAAAGAAGCCCCAATTAATAGAATATTGAAATTAGATTGTAGCCCTGTCATTGCTTTGCAAAGACAGGTTAATGGCAGCCAAGGGATTGAGTATTCAATCCCTTGTTTTTTTTTAGGGGGTTAAATGCCAAATCCGACAGAAAGAGTTGCAATATTTATTGATGGAAGCAATTTATATCATGGGTTAAAAGAATTTAGAGGAAACGCTAACGTTAATTTTGAATTATTTTGTAATTATCTTTTAAAGGGAAGGCGTCTGACGCGAATTTATTATTATAATGCGCCTAAAATATTGAAAGAAAATCCCTCTGGATATGCAGCTCAGCAGAAGTTTTTCACTCGAATCAAAAAAATTCCTTTTCTCGAATTGAAGCTTGGTAGATTAGTAATAAGAAAAGGGATCCCCATAGAAAAAGGTGTAGACGTACTGATTACCGTTGATATGATAAGATATGCAAGAAACAATGCTTATGACACAGCTATTCTTGTTTCAGGAGATGGAGATTTTGCCCCTGCGCTTGAATTTTTAAAAGATTTCGGTAAGCATATCGAAAATGCCTATTTTTCAAAAGGCAGATCGTTCAATCTCGAAAATCATTCAGACCGCTTTATTAATCTCGATAATCTCCCGTGGAATAAGATTGTTTAATAAACAATAATGCCCAAACACCGTGAATCCTCATATTGAAAAATAAGGAGTTAAGGTGGCGCGCCAGGAGAGACTCGAACTTCCGACCCGCTGCTTAGAAGGCAACTGCTCTATCCCATAATCCTTTAGAGCCTAGTAAACCATATCCTTTGAACAGTCCAGCGCTTCAGCTATTTCTCTAATCGATTTCTCTTCTTTGAAGTAAAGCATCTCCAGCTTCTGTTATGTCATTAAAATCCTTTTGTTAATCCCTTTTTGACAAATTATTTTCTTTTAATATAAAATTTGTACACAGCAAAAGAGAATGGCTCAATGAAATACAAAGCCCAAGAAGACTATACCGGACGGGGAAGGGGAGGATCGATTGAGGGAGGAGGAGAATTAGGTAATGGCAGACAAGAAAAATAAAGATAAAACCGAGATAATAGATGAATATCTGGAAGAAAGGTTAAAATATTCTCTTGCTTTTAACAGGGATGGGCCTTTTTTTGACCTTGTTACAGCATTTTTAGTTGCCAATGTAGGATTAAAACCCCTGCTTGAGAAAATAACACCTAAAGATGACACCATGAAAGAATTGGAAAGAGCGTATCCTGCTATTTCTTGGCTATCTATAGGCTTAGGAGGAAAGGGATTTCCTGGAGTCACAATCAGGCCGTTTGAATTATATGAGCGATTCAATGCACTAAAGGTGGTAAGCCACGGTGATTTAATGTGTTCATTCTGTTCAATGTTGATTATTATGGCTTATGAGTCACATAAAAAGTATTTTGATGATTCGCCGATTTTCGAATTTTTAAGACACATAAGAAACGCTTGTGCTCATGATAATAAATTCTATTTCAACAAACATGAACCAAGACGCGAAGCTAGATGGAAAGAACTCAAAATTGATCATAAAATTAAAGGGGAGAAAAATTCACTGTTCGGGACAGAATGCTTTTTTAAATTTATGGGCTCTGCAGATCCTGTGTTTCTATTAAATGATGTTGAAAATTATTGGAGAGAAATACAAACCAAAGAGAAGATGTCTATTGAAAGACATGTAAGAGAAAAGAGAAGAAAAAATAGATGAATTCTAAGTGAGGCCGACGGGGCCCGCAGGTCCCTTTCTGGAAATAGACGCTGTGCGAAAATGGCCTCATGATATAAGACGGAATGAAATGAAAGGAGGGGGAATCTCATGGATAAGAAATATAGTGAGCATTATAAAAAAATGTGTGATTATAAATCACTACGTCCCTGGTCACTCAAAAAAGGAAATCAATATTATCATTCGGATTATGGGGTTTTTATTTATGGACAAATTCCTGAAAACGGTACTTTTGATCAAAAATCATTTTATTATTATGAAATAGATAAAATGCCAGAGCAATGTATATGGCTCCGTACAATTGAGCAAATTAAAGAGTTATTCAATGAAAATTCTTTTGGACATTTAATTGGAAGTTTTGACAAAATCACAACTGATTTCCATGATTATTTTGAAGATTTTGAATCAGATGAGGAAAAATGGCTTGCATACTATATGTGGTTAATAAATAAGAAATGGTCAAAAGAGGATTATACTTGGGTCGATAAAAAATAACCTGCCCCTACTGCACCAGCTCCAGGATCCGCCTGCAACCGGCTATGTATAAAGAGAAGGTTGTGGCGATCCAGGACGGCCGGGAGATCACGAAGGAGATCGAGGTTTTCAGGTGCCTGGACATTTGGCTAGTGTTTAGGGAGGGGGATAACCGGCATCTTATTCCAGGGAGAGAGTAATGCTATTATTTGCAGATGAAAGTCGTCAACCACGTCCCAATAACCCAACTGAGATGCTAGCGAAAATTAGCTTCCAAAGTGGTGTCAAAAACGGGGGACAGTTCCAAATTGGTGAAGATCCATATGAAATACTCAGGAAAAATTAGCATCTTCAATCTTTGAGGGGGTAATGATGAGAAAGCCATCAGAATTAACAGCAGGGATTGGCTCTGCCTTTTTAACAATTATTATGACGCCTTTGATAATCCTAAATATATTTTCAGGAATTGTAGGAGGTGTCTGGTTTGCAGTTATAGGTCAGTGGAAATTAATAGGATTAGGACTGCTTCTATCATTTGTAATGCCATGGTCTTATGCCATTGTGAGTCTGCCTGGCATGGGATTAGGTATTATTGCCATTTCATTAGGAGAGAAGGGATCAAAATTTGGCGTATCTGTTTTTGGATTCTTAGCTTCAATATTAGAATATGTATTGCTTTCTACATGGTGTTTAATTGTATTTATATTTTTTATTAAAAATATGGGATCTGGGAGTTGCATACCTTATTTGTTATGGGCATATTCAACTGCAATGGCACCACTTGGCTTTATGGCGAGCAAGGAATCTCCAGATAGCATAGGTACTGCTATGGGATTGTTTTATGCTGAAATCAGTTTTGTAATCTTGGCAATTTTATGGCTTTTTAGTATTCCGTTTAAAACTACAATATTTATTCTTGCTTGTGTTGCTGTTATTTTTTCCCTTATCATTACTTTAATTTCAGTACAAATGGTGTCAGCAAATAATCTGAATACTGAGGAAGATGGGTATTATGGCTGAGGCCGGCGGGGTCCGAAGGCTCCATTCTTAGAATAGACGCTGTGCGTTAATGGCCTCATGATATAAGATGGAAGGAAAGGAGGGATGGTCTCATGAAGAATAAAGCAATCGTGCCGTCCTTGATCAGTGCAGCAATGCTAATAATTGCTGTTTTTCCAATTGGGGAATATGGGTATTTCATTCTATTAAGATGGATTGTTTGTCTTTCAGCTGCGTTTTCAGCATATCTAGCATATCAGTCAGGAAAGGAGATTTGGATGTGCTTAATTGGAATGGTAGCGGTTTTGTTTAATCCTATTGCTCCGATTCATCTTAGCAAAAGTGTTTGGTCTCCGATTGATATAGTAGCGGCTCTTTTATTTATCGCAAATATTTTTGTTCTCGAACGCAAAAACAGTGAGAAAAGAAATAAATAAAGAATTAATGATTTCGGAAACAAATACATATTGACAGGGAGGATATATGTTTAAAGGATGGAAGCTTATACATTGGGTTTGGTTTATTATCTTATTAGTTATATTCATTGCTGTGTTTATATTAATTGGGGAAGCAATTGGAATTAAGAAAGAATCAGGGTTTTATGCTTATCTATTCCATAGCTTCCTTCCGATTGTTTGTAGCTATGCGATTGTTAAACACATTAAAGAAAAGGAAGGGGAAATAAAAATAAAAAAATCAGATTAAAAAAAGATTGAATCAATGGCATTTTCCATAATATACCCCTACTGCACCAGCTCCCGGACCCGCCTGCAGCCGGCTATGTATAAAGAGAAGGCTGTTGAGATCCAGGACGGCCAGGAGATCACAAGGGAGATCGAGGTTTACAGGTGCCTGGATTGTGGCAGGGTTTTTGAGAAGGAGGAAGATTCTCATGGATGAAGAAAAACTAGAAGGAATTTATTTGGATTGCAAAAATTATGGGAAAGATGTTTGTCATCCTGATGTTAGGAAGTGGAAACTTGCTAAAAACATTGGGCCCGGTGGCATTGGGTCCGGCGACATTCCAGAAGTGCCCCCATATTCTCAATTGGATCAAATCTGCAATAAATGTGATAACAAAGATATTTAATGCCCAAACACCGTGAATCCCCATATTGAAAAATAAGGAGTTAAGGTGGCGCGCCAGGAGAGACTCGAACTCCCGACCCGCTGCTTAGAAGGCAGCTGCTCTATCCAGACTGAGCTACTGGCGCACTTAATTGGGAAGGTTAATATAGCCTAAAACGAGGTTATTTTCAATATCGGGGAGACCGGATTCGAACCGGTGACCTCCTGCTCCCAAGGCAGGCGCGCTAACCAGGCTGCGCTACTCCCCGCAATTATTCCTTACGATCAAGGGAATGCCTATGATACACGCTCCTCTAAAAAAATCAATAGCCGGGCCTGGATTCCCGTTTACACGGGAATGACGACCTGACCTGGATTCCCATTCCCCGATCGGAGTCGAGAGCCTGTCCTCAACTTGATTGGGGAACAAGCTTCACGGGAATGACGACTTGTTTTTCATTTCCTCTTCAGCCCTTTTTCAATCTCGTCTTTTGTGATCCTTACTACAATAGGCCTTCCATGAGGGCAGAGGGATGGATTGGCCGTTTTGAACAGTTCTCCTGCCAAATATGTCATCTTTTCCGGTGTCAGCGGTTCCCCGTATTTTACGGCCGCCTTACAGGCCATGGTCGCCAGCATTTTTTTTCTTTTCTCCTCGATCTTCTTCTCCCGGACATCTTCCAGAAGGGACAGAAAAACGTCTCTTCCATCTTCATCATTGAACATGTCCGGATACTCTTTCAGAGCATAACTCCTGCCGCCCATAAACTCGACCCTGAACCCCATCTCTTCTAAAAACGGCCCATGGCTCTCCAGCGCCAGTTCCTGCTCGGATGAAAGCTCAAAAAGGATGGACAACAGACTCAATTTGCGCGGCCATTGTTTTTTTTGATCTATCTCTAGAAACCGGTCAAAAAGCACTCTCTCGTGAGCATTGTGCTGGTCGATGATAAAGATCCCTTCCTGGTCGACTGCCACGATGTAAGCATTCAAATACTGCCCCAGGACTCTGGGATAGGATCTTTCTTCTTCCTCCTCCACTGGAAACGATGCCGGCTTTTCAGAGATCATATCAGGAATAAGACGTTTCTGATTGTATTCAAGGCTCTGGGAGCGCTGCTTATCCTTGATCCAATACCGGGGTGTCTCCTCATCCGAAGGAGCATGGATCTCTTTTACACCTTTTTCTCTCAGAACAGCCTGCTGGATGCTTCTGAACACAAACTGAAAAATAAGACGGGAATCCTTGAACCTAACCTCTGATTTGGTGGGATGAACATTGACATCCACATCCTCATATGGGATTGTCAGGAATAAAAATCCTTCTGCAGAACGATCCTTTTCCAGAAACCCCCGGAAAGCCTGGTTAAAGGCGGCCTGAATGGTTTTTTCCTTGACCGGGCGTTTATTGACAAAAAAGAGCTGTCTGCTTCTGTCCCTCCGTCCGTTTGGAGGTAAAGACACAAATCCGTATAGGCGCCGGTCTCCATCCCTGTAATCTACTTCCATCAGGGTTTCCAGGACGGATTTTCCATAGAGCTGAAAAATCCTTTCC
>DAOVDI010000185.1 GCA_030669585.1 Acidobacteriota bacterium
AGCGTTCCCAGTACGTCAAGTATTTTTTATGTACATTTTTATAAATATCTGAATGTTATTTTATAATGTCTATTCAAGAGGTTGGGTATTGTTGGAAAGTACATAGGTACGTCTTATCCGATCACCTATGTAAAAGTCTAATAAGGCATCTATAAGCGGGTGTCCGATTCCAAGTAAATCTACATTTTTTTGCGGGTAGCGGTTTTCCTGGAAAAGCTGACATTTTCATAACGGGATGCCACATCAGGATATTTTTTTAAAGCCGGAGGAACAGTTATTTGAATAATATTTCCAGAAGGAATGAAGGCTCCACCCAGTCGCAGGATTGCCTTTTCTGTAAATCGTTTAAGATCTTCCAGAGTAAATTTTCCTTCCAGTTCCCTGTAGTATTCCAAATTGAAGGTTGAAAGGTCCAGAGTGAGTTGACGCAACGCTTCACTTGCATCCTTAGCAATCTCTATAGCCTCGGCGATTTCTTGTTCAGTCCTTTCGTAGTTTCGATTTAAAAGAGCCTCCCTGTATAGGGACGTATAATTTGTGCCTGATCCCAAATATCCAAGTATTTCTGACCGGAAATCTTCACTCACGCTGCCAGTCACAGGGTCCACCTTACCGATGGTCATTGCTATCTCAAAAAGCTTTTTCTCAAGAATTGCGTAAACTTTTTCTTCTATGGTTTCCTCTGCAACGAGGTGGTAAACTTGGACGGTTTCGGTTTGGCCGTATCTGTGAATCCGACCGATACGCTGTTCAACCGCCATAGGATTCCATGGGAGATCATAGTTGAAGAGAATTCGACAAACCTGAAGGTTGATTCCCTCACCACCCGCTGAGGTGGAAATGAGGAACTGGGCGCCATCTTCATCCCAGAAAGATTCGCAGGATGCAATTTTGTCCTCCAACGGCCCGCCCTTAATAATTGCAATCTTCCTGGGATCATAATATTTACCTATCTCATCTTGAAGAAAATAGAGGGTTTCCAGGTACTGGGTAAAAATTATCATCTTTTCATTCTTATTTTCCCTTCTGATCTGTTCAATGGCACGAATTAATGTGTCGAGCTTCCGATCAGGCCCTTCATCCACAAGCTCTATAAGTTCTTTTATCTTTTTTTCTTCATTAGGAATATTGGCTGTTGCTTCAATGATTCCATTCCCCGTTTCCATGGCATCCAAAGCCCAATGGGTGACCTCTTCCTCAAACCGGGGCCTTTTCATAAGTCGCTGTTTTAGTCTGGCTATATATGAATCTGCTTCCATATAATCAATGTTTGCGTCTCGATAGGAAAGCAACTCAGCAACTATTCTCCGCATCTTTTCTTGATAATTTATGATTTTTGATGATATTTCCGGCCTTGTTATAGCCCCGTTGATGCCACTTTCCAGCGCCATTTGTTTCCTGGCATAAAGGGCAATTAACCGACGTCTCAGAGCCTGCTTGATAGCTCTCGGGCTGGAAGACATGATTTTTTGAAAGGTAGCCATCACAAAGCCGACTGCCCGTTGCTGTTTGGTGGTTTTGTCTTGTCCTGCGCCGGCAGCGTCGTAACCTTCCCTTAGATATTCAGTCAGCCTGTCGTAAAATCTCTGCTCACGCATGGAAAGTTGAAATTTTTGGGTATGAACCTGCCTTCGCATAAAAATCGGATTGCCCTCAGCATCTGTAACTTCCCTTTTTGTGCGCCGGAACATAATCCTGCCAAGGAGACCTCTATGATCCAGCATTGCTTCCGGCTTTTCAAAAAGTTGATCGTCTAAAAGCTGAATCAAGGACCAGAATTGGTAGGCATTTCCCTGGTGAGGAGTAGCTGTAAGAAAAAGTAAATCACGGGTTTTACCCTTTGTTTTTTCTGCCAACCGGTAATTCTGGGTGACATCTATTTTTTTGCC
>DAOVDI010000006.1 GCA_030669585.1 Acidobacteriota bacterium
TCCCCTTTAAGGCTGCTTTTCTCTTTGGAGAAGGCAGCCTTCTCTATATTTATACTACAAGCTTATTCTGTCTAGTCTAGCTCCGATCCAGTAGTCGTCTGAAGCAACTTTCCATCCTTGACGCTTCTTGTGCTGAGAAGTTTATCCGCTATGGCTTTGATATTCCGGCTTTTCCCTCTAAGGATGATAACCTCTAGGCAGTTGTGATAATCCAAGTGAATATGTGTCGATGAAACAATAGTATCAATATATTGATGCTGAATATTATTGAGGGTTTCGGTGAGCTCTCTTATATCATGACTGTAGACAAGCCCGAGGATTCCTATGGTTTCTTTTTCCGGATCCTTCCATTCTTTCTGGACCAGGCGTTCCCTGATCAGAGTTCTAAAAGCCTCTGAACGGCTTTTGTACCCGGCAGATTCAATGAGCTGGTCAAATTTCTTTAAAAGATCTGCCTCTATGGAAACCCCGAATCGAACTACTTTGCCCATTATATTATCCTTTTCATGTATTTTATAATATTTTTGTTTATAAGGTAAAATGATATTTAACTCAACAAACTCAATGAGCTCAAAGAGCTGGATTCCCGTTCCCGATCGGAGTCGGGGACAAGCTTACACGGGAATGACGAAGGGGCGAACGCACTTATTAAGTCGTTAGAAAGAAAAGCACTTGAATCCTTGAACCCTAGAATCCTTTTTTTCAACGTATCGTCGAATTTTATGAATAATTCAGATTCGCCTGGATGATTCACGGGTCGATATGCACGGCGTGGCGCATGAAGCCGTATTCATATACTGCGAATGCGTCGCAACAAAGCAGATCGGCCTGCCCGTAGGGTAAAAAGATAGAAAGAGAGGATTCGAGGATTTTAGGGTTCGAGTGTTTTTATTGTGTCCCGTTGAATTTAGTGCCTGGACTATTTACGAGTCGAGGTTGATGCATCTGCAAGAGGCTGTTCGTGAAGCCGTATTAATATACTGCGAACGGACGGCAACGCAGCAGATGGGATAAGATCGGCTTGTAAATTGTTCAGGTTAAGGAAACCTTTTGGGATGATTATACGTCTATATATATGAAATGAAGAAAACAAATAAATAGGAGATATAAAATGAAATTCAGAACAAGAGTGGCCATATTCATGGTAGCAGTATTTGTCACAATGGTGGGTTTTAGTTTAATTGCATCCCCTGCCATCGAAATGATAAAAGTAGGGAAGGATGCAGGTTACGAGATGATCTCGAACTATCTAGCGAAAGCTGACGCGCAGCAATCCAGATACATAAATGGATAATCTATTGCGAGAAAGAAGTTTGAGCACATTAAACAAGCTTCGGGATTGGTTGACCATAGACTTCGAGAGAGTTCTCCCTCAACCAATCCCCACACTCAATTCTTTACCGCTTTATTTTTACTCCCGCCAAAAATTAAATCTATTCTGATTTTTTGATTCTTTAACTCCTCAAAAAAGCAATTTTGCCTGCTGGATGCAGACGATATTTTTATCTGAACATACCCCCTTTATATTCACCCGTAAAGTCTATAAGATCGATCCTTTCCTCTGCCCAAAGTGTTATGGCAGAATGAAGATCATATTTTTTTTGCAGCGATCAGCATGATATCCTGAAGGCGCAGGATGCTTCCGTCCATATCTTCCAGAATCCCTTCCCGCAGCAGCATGTTTTCCAGGAGTTGATTTGCTAATTTATTCAGTTCCCCGGATTTGGGAGATGCTTTATGGATCCGAACCATCTCTTTGATCAGATTATTTTTCTGGTTGATCTCAATGATGCGCTTGGTGAAGGCGTAGTCTTTGTTGGACATTTTTATAACTTTTTCCATCTGGATGGATGGACCGCCCGCCCTGTGGACAAGGATGCACGGGCTGTCGACCAACCGTTTGGAAAGCCTGACATCTTCCACCCTTTCGCCGTAAACCTTCTTGAGATAAGCGACGAAATCATTCAAATCTTTTATCAGGTCCGTATCCTTTTCTTCTGTTTCTTTATCATCCAGCTTTATGTCCGCTCCTTCAGCGATCTTGAAGGATTTGCCTTTAAATTCTCTGAGATGTTCGATGACAAACTCATCCAGCGGATCGACGAGGAAAAGGACCTCGAGGTCTTTCTTCTTAAAAGCCTCAAGAGCCGGACTTTTCTCCAGAGAATCAAGCTCATGCCCGGTGGTGTAATAGATCTCTTTCTGGTCTTTTTCCATGCGTGAAATATATTCATTAAGATCTATGAGCTTATCTTTGGATTCTTTGGAGGAATAGAAAAGAAGAAGGGGGGCGATTTTCGAGCGATTGTCAAAATCAGTGATAACCCCTTCTTTCAGATTCCTGTGGAATTTTTCCCAGAGACTAAGATATTCTTCTCTGTCTATTTTTTTAATGGATTCCAATTTCTCAAAGATCTTTTTGAGGATATGTTTTCTAATCTTATCGATCTTGATGTTGTTCTGAATGGTCTCCCGGGAAATATTGAGAGGGATATCCTCGGAGTCAATAACGCCGACAAGGAATCTCATGTATTCGGGCATAATATCCTTGTTTCCCTTCTGGATCAGTACTTTTTGAGAATACAGGTCGATCCCGGGCTCGGTTTTAATGAATCCCAGGGCTTCCAAAGATGTTTTAGGGACAAAGATCACAGCATGAAACTGCACCGGTGCATCCGAGGAAAGGTGTAGATAGGTTTCCGGTTCTTCCTTTGTATGATTGATAAATTGGTAAAAATGGTTGTAGTCTTCTTTTTTAAGAGATGCCTTTGGCTGAGTCCAGATGGCTTCCGTGCTTTCGATCTTATCTCCTTCCACATAGATGGGGAAGGGGAGAAATTTTGAATGTGTGTCTATGATATTTTTTATCGTAAACTTGTCCAGGAGATCTTTCTCGTGCTCTTTTTTCAGTATAAGCTCGATGCGTGTCCCTCTGGTCTTTTTAACTGTTTCTTCCAGGGTGAAATTTTTATCGCCTTTAGATGTCCAGAGATAAGCCGTGCTTTTTTTTCGAGAAGACCTGGTGATGATGCGGATTTCCCGGGCAACCATGAAGCTGGAATAAAAACCTACGCCGAACTGTCCGATAAGCGACATCTGGTCTTTACTGTCGGATTTTGATAATTTTTTAAGAAACTGGGCCGCTCCGGAATGGGCGATCGTTCCGATATTATCGATCAGCTCTTTCCGTGTCATTCCGATACCGGTGTCTTCGATAATAAGTTTTTTCTGAGTTTGATTGAAGGAGATGTTGATCCTAAGATCCAGGTCTTTATTATCCATGTCTTTTTCGGTCAGGAGTTGAAAATGGACCTTATTGAGGGCATCTACAGCATTAGATATCAATTCTCTTAGAAAAACCTCTCTGTTTTTATAGAGTGAATAGACAAGGATATCCAGAAGCTGTTTGACCTCTGTTTGAAATTCGTGCTTTTCCTTTTTCTCTTTTATTTCTTCAGACATATCAATATATCTCCTTGTTGATATCAAGAATAAATTGGTTTTTTTCAGAGCGGCTTTCTCCAACGCTTGTGATATAGATCGCCGGTCGATCTACAACCGGGCATTTATTCTCACAGATACCGCAACCGGTGCAGGCTTCTATATCGATAAAAGGCGCCTTTGGCCTTTTTATTGTGCCGTCAGGAAGATGGGTCTCGACTTCGATCATCTGGATCGCCTTGGGCGACACAGGGCAGTGTTCTTCGCACACAATGCAGGAATTTCCGAATTTGTAGGGAAGGCACCGGTTCTTATCGATCCAGGCAGTTCCGATTTTGATCTGGTTCTTTTCTTCGATTGTAAGTTCCCGGATCGCGCCTGTTGGGCAGACCTGGGTGCAAAGGGAACAATAGTAATCACAGTAGCCTATCTTGGGAACCAGCATGGGAGTCCAGAGGCCCTCGGGTCCTGCTTCTGTACGGGCCGGCTGGATTGCGTTTGTCGGACAGACCTTCATACATTCGCCGCATTTCACGCATTTCTGAAGAAATTCCTTCTCAGGAAGCGCTCCGGGGGGGCGGATCAATTTTTCTGAAGCCCTTGAGCGGAGCGGAGATATACGAAAAAATGGAATGGCGATCAATCCCAAAAAAGAGGATAAAAGGACTTTCCGTCTGGAGAGGTTAATAGATTCCAGGTGTTCCGGATTAAGGGCGGGATGGAAACCAATCGCCCCTGTCGGGCATATTGCGCTGCAGGTGAAGCAGTAAACACATTCAGAACTTTTCCAGTCTTCTTCCGGATAAGGATTGGCCTGTGTTTCGCATTGGATGGTACATAGGTTGCATTTAATGCATTTGTCCATATCGATCCTGAGCTTCAGAATGTTCCATCTGGAAAGAAGGCCGAGAAATGCGCCAAGGGGACAGAGATACCGGCACCAGAATCTTTCACGGGCTAAATTCAGAAGGATAACCCCCAGAAAAATCATCCCAAGGAAAAATCCCTGGATAAAAATGCTGTTAATATCTATAGTTTCAAAAAACTGGACAAGTCCGTCTCCGATGGATGACAGATGTGCCGAGTAAACCAGACCGATAACATTGGAGAAGAGGTGGTTTGCGGCCGGCATTATGCCGGTGATAAAGGAACGGTAAAGCAAAGAGAAGGGATCCAAAAGACCGGCCACATTCAAGCTGAAGAGAGAACCGGCCAGAGTAAAAAGCAGGATGTAATATTTCCAGGCCGTATGGTTATCTTTTTGTTTTTTTGGCCTGAGGAGTTTTGACTTTTTAAAAACAAAAGAGAAAAATTGCTGGATGGTTCCCATGGGGCAGATCCATCCGCAGGCGACCCGGCCGATAATAAATGTGACAACGATCGTAATCGCCGCCATGCTAAATGACAGAAAAAGCGTGTGTGAAGCAAGTAGTGTTGTCAGTGCGAGGAGAGGATTAAAATGGAAAAATATCTCGACATTCCCGATATAATCCTCCCCGGGAAATCTTGTCTGGAACAAGAGATAGAAGAAAAGAAATAGAAAAACAGTCTGGGATAGAATTCTCAGGTATTGGATGAGCCGGTATTTTTTAGACTGTTCTTTTTTCAATCTTAAGCTTCTCCTGATCAAATTCGCCGAATCCCCTTTCGCGTGCCAGCTGAAGATACCGCATCTTCTCTGGCTCGATGTCCAAGTAGCTCACCCCCATGGAATCGACAGCAACATAATCGACGCCCGCGACCACGGTCTTATGGATCCTGACATCAGACAGTCTTCCCCCCTGAGGCCCGTTTCTCCAAAGGACCCGGTAGGCATCCAGTACGGTCAGCACAGGCTTAAAAAAGGCGGCCAGGTCGATTACGGCAGCATCAAGATTTTGATGAAGCTGATTCCGGTTGCCGCCCAGGCAGCCCAGCCAGTTTTTCATACCCAGAGTGACTCTTGACAGGCTGTGATTTTTAGTGGCAGGGATATTGATGATCTTGTCGGTTTCGAGGAAATCTGTAAAAACTTCCCAGTTTTTAAGCCATTCTCCATGAAGATCGACTTTTTTAAGCTTGTGTTGACTGCAGAAAGGGACCTTAGCTCCGGCCTCTTTGGCTGCTTTTGCTATTCCAGACCGGACATATGTCCGCCTGGCCGGATTGCAGGGATTGTCCATGACTTTAACTTCTTTGGCTCCGGCATTAAAGCAAAGTTCCACAAGGGTTTTTACTATTTCAGGATTGGTGCAAGCGCCCTGTTCCGGTTTGCGGTCCCAGCCGATATTTGGTTTGAGTACGACTTTATCGCCTTTTGAAACGAAGCGATTGATCCCTCCGACTGCAGAAACAGCTTCTTTTGCCAGTTGTGCCGGCGATTCACCCTGGATAACAGCCAGGTCAGGTAGGGATGTTTGGGCAAACAATCCCGGCCTGATATTAAATAGAAGACTTCCTACAGTTACATCTTTTAAAAATTTTCTTCTTTTCATCGATATTACCTCTTTCCAAGCGAAGTAATGTAAGTAATAATTCCGTTATAAATACCCTGTGCCACATGTTCACGGTATTGGGGTGTTTTGAGCCTGGATTCCTCCCGGCTGTTGCTGAGGTGGGATATTTCAATGAGTATGGACGGCATCTCTCCGCCGATGAGAACCCAGAAAGGGCCTCCCCGAACATTAAGGTTTCTAACTTTATTGTATTTTTTTGACAATTGTCTGACCAATTGAGTCTGCACATTTGTCGCCAGGTCCTTGGATTCCATGATCTTACTGTTTTTAACGATTTTTGTGATGATATCCTTCATATTGCCGATATTTTTTGTTGAAGTGGCATTTTCCCGGGCGGCGATTCTGGTAATATTAGGATCTGTCGTAAAATTGAGGAAAAAAGTCTGGACCCCGGAAAAGCTTCTGCTTGGATTGGCATTGGCATGGACTGAAATAAACATGTCCGCCTGTTTCTGGTTGGCAATTACAGTTCTATTTTCCGGCGGGATGTAAATGTCGGTTTCGCGGGTCAAGACTACCTCAAAATCGCTGTTCTTATTCAGCAGCTTTTTCAATCTCATGCATACATCCAGAACGATGTCTTTTTCATAAGTTCCGCTGCGTCCGATACATCCCGGATCCGACCCTCCGTGACCCGGGTCGATAACGATCCTTTTTATTCCCAGCCCAAGTTGACGGGCCAGACTGTATCCTGACTTCGAGGGTTGCGCAGGCTTTGGCGACTCTTGTGAAGACAATTTGGATTTAGCTGCTGGCCGGTCCTTTTTTGAATAAATATCTATTACGATCCGGAAGGGATCAAAAAGATGCCAGACACGATAGTGCTTGATTTTTTGAAAATTGAGATCCACAACGACCCTGACTGTTGTTTTTGTCTTCTGGGCAATGCGTATCTGGCGGATATAGCCATTGTTTACGATCGTGCTCTTATTATGAAGAAGAGGATTAAGCTTTGACTGATAGATATCGACATATATCCGGTCCGGTAGGATAAGCTTGTTATATGTATATTCTCTAAGTTTTCCGATATCAATAACGATCCGGGTATAGGCGGGGTGTGTGTAAGACCGGAGGTTATAGATCTCAACGCGTGAGTCGGCATGAAGAGAATGAAAAGAAAGCAGGAGAAAAAAAAAGGTCAGAACGTACAGTCGATGAAGAAAATTCATGGTTAGGCTCCGTATTTCTTCAGTTTTCCGGCGTGGGCAAGAAGAAGCGGCATAACATGGATCGCATGGAAGCGTCCCAAATACCCGAAACAACAGGCTCTTTCTGAAAAATGATCGACTGGGTCTCCCTGTGCTGTCCGGGCATGAATGAGGATCGGATTAGGGTGCCAGGAATGACCTTTCATGAAACTGGGTGTGGAATGATCCGAAGTGACAGCCAGAACATCGGGATTCAGATCAAGAAAACGCGGGATGTATGTATCGGTTTTTTCAATTACGGCGACTTTTGCGCTGAAGTTCCCATCCTCTCCCGCAGAGTCTGTTTTTTTGACATGAACATAAAAGAAATCGTAATCGTTGTAGTGCTCTTCCAGTGTTGTAACAAGGTCCTCCTGCGAGGTTCCGGCGTCCAGAATGTCCATTCCGACAAGTTTTGCCAAGCCCTTGTACATTGGATAATTGGCGATTGCAGCAGCCTTTAAATGATAAAGCTCCTGCATAGTAGGGATGGAAGGATGTTTGGAAAATCCCCTTAACATAACGGTATTGGCATTTGTGTTATCACGGAGAAGATCGGTGACCTTGTCTGTGAAAGCGTTGATGATCCTGGCCGACTCTTCGGCTTCCGGAACCTTGGCTTGGCTGTAGACCACAGGCTTGTTTTCTTTCTGTGGATCAGCGTCCGTCAGAGAGTCCATAAGTCCATGCTTACTAAATTTGACGACAAACCGGTGTTCCTTGCCTGGGTAAACAACAGTTTGAGCCCCCATCACGGATTGGATAGAGTTATTGATCTTCTGGCAAAGTTTTTCATTTTCATTGGTAGGGATCCGGCCTGCTCTCCGGTCTATTATGAGTCCGTCTTTGAGAGTGGCAAAATTTCCCCGGGCGACCATATCGTTTTTTCCGACGTTAACACCGACACCCAGGGCTTCCAGAATCCCTCTGCCCAGAAGATAAAATAAGGGATCATAACCGAAAAGAGACATGTGTGCAGGTCCGCTTCCCGGGGTAATACCCATGGAAACAGGGTCTGTCAGTCCGCAAGAGCTATTGGCTGCCAGTTGATCGAGGTTTGGTGTTTTGGCGGCCTCAAGCTCGGTTTGTCCGTCTACACGAAGTCCTCCAAGGCCGTCTAAGACCAGGAGAACGATCTTGGAATCCGTCTGTATACTCAGTTCTTTAACTATTTTTTCCATGTTCACTTCATTGGTAACTATAGGAAATTTGTCATTTCAAGTCAATTGTAGATGTTTTTTTCATATGTGTTGTGACCGCTTCTTTCTTCTGATAAAATCGGTACATGGATAAGGTTTATGTGCTCGATTTTGGATCTCAATATACCCAGCTCATTGCACGAAAAGTCCGGGAACTTGGGGTTTTTTCAGAAATACTTCCTTACGATATCCCTATATCACGGTTGAGAGAAAAAGATCCTGCGGCTGTCCTGCTTTCCGGAGGACCTCAAAGCGTTTATGGGAAAAATGCTCCACAAATCTCTAAAAAGATCTTTGATCTTGGCGTTCCTGTTCTCGGGATCTGCTATGGCTTGCAGTTGATGAGCCATATTCTTGGCGGCAATGTCGTTCCCTCAAAAAGAAGGGAATACGGATCTGCTTTTTTGAAGGTGGTGAACAGAAAAGGGCTTTTATCCGGGATTCGTGATGCCGGTCAGGTCTGGATGAGCCATGGGGACAAGGTCAAGGAAGTCCCTGCGGGATTTGTTATCACCGGCACTACGCGCAATTGCAAAACAGCAGTGATCGAAGACAGAGAGCGAAGATTTTTCGGGGTCCAGTTTCATCCCGAAGTCATTCATACCGAACAGGGGAAAAAAGTCTTGGCCAATTTTCTTTTTGATCTTACTGGATTGAAGCCCACCTGGAATATGGGTTCTTTCATCGAGAAAAAAACCAGGGAGATACGCAATATCGTCGGCCGAAAAAAAGTTTTATGCGGCCTCAGCGGGGGAGTCGATTCTCTTGTGACATCTCTCCTGATACATCGGGCCATTAAGAATAATCTTTATTGTGTTTTTGTCGATAACGGTCTTTTGCGAAAAGGGCAGTATCAGGAGTTGATGGACAAATTAAGGAAAAAGTTTTTTCTCAATGTTGTTGGGGTCGATGCTGCCGACAGGTTTTTAAACAGACTGAAGAGGGTGACATCACCTGAGCGGAAGCGGAAGATCATCGGGGAAGAATTTATCCGTATTTTTGAGGAAGAATCAAAGAAGATCGGGCATGTTGAATTATTGGCACAGGGGACGATCTATCCGGATGTGATCGAGAGCAATCCTGTTAAAGGGCCTTCATCCAAGATCAAGTCTCATCATAATGTCGGAGGATTACCAGAGGATTTTAATTTTAAGATTATCGAACCTCTAAGAGAACTGTTCAAAGATGAGGTGAGGCGGCTGGCAGAAGAACTAGGGATGGAAAAGGATTTTATCATGCAGCATCCTTTTCCTGGCCCGGGTCTCGCTGTAAGAATCGTAGGGGAGGTTACAAATGAACGCCTGCGAATTATACGGGATGCGGATGATATTCTTCTTCAGGAAATACGAAGGGCCAGGGTTTACAATAAATTATGGCAGGCCTTTACCGTTCTGCTTCCTGTGCGTTCTGTCGGTGTGATGGGGGACCGTCGCACGTATCAAAAAGTATGTGTGCTCCGGCTTGTTCAAAGCGTCGATGGAATGACGGCGGGCTGGTATCCTGCTGATACAAAACTGCTTTCCCGAATATCCAACCGTATTGTGAATGAGGTTGCAGGCATTAACCGGGTTGTCTATGATATAACCACTAAACCGCCCGGAACAATTGAATGGGAATAATGCTGCAGCGAAAAGTAATATAATGGGATCAACATTCATCCACCTTCATAACCACTCGGAGTTCAGCATTCTTGACGGCGCTTTTAAAACGGCTGATCTGGTCGAGGCTGCATATAACCTTAAAATGCCGGCAGTTGCATTGACCGATCACGGAAATATATTTGGAGCTGTCAAATTTTGTCAACAGGCCGAAAAGCGGGGTATCAAACCGATTATCGGATGCGAAGTGTATGTTGCGCCCGAAAGCCGGAAAGACAAAAAACATGTCCCCTCAAAACCAAGGCATTTTCATCTGGTTCTGCTGGTTCAAAATGAAACCGGATACCATAATTTAAGCAAGCTGATCACAAAAAGCTATCTTGAAGGTTTTTATTATCGTCCCAGGATCGATAAGGAGATCCTGGCTGAATACAGTGAAGGCCTTATCGGGTTATCAGCCTGCTTGAATGGGGAAATCAGTTATTATCTTGGCATTGGACTCGTAGAGAAAGCAGAGGATGTGGCCCTGGAATATGCGTCTCTCCTGCCTGATGACCGGTTTTACATAGAACTCCAAGACCATGGACTGCCCCAGCAAAAAGAGATCAGGCCCCTTTTAGTCCAATTGGCGGGAAAATTAAGCCTACCCCTGGTTGTTACCAATGATGTCCATTACCTGAAAAAAGAGGATGCTGAAAGTCATGATATATTACTCTGTATCCAGACCAATAAGAAGGCCACGGATCAGAATAGGATTCGTTTCGATACACAGGAATTTTATTTTAAGACATCAGAAGAAATGGCGGAGCTTTTTCCAGATGTACCCGATGCGATCAACAATACTGTCAAAATTGCAGCTCAATGTGATTTTAAGTTTCCATCCTCCGGTTATTTTCTTCCAAACTTTAAGCCTCCTGAAAAAGTGCCCCTGGACGAATATTTCGAAAAAGTTGCCAGAGAGGGATTTCAGGATTTTGTGGAAAAACTGAAGGACAGGATCAACAAAGGAGAGCTTCCACCTCTTGAGAAATATGAGGAAAGACTTGAGAGAGAGATCAAACTGGTCAAACAGATGGGGTTTGAGGGTTATTTTTTGATCGTATGGGATCTGATTCGTGCGGCCCGTGCTGATAACATTCCTGTCGGTCCAGGACGTGGATCTGCTGCGGGCAGCCTTCTTGCGTTCTGCCTCGGTATTACCGCTATTGATCCTCTTGAATACGGTCTGCTGTTCGAGAGATTCTTGAATCCCGAGCGGATCAGCCTTCCGGATATAGACATTGATTTTTGCGGGAGACGAAGGGAAGAAGTGATCCATTATGTGACACAGAAATATGGCCGTCAGAATGTATGCCAGATCATTACCTTTGGTACCATGGCTGCGCGGGGATCTGTCAGGGATGTGGGAAGGGTGCTTGAAATTCCTCTTCCCGAAGTGGATAAGATCGCCAAGATGATCCCATTCAGTCCGGAAGCTACTATAGCGGGTGCGCTCAAAACAGTTCCCCAATTAAAAGAGATAAGGGATCGTAATACCAAGATCGCAAATCTTCTTTCAATTGCGCAAAAACTTGAAGGGCAGGTTCGCCATCCCTCCACCCATGCGGCAGGAATCGTGATAACCCCTAAACCATTGGTGGAGTTCCTCCCACTCTATCAATCCGCCAAGGGTGAGATCACGACACAATTTCCAATGCAGGATGTCGAATCCATCGGTCTGTTAAAGATGGATTTATTAGGCCTGAGAAATCTGACTGTTATACATGATGCGCTGGAACTGATAAAGCAGGATAAAGGCGAAGAGATCGATATTAAAAACATTCCTTTGGATGATAAGGATACATTTACACTCTTTCAGGCAGGAAATACAGATGGTGTTTTTCAGTTTGAGAGCTCGGGGATGAAGGACCTTCTTCGTAAATTCAAACCTGAAAGTTATCGCGACCTGATTGCTTTAAATGCTCTCTATAGGCCCGGGCCTCTAAAGAGCGGTATGACGGATGAATTTGTCAAATGCAAGCATCATCCGGAGCGTATCAAGTACGAATTCCCGGAAATGGAGCCGATTCTGAAAGAGACTATGGGTATGATCGTCTATCAGGAACAGGTCATGCGGATCGCCACAGATCTGGCGGGTTTTTCTATGGCAGAGGCTGACATCCTTAGAAAAGCCATGGGAAAAAAAGATACAAAAGTTATGAAAGCGCAGCAGAAGAATTTTGTCACAGGAGCCAGATCCAAAGGGCTCAGCGCTTCCAAGGCTAACAAAATATTTGATCAGATTAAATATTTTGCAGGTTATGGTTTTAACAAATCCCACAGCGCAGCCTATGCTTATCTGGCATATCAGACCGCCTATCTCAAAACACATTATCCCGCTAACTTTTTTGCCGCACTCCTGACATCGGAAGCGGAGAGAGGGGCGACAAACCAGGTTGTGAAATATATTAATGAGTGCAGACAGATGAAGATCGAGATTCTTCCCCCGGACATCAACAAAAGCGAATTTAATTTTATTGTGGAAGGCGAAAAAATTCGCTTTGGCCTCTCCGCTGTTAAAAATGTGGGTGAAAATGCGATCCTTTCCATTCTCAGAGCGAGAAAGAAGCGAGGAGAAATCCTTTCCCCGTTTGAGATTTTTAAGGATGTTGATTCCAAAACGGTCAACCGAAAAGTCATCGAAAGCCTGATTAAAGCCGGCGCCTTAGATTCCATGGGTTGGAAACGATCACAATTATTCCATCTTGTTGATCAGATACTCGATTATTCTCACGAAATCCAGAAGATCCGGGCATCCAAACAGACTCTTCTTTTTGAAGAAAGTCATATAGCTGTACCTAAGATCTCTACAGAGGTAAAAAGTATGAGTGAGTGGGATGAATCCCTGATGCTCACTTATGAAAAAGATGCCTTGGGGTTTTATATCACGGGCCATCCTCTGATGCAGTTCGGCGACCGCTTGAACAGCCTTACCTCTCATAAGCTTGTCGACCTGGACGAGGAACGGGATTTTAATAAAGAGATCAGGGTTGCAGGGATCATCACAACTCTCAAACAGATGAAGACAAGAAAAAACGAGGGAATGGCTACCTTTTTTCTTGAAGATTTAAGCGGACAAATCGAGGTAGTTGTATTCCCGGATGCGTACAGAACCTATTATAACAACCTGAATGAGGATTTTATGGTCTGGGTCAAAGGGAAATTCCTTGGCGAAGGAGACAGCCGGAGGATTCACCTGCTGCATATCATGCCATTGGCGGAAGCATTCCGGAAACAGGCCAAACGTATGGTCTTGAAAATATATCTTCCGGGGATCGAGAAATCGGTTTTTGAGGCTTTAAAGGAAATTCTCCAGAAGCACGAAGGAGAGTGTCCGGTCTTCTTTGAGCTGGAAACGCCGCATGCCAGTCGTGTCACCATGAGGTCTCTTGAGACCCAGGGAGTCGATCCATCTGAGAAACTGATCAAAACCATCGAGGAATTACTCGGAGAAAATACGGTGCAGATCGATTACTAATATCATCAAGCATGGAAGTTTTGCAAAAATTCTTATTTATTTCATACACATAAAGGAAAGAGTTCGTTATAATTCAGGTCGGTTCCCAATGATTAAAATAATTGCCGTTGAAGAAAGTCCTTCCATCAGGAATATTTTGGGAATGACTTTTCCTTCCCCGGAATTTGAATTTCATGTCCTGAGCAGCGGACAGGAATTGATGGCCTGGCTGTCCCGTTTTGACCCGGATGTGATCTTTTTAAATATATCCCGCCTTGATGAGGATGGAATTGGGATCGTCCAGGACTTGAATTCCCATGAAGGTTACCAGGACATCCCTCTTTTTCTTTTTGTCGGGGCGTTCGACAATGTTGATGAGGACCGGTTAAAAGAACTGGATTTTATGGGACTTATTCGGGAACCTTTTGACTCAAATGACCTGAGGGACCTGGTTCTCTCCTTGACGAATAAAGAATTTCTTCCTGGCACACTGCCGGAAGAACCTGTTTCAGAAGCTTCTATTGAATGGAAAGATGAGCTTATTGAGAAAGTGCGTTTTGTGGTGAAAACGCAGTTTGAAAAGAACGAAGACGCCATTGCAGAGAGGGTGATAGAAAAAGTCTTGAGAGAACTCAAGTACGAAGAATAGAGGGAACAATGCTTTTAGCCATTGATATCGGTAATACTAATATTGCAATTGGGCTGTTTAACAAAAATAAATTGGTTGAACATTGGTGGATCAGATCAGAGGGGGACAAGACAAGTGATGAATATTCTGTTTTAATTCTTGAACTTTTGTCCTTGGCCGATTTGGACAAAAGCAAGATAACCGGTGTCATTATTTCAAGTGTCGTTCCTCCTTTAACACCAGTTTTCCAGTCGTTCAGCCGCAGTCTTTTTCTAAAAAAACCCATGATTGTCGGCCCGGGTCTTAAAACGGGAATGTCCATTCTTTATGAAAACCCACAGGAGGTGGGGGCGGACAGGATAGTTGCTTCAATCTCTGCTTATGATAAATTTGCCGGGCCTGTGATCATCTGCGATTTTGGTACGGCAACAACTTTTGATGTGGTCTCCGGGCAAGGAGAATACCTGGGCGGGGCTATTGCCCCGGGCATCAAGATCTCAGCAGAAGCTCTATACATCAAGACAGCAAAGCTTCCCCATGTTGAGATCAGAAAGCCTGATAAGGCCATTGGGCGTACTACTGTAACCAGCATCCAGTCTGGCCTGTATTTCGGATATATTGGGCTTGTAACAAACATCATCCACGAGATTGTAAAGGAGCTCGGGGGCCAGGCGACAGTAGTTTCAACGGGAGGGTTCGCAGGAAAAGTTTTTCAGGACATCGATGTTATAGATCACTATGAACCCCATCTTGTTCTTGAGGGCTTGCGGATCCTGTATGATAGGAATATCTGATTTTCTCTATATCGGCAAGCCTTTCGGCAACTTTGCCTGGTTCAAAGCAAGTCAATGTGTAAAAATACAGATCAAAGAAATCAATACTATCAAATAGTTACCAGGACCTTTCTCAACAGGCGGGGCGCGCCATTTTTTTTGTCCTCCAGGGAGATCGACATGATCAGGTCCTGGGAGAGCCGGGGAGTTCCACTGCGGGTTGTCTTAGAGGGGATTAAAAATTTTTTTGAAAAACCCGTATCCGGTCCCGGAAGAAAGAAGAAGGCAGCCTCACTTGTTCTATGTGATTCTTTTGTCCAGAAGGCTTTTCTCATGTCCAGAACGCGGAAAATCGGCCGTGAACAAAAGATCATAAGCAGAGATGATAAAAAATCAGCAACGATGGATCTTGTTCGGTATTTTTTACAATCACTTCCAGAGGAAATGAGTTTTTTACAGGGAGATTTTCATTTTGCACTGCAGATCTTAGAGAAAAAGTATCCGGATGAAGAGAAGCTTGAAAAATTGGACCGGACAGTTGATGAAAAATTGATCAACAATGCGTCTGAAAGCCTTGTTAAAAGGATCAGGAGTGAGGTTCTTTCTGAGTACTTAAATAGCGGGAAGGAGGAGATCAATAGAATCATTGAGATCAAACTGTCCAGGTTTATAAGAGAAAGATTCCAAATACCGCATTTGTCTCTTTTTTATTATTGATCATTATATGAGTCGTCCCATTATTGAGCTGCTTTTAAAACACCGGAATGGTCTGAGTCAGACTAGAATTGCCCGGGAACTCAGATTATTGCCTGCAGACAGCAAACGTCTGAAAGATAGACTGGTCCGGCTGGAGAATCGGGGCGTTATCATGAAACTGCGAAAAAAATATTTTGCGGTTCCCAGTTCAAAGTTTGTCCGGGGCGCCTATTCTCCATCCCGCAGAGGGTATGGTTTTATTGTTCCACAGGATGAGTTTCTTGAGGACATCTTTATTCCATCCCGCTATTCTGGAGGTGCGCTCCGTGGCGATATTGTTGAAGTCTTTGTAAAAAGAGGTCGAAAAGGCAGGTCTGAAGGAAAAGTCACAAAAATTCTTAAGAAAAAAAGGAGTTTCCTGCTGGGAATATATCATAAAAAGAACCAGAGGGAAGATTTCACGCCTCTCGAACCCGATTTTCAGGAAGAAATTCTGCTGCCTTGTGAACAAAAAATTCGTCCGGATTCGGGGATGGTTGTAGCCATCAGCCGGGATTCCCATCACATTGAAAAGGTTTATGGATTTCCTGAAGATCCCGGAGTGGATACTAACGTCATCATTGATAAATATGGGCTGAGATCGGATTTTTCTTCCCATGCACAAAAGGAAGCTGAGAACATTCCTATGTCTTTTCCCGAACATGAAATAAAAGACAGGGTTGACTACAGAGATTGGACGACTGTGACCATTGACGGCCTGGATGCTAAAGATTTTGATGATGCGGTCAGTATAAAAAAAACTGGTGATGGCCATTACTGTCTGGGTGTTCATATTGCTGATGTGTCCTATTATGTTCAGCCAAATACAGACATTGATCAGGAAGCTTTTTTGAGAGGGACGAGTGTTTATTTTCCTGATTCGGTCCTTCCGATGATCCCAGAAAAATTGTCTAATGTCATTTGCAGCCTTAGGCCAGGAGAGGAAAAGCTTACAGTATCTGTGCTTATGGAATTCGGCCAGGAGGGCGATCTTATCAAGTCGGATATTAATCTCTCTGTGATAAAAACGAAGGAGAGGCTGACATATGATACGGTTTTCAGGATCTTAGAGGGGGAAGAAGAAAAGATCAAGCGCCACTCATCTCTTGTGCCTGATCTAAGGCTTATGGCTGAGCTGGCCTCTTTGCTGGGCGAGGCGAGAAGAAAAAATGGAAGTCTGGATTTTAACCTGGATGAACCTGAATTGGTTTATGAAAAGGAAACATTGGTGAGGATCGTTCCATCTGAACATAATGAGGCACATCGGATCATAGAGGAATTTATGGTTGCGGCCAATGTGGCTGTTGCTGAATTCCTGAGCAGCGAGGATCGTCCTATGATATTTCGGGTCCATCCTCAGCCTGTTCGGGAAAAGATAGCAGGGCTGAAGAAAAAACTCTCTTTTTTCAATCTTACACTTCCCAACCCGGAAAGATTGACATCCCTGGATCTGCAGCAGATTCTGCAGAACATAGATGGGAAGGCCTTTGATAAATATATTATTAAGCAGATTTTAAGAAGCCTGGAACTTGCGGTTTATTCTGATCAAAACAGGGGGCATTATGGCCTTGCCAAACTTAAGTATACGCATTTTACATCCCCGATCAGACGGTATCCGGATCTGATCGTTCACCGGATCTTAAAAAGAGCCTGCAATGAAGAAAAAGAGGATGATGTTCCGTTGGGCACAGTGGCAAAACACTGCAGTGAGCAGGAAAGAAAAGCTGAAGAAGCGGAAAGAGATCTTTTAGATTGGAGAATACATCGATATTTGAGAACAAAATTGGGGGAAACGCTAAAAGGGGTTGTTGTCGAGTTTTTGAGGTCTGGCCTGATCATCCAACTCGAGGATTATTTTGTGGAAGGCTTTGTCTCCTTTCTTGATCTGGGAGGAGATTATTTTTATAAAAAATCCGAAAGTGTTCTTGTTGGAAAAAGAACAGGGAAAAAGTTTTTTCTGGGGGAAAGCGTAGATGTTCTGCTGGCCTCGGTCGACACGGTTAAACGAAGGATCGGTCTTTCATTTTAACCGGGCTAACCTGAATGATTCATGAAATTCGACGACACGTTGAAAAAAAGGGTTCAAGGATTCAAGTGAAAGAATAAGAGGCCAATGGCCAATGCAAAAGAGGCCCAAAGACGGCTTCGCCCAAAGCTATTTTAATTACTTTTCTTGCATTAACCGTTTCTTGCTTTTCTCGCAGGCGAGTTTGCGAGCCAAACACAACGAACTCAAAGAACCCAATAAACTCAACAAACTCTTCTTGACTTCGACGACTTCTATGGACTTCTATAGACTGTTTTTCTTTGACTCGACCCGTGAATAATCCAGGGAACCTGCTTTATTCATAAAAACGATTCTTTTGGATTCGACTGAAATATGCTATTCTAAAAATCTTGATAAGAGAGGAAACGGACATTGAAAGCACCAGCATTTGATGCAGTTATAGATTATTCTGCCGGGAAATCCGCGGCAAAAACCATCCTGTCTGTTAAAAACGAAAAGTATCCGGTCAAGATGGAGTATTATTCTTATCAACCGGATAAAGAAACCGGCCGTTTTTATGTTCACTTCAAATTGTCGAAATCAGTTGATCTCAAATGGAATGACCCTTTTTTTATTTTAAGATCAGACAAGGGAGATCCCTTGGGCGAAGGGAGGATCCTCTACCCCCATCTGGAGAAAATAACTCCAAGGAAAGAGAAAAAAAGAGTGGGTTTTCTTTTGGGCCTTTTAGAGGGAAACAGGGAAGTCATTATATCCCTGACCAAAAAAGCGGGGGTCCATGGTATTTCAGGAGAAGAGATCCTTGAATTGATTTCCCTCTCAACAGAGAACCTGTCCGGTATCAGTCAGGAATTGGAATCTTCAGGAATAATCCGCATCCTTTCATTTTCCCCTCTGTGCCTCCTGTCACAGGAGAATTTTGATATTCTTTGCGAAAAAATACAGACTTTTCTTTCGAAGTATCATGAAAAGAACCCCGGTGAATCCGGGGTGCCGCGGAAAAAAATTCAAAAAAGGTTCGATCTTCATCCAAGGGTTCTGGCTTTGGCGTTGACAAGTCTTGCCCGCAGTCAAAAGATAAGAGATACAGGAGGGATCGTCGCCCTTTCCAATTTTAAACAGATACTTACATCCAATGAGGAAGAGATGCTTGTCAAATTGGAGAAACTATATTTGGAAGGAGGGTTTCAGTCCGAATCTCTTGAAAGTCTTCGGCGAAAGTTCAATATTCCTACCGTTCAAATGGACAAATTGATATCTCTCCTTGTTGCCCGAAAAAAAATCATACAGTCGGAAGAGGGATATCTCCTTCATGAATCCTGGCTGGAAGATGTTATCCAGATGATTCGGTCTTTTCCTAAAGAGGAATTAACAGTTGCTGATTTTAAGAAAATGACCGGTCTTTCCCGGAAATATGCAATTCCCCTATTGGAGTTAATGGACCAGAAGAATGTAACAAAGCGTAAAGGGGCTGTGCGGGAGATTTTGGCCAAAGATTAAACACATAAAATCGAATTAGGACAGGTCGAGAACGGAGAGAATTATCTTTTTCTTCTTCTTTTGGTTGCTTTTTTCTCTGCTTGTTCCTTTTTGGATTTGGTTAAGGCGGTTTTGAGTTTTGCTGCAAACATTCCGGTTTTAGGCTCTTCCTTCTGGACAAAGGCTTTATAGTCTGCTTTCTTTTCTTCGGATTTTGTCTCTGTAAATTCTTTCTTATCCACGGTCTTTATTGCGAAGAGGGCTTCCATCTCGGACTCTTCCAGTTTGATCTGTTCTTCTCTGATCTTCTTAACGCCCTTCCTTCGTTTTGGACCTCGTTCGCTCTCCAGCTTGACCTTGCGTCCTTTTTTCTTGCCCTCTTTTGGCTTTTTGGGTTTTATGATTTCCAGGGCAGGCGCTTTAATTTTTTCTTTCTCTTTTACAATCTCTGGGGCAGCCGCAGATATTTCTTCCGCCTTGACAGCGATTTTTCTTATAACGGCTTTTTTCTCGGCAGAAGGAGCAGCAGCTTCAACGATCTGCAGCTTTCCTTCTTCCGCTTCGGTTCCAGGAAAATCACCCTCTATGGTGCCGATTTCAGGCAGCCTGCTTTTTGGACTCAGGGTTTTTTTCTTTTTTTCTTTTTCGTCGAAAGGCGTTTTAAGGCCTTCATCAGGAATAATATCCTCCTCTTCGGCAGGAGCCGTTTCCTGATAGATATAAACCCCTTTCTTTTTTTCGGAAGGCATGAATTCGGAGGAATTACGAAATATATATTCGACATCTTCATAAAAGGTTCGTTTAAGCAAATCTACAAGATGAAAGGCTCGTAGAGAATGGAGGAACAGCTCGTTCCCTTCGTAACCGAAATTTTTCATCACAAGAAGAAGCAGCTCTTTTAAGTCCAATTTTTTTCGCTGCTTGTAGAATGTGAAAAGCTGTTTCAGAGTTTCCTTTTCAAGAAAGATGATTTTGTTCGTGGAACAGTATGAAAAATCTGTCTCATCGTGAACTTTAAATTCATCTTTTACGGGATCATATGTGACTTTTGGCACTTCGAGCTTCTTCTTGATCGTCTTTAATGAAAAGAAAAATTTGGATGGGCCTGTTCTTTTTAGCGTCAGACTTGCCCCTTGGGGAACATTATTGCTTTCATAGAATTCTTTAAGTCCGATAAAAGCCAGGGATGTCGGATAATAATAAACAGTATATTCTTTTTTCGAATCAGAATTCTTGAATATATATTCTCGAATATGGGACAATTCTCTGTTCATGTTTTTCGGAACAACCACTCCCCCTGACAGGATCTCTCTCCATGAAAGATAAAGCTTAAGTGGAAAACCTTCATAGGGGGATGTTTCTGGTTTAATTCCATCTTCAAATGAGGGCACTTTTGCTTTTTTTGCATTGAGTGGCAGGTCTTTTATAAAAGAATCAATGAGTTCCTTTAAGTGCCATTTCCCACGGTCTTCAGGAGAGACAAGAATGAATCTTTTTTTCTGCTTACTCAAAGCATGGTTCTGACTGATCCAGTAAATCTCATAAAGGTCCGAATCAGGGCTGATCCCAAAAGCTTGAGATATTATCTCGGACGAGGAGCAGGATTTTTTTGTTTCACTTAATTTAGTCTGGAGGGAATTCATGATCTCATCAGAGATTATTAATCGATTTTTTTTCAATTGCCAGAATTCATTCCAGTTGAAGAAGTCCTTTGATCTTGTGAGTTCATGGACCAGGTTTTTTTCCAGTGACTTCAGGTCTTTTTCCGGCATGGGGAGTTCATGAAGTCTCGGGTCATCTTCTTTTTCAAGGACTTTTGCGTTTACACATTGATTGTCTTGATTTGAAGGCAGAAGAACCTGGGTCTTAGTTTTTTTCATATATTCTATGTGTTTTCTAAACGTTCCTCCCCCGGAATAATCAACCTCTAGCATTTCATATTGAAAAGCTTCGTATTTAATTATATTGACGACTTTTAGAACAACAGCTCCATGAAAGGGCTCAACTCCTTTACTGCTAATCAAAAGGGGCTCATCATAGGGCTTATATATGAGATCTCCGATCTCATAGCGACAGCGGGAATCATAAATTTTAACTTCCTGATTCATCTGGCTGGAATTCTTTTCAAAGGCCAGTCTTGTTGCTAATTCCTGATGTGAGACCGGTGTTTTGTTTTTTCCAAAGATTCCCTTAATAAATTGAAGGTCGTCTTTTGTGATTGTTGTATTTTCGTTCTCTTTTTCCATTTTATTTATTTTCTAATAATAGCATAATAGCTTTCTGAACATGAAGTCTATTTTCAGCTCCTGGCAGCTCTGATGATCCTGGTGCCAGAACGGTTTATGAGCGCCGATTTAAGGTGGCTGGCGGATGTGATAAGAACTTCTGTGCCACCTGCTTTGATATACTCAATGGAAGCCTGAATCTTGGGGCCCATGGATCCCGGGGGGAATTGTCCTTCCTCCAAGTACTGTTCCGCCTCTTCAACGGTCATTATGCTCAAGGGGGTTTCATCTGATGTCCCGAAGTTCAAACTTACTCTGGGCACATTGGTCAGGATAATGAATAGATCACATCTGACTTCCCGGGCAATAAGGCTGGAGGCGAAATCTTTGTCAATAACAGCTTCCACTCCCTGAAAAAGCCCGTTGCCGTTGATTATGACAGGAATGCCTCCTCCCCCTGCGGCAATGACGATCTTTCCTGAGTGGACCAGATCCCTGATGATCCTCTTCGGGATCACATCTATAGGCTTTGGGGAAGGTACGACTTTACGGTAGCCGCGTCCTGCATCTTCGATCATAGTCCATTTTTTTTCTCTTATAAGCATTTGCGCTCTGTATTTTGAGTAAAAAGGACCAATAGGTTTGCTGGGATTGTCAAAAGCCGGATCCTCCCGGTCTACGACGACCTCAGAAATCAAAGTGGCCACGTCATTATCCAGGGAGTTTTTTCGAAGCTCGTTGAGGACAGCTTTTTCCAGCATAAATCCTATGCTGCCTTCTGTCATGGCATCACACATTTCAAGGGAGAAAGGCGGGACCTTATTAATGGATTCCTCCATTTGAATCAGAAGATTTCCCACCTGCGGGCCGTTTCCGTGGACTATGATCAGGTCAAACCCTTTTTTTACAACATGGATCATCAATTGGGCTGCTTTCTTGGCATTCTTTTTCTGTTCGGACTGCAGCCCTCTCTGGTTCTTGGGTAGTAAGGCATTTCCGCCAAAAGCGATCAGTGCGATCTTTTTTTTCATTGGAATTTTTTAAGGACCTCTCTAAGATCCGGTGTTCCGATTTCCTCCAGATCATATGTCACACGCAGGATTTTCTTGTTCGTTTTCAGCAGGCGGGGGAGATCGATCGGAGTAGCTCCGATCACAATATCACACTCCACTTTATTGATGGTTTCTGCCAGTTCGTCCATCTGGGCCTTGCCGTATCCCATGGCCGGAAGAACTCTATCCAGATGGCTGAATTTCTTAAAAGTAGATTTTATACTTCCCACGGCATAAGGCCTGGGATCTACAATTTTTAAGGCACCGTATTTTTCAGCAGCAATGATCCCTGCTCCATAGGGCATCTCCCCATGAGTAAGGGTTGGGCCGTCTTCGATGACCAAAACGGTCTTTCCGGCGATATCCTGTCCTTCAGAAACAGTGATAGGAGAATTGGCCCGGATGACGGTTGCCCCTGGATTGAAGCTTAGAATATTTTTCATCACAAGGTCGATATTTTCCTGCTTGGCAGTGCCCATCTTATTGATAACAAGAACATCGGCTCTACGGAAATTTAGTTCGCCCGGAAAATATTTCAATTCATGGCCTGGTCTGTGAGGATCTACAACCACGATTTCCAGGTCAGCTTTGTAAAAGGAAGTATCATTATTCCCCCCATCCCAGAGTATGATATCTGCTTCTTTTTCTGCTTCTTCCAGAATGGCGGCATAATCCACACCGGCATAGACGATGATTCCCTCGTTGATATGAGGCTCGTACTCCTCCATTTCTTCGATTGTGCACTCATGTTTGATCATATCCTGGTAGGTTGCGAATCTCTGAACCTTCTGTTTTTCGAGATCGCCATAAGGCATGGGATGCCGGATAACAACAACCTTTTTCCCCTGTTTTTTTAACAGAAGAGCGATCTTTCGGCTGGTCTGACTTTTACCACAGCCGGTCCTTACAGCACAGACAGAAACAAGGGGGCGTTTGCTTTTGATCATAGTGTCATTAGGGCCAAGGAGCATGAAGGAGGCTCCGGCAGCCATAACGATTGATGACTTATGCATGACATCTTCATGAAAGATATCACTGTAAGCGAAAATAACATCATCCACATTTTGCTCTTTTATCAGAGAAGGCAGTTCCTCTTCAGCATGGATAGGAATACCGTCGGGATAGAGGGAGCCTGCTAATGCAGCAGGATATTTCCTGTCTTCAATATCCGGGATTTGGGTGGCTGTAAAAGCAACGACTTCATAACTGCTATTATCTCTGAAGTAAACATTAAAATTATGAAAATCTCTTCCTGCAGCGCCCATAATGACAACTTTCTTCATTGATACGACTCCTTTACATAAATTTCTCCTGAAAAACGCTTAGTATAATACAGGGTCTGGAATTATGCAATATTCTGAATACGGGAGTAGGCATTTAAATGTCCTATCATTACCAGATTAATTTCATCTTTTATTGACAGTAAAGGCTTAAATCGTTAATATACATAGGCTTGAAAATGTAGGCGCGTAGCTCAGTGGGAGAGTGCTTCCTTGACGCGGAAGAAGTCGAGGGTTCGATCCCCTCCGCGCCTACCATTTTTATTTGGAGATCGTATTTAACCTGAATAAAGCAGGTTAACTGGAATGTGAATTGTATAGTATAGAAAATCAATGGACATGATTAGGATCAAACTGGAGAAGTCTGTTTTATCCGTAAAGAAGGGTACGGTTCTGTCTGAATTGATTTCCCGCGACGGAGGAGAAGTCTCTCCGGTCTTCGCTGAAGTTAATGATGAGATCGTTGCGCCGGGCCATATTCTGGAGCAGGATTCCGAGGTGACATGGCTTTATCCTGATTCTCGTGAGACCCTGGATATCCTGCGCCATTCTACAGCGCATCTTCTTGCCCAGGCTGTGCTTGACCTGTTTCCCGGGACTCAGACCGGTATAGGGCCTGCGGTTGAAAATGGTTTTTATTATGATTTTCTCAGAGAAACACCTTTTACTAACGACGATCTTGTAATAATAGAAAAGAAGATGCAGGAACTGGCAGCAAAGGATTTCGTCATAAAAAAGGAGGATTACCCTAAAGAAGATGCCCGGAAGTTGTTCCAGGACTTGAAACACGATCTTAAGGATGAACTGATTCAGGAAAAAGGCGGAGATACGGTTTCCTGTTATCGCCAGGGTGATTTCATCGATTTTTGTCTGGGGCCCCATGTTCCGTCGACCGGAATGATCAAGCATTTCAGGATTCTCTCTGTTTCTGGCGCCTACTGGAAAGGAGAGGAAAAGGGAAAGCAGATGCAAAGGATCTACGGCACGGTGTTTTTCAGTAAAGACGAGCTTGACAAACATCTGGCCTTGATCGAGGAGGCAAAAAAGAGAGATCACCGAAAACTTGGACCGGAGCTGGATCTGTTCAGCTTTCATGAAGATCTGGGGGCTGGTCTGATCCTCTGGCATGCTAAAGGAGGAGCGATCAGGTATGCTATTGAAGATTACTGGCGTGAAGAGCATTTTAAAGCTGGGTATGAAATGCTTTTTTCTCCCCATATTGCAAAATTGGATGTCTGGAAGCGTAGCGGGCATACGGAGTTTTATGACGCAATGTATCCCCCTTTCGAGACCGACGAGATCCAGTATCAGCTCAAACCCATGAATTGTCCCTTTCATATCATGGTCTATAACTCCAGGCAGCGAAGTTACAGAGATCTTCCGCTTAGATGGGCGGAACTGGGAACGGTTTACCGTTATGAGCGAAGCGGAGTCCTTCACGGTCTGATGAGGGCTCGAGGTTTCACTCAGGATGATGCCCACATATTCTGTCGTCCCGACCAGCTTGAGGAGGAGATCAAAAACACCATAGCTTTGGCCCTGCGTATGTTAAACACGTTTGGATTCAAGGAATTTGATGTCTTTCTATCGACCCGTCCGGCAAAATATGTTGGCGCTCTGGAAGACTGGGACAAAGCGACAAAAGCACTTGAAGATGCCTTAAAAAATGTCGGACTGGAATTCCGTGTAGACCCCGGAGAAGGTGTTTTTTATGGGCCGAAAATTGACATCAAGATCAGGGATGCGCTCCAGAGATCCTGGCAGTGTACGACCATCCAATTGGATTTCAATCTATCTGAAAGGTTCAATATCCATTATGTCGGGGAGGACGGGAAGTATCATAGACCCTTTATGATACACCGTGCCCTTCTTGGTTCTTTGGAAAGATTTTTTGGTATCTTGATCGAGCATTATAACGGGAATTTTCCATTGTGGATGGCGCCTGTCCAGGTGATGATCATTCCTATTGCTGATCGTCATAATGAATATGCCGCCAAGCTCAATGACATCTTTAAGGAAAAAGGAATAAGATCTGAGATCGATTCACGCAGAGAAAAGATGGGATATAAAATCAGGCATGCAGAATCCAATAAGATACCGCTGATTCTCATTGTCGGCGACAAGGAGATATCCAGCAACACTGCTTCGCTCAGGGTTCACACTATTGGTGATATTGGTCGGATCGAGATCGATGATTTTCTTGAAAAAGTCACAGATTTCATTCAAAATAGATATTTAAGCGTAGAATTCTAAGGAGGCTCATTATCAGAAGACGCACATATTATCCCGGGAAGAGGAAGCAGAAGCCAAACAGGATCAACGAAATGATAAGAGTAGAAGAGGTAAGAATCATTGATGATGAGAAGAAGCAGCTGGGGATCATGCCCACTTCTGAGGCTTTGGCCTTGGCAAAGGACAGGGGATATGATCTTGTTGAGGTGGCGCCACAGGCTGAGCCTCCAGTCTGCCGGATCATGGACTACGGCAAGTACCTGTATGAAATTCATAAAAAAGCACATGAAGCAAAAAAGCATCAAAAACAGATTCAGGTCAAGGAAATTAAATTCCGGCCGAAAATCAGTATACACGATTATAATTTTAAAATGCGGCATGTTCAGAGATTTCTTAATGACGGAAATAAAGTCAAAATCACGGTTATGCTCCGTGGAAGAGAAAAAGCAAAACCTGAATTGGCTAGATTGATTCTGGATAGAGTTTTTGAAGATACCAAAGATATCGGGCGCCAAGACGGAAGTATCCGCACTCAAAGCTGGGCCATTTCTGCCCTGTTGAGTCCTACGAAGTCAGGAGGAAAAGATGCCAAAACAAAAGACACACAAAGGAGCCCAAAAGAGGTTCAAAGTAACAGCAAAAAAGAAGATCGTTCGGAGTAAAGCATATAAAAGCCATATTCTCACAAAAAAGTCAGCAAAAAGAAAAAGGGAATTGGGCAAAGCCGGTATTATTAGTGACGCAGATCGGAGCAGGGTCAAAAAGATGCTGCCATACGACTTTTAGATTTTTTGTCCAAGCGTTTATTGGGAATATTTTATGCTGATTGTGAAGTATAGATATATTCTTCCATGGGATTTTAGCAGAAGGAGATAACGATGCCACGAGTTACAAGAGGAATAAGAAGGCGCAAAAGAAGATCAAAGATCTTAAAACTCGCGAAAGGATTTTGGGGAGCGAGAGGACATAATTATAAGACAGCCAAGGAGGCTGTTGAAAAATCTCTCCAGTATTCCTATAGGGATAGAAGAACCAAAAAAAGAGATTTCAGACGGCTCTGGATCATCAGGATCAAAGCGGCAGCCCAAAGCAACGGGCTTTCCTACAGCCGCTTTATTCACGGCTTGAAAAAAATGAACATCGAGCTCGACCGGAAGATACTGGCCGATATCGCTGTCAATTCACCTCAAACTTTCATGCAGTTAGTACAGAAAGTCAAGAAAGAGAGCGCTTGATCGACTCTATATAGTCAGATGAAGGATCTAAAAAGTAAGATAGAACAGTATCGAAAAGAATTTGAAGAAGCGGTATCCGAGGTCCGTGATAGTGCTGCGCTTCAAAAACTCCGGAATCTTTATTTAAGCCGGAAAAAAGGCTATGTGGCCGGTCTTATGGATCAGCTCAAAACTCTGCCAAATGAAGCAAAGCGTGATGCAGGCCAGTTGATCAATACGTTCAAAGATCATATCCAGGCCGAGCTTCAGAAGCTTCAAGATACATTTCAGAAGCAAAAAAAGTATGTTAAAGCTGTGGACCTCACTCTTCCCGGCACAAAGTGCTACTGGGGCGCCCCTCATCCTTTGAGAGTATTTCAGGAAAAAATGGAAGATATTTTTTTACGAATGGGGTTTTCTATCGAGGATGGTCCAGAGATAGAGACGGATTATTACAATTTTGAGGCACTGAACTTTCCTCCCCACCATCCGGCACGGGATGATTGGGACACACTTTATATCAATGATGACCTGCTGCTCAGGACGCACACCTCTCCCGTTCAGATACGGGTGATGGAAAAGAAAAAACCTCCTATCAGGATCATCATTCCCGGAAAAGTTTTCCGAAAAGAAACTCCTGATCCAACCCACGCTCCTATGTTTTTTCAAATGGAAGGACTGGTCGTTGATCTGGGCATCACATTTGCCGATCTAAAAGGTACCCTGGACTTTTTTCTGAAAGCCATGTTTCATAACAAGATCAAGATCCGCTTCAGGCCAAGTTTTTTCCCCTTTACGGAACCCTCTGCTGAAGTGGATATCAGCTGTACAGTTTGTAATGGAAAGAAAGACGATTGCCGGGTGTGTGGAGGTACCGGTTGGGTAGAAATTTTGGGAGCGGGAATGGTCGACCCCCAGGTTTTAAAGAATGTTAATATCGACCCAGAAAAATATTCCGGTTTTGCCTTCGGGATGGGGATAGACCGGACGGCGATGTTTGAGTATCAAATTCCGGACATGAGATTATTTTATGAGAATGATCTGAGATTCATACGAGAGTTTTCAAGAAAATGAAAATAAGCGTGAACTGGTTAAAGAACTATATCGAACTGGATTTGTCCACCTCTGAGCTTATAGACAGTATGGAGAGCATCGGTCTTATGGTGGAAAGCTGGGAAGAAAAGGATGATGATCTCATCGTGGACCTGGAAACATATGCCAATCGACCGGACACCCTGGGACACCTGGGTATTGCCCGAGAACTTTCTGTTAAACTCGATCTTCCTTTAAAAGAACAGAGTTGGCCGATATCAGAGATTGGCATTGAGACATCGGATCTGATCGACATTCATATCTCGGACGAAAATCTTTGTCCCCGTTATACCGGGATCATCGTAAAGGATATCCAGATCGGCCCTTCTCCGGATTGGCTAAGGCGGAGGATCAAGGCGATAGGCCTGAATCCAATTAATAATGTCGTGGATGTCAGTAATTATGTACTTTTCTCCACGGCCCAGCCTATTCATACATTCGATCTTGCCAAATTGGAGGGAGGAGAAATTATTGTCCGAGAGGCGTTCAAAGGAGAGCGATTAATAAGCCTGGAGGGAAATGATATATCCCTGACTCCGGAGATGCTTGTTATCGCGGACAAAAAGAAACCGGTTGCTCTGGCTGGAATCATTGGGGGCGAAGAGACAGCCGTTTCTGACTCAACCACGGATATTTTCATTGAGAGTGCGTGTTTTGATCCTGTTTCCATAAGAAAAACAGCGAAAAAAATCGGGGTTCAAACAGATGCATCCTATCGATTTGAAAGGGGCGCGGATATATCCTTCCTACCGCAGGCAGCCATGATGACGGCTTCCCTTTTGGCCCAGTTCGGAGGAAAGACAACCAAGAGTCTCGTTGATGTCTTCCCAAACCCGAAAAACGAAAAATCAGTGGTTCTTCGCCACCACAGGATCAAAGAACTTCTTGGGTTAGATATCGAGGAAGAGTTCATTACAAGAACAATTGCCATGTTGGGATTTAGTATTGATCAGCAGCAACAGAAGATCTGGCAGATAAAAGTCCCTTCTTTCAGGATTGATATAGAACGGGAGGCGGATATCATTGAAGAAATCGCCAGGTTCTATGGATATGACAAAATTCCTTTAACTCTTCCTCCTTTGAAAGAACTGGAGCCGGGAATGGATCAGGAGCGGGTCCGTATCAATGAGCTTCGGCAAATGATGTTACATTCCGGGTATGACGAGGTTGTGAATTTCAGTTTTAATGATCCGGCAAAAGAAATGGTTTTAAAAAGTGGAAAAGTCCCTATCCCAATCCGAAATCCGATTTCCACGGTGACTTCTCTCTTGCGGACCACCCTGATCGGTGGACTTTTGGAAAATGTTGCTTGGAATATAAACAGAGGCGCTGATAGAGTGCATATTTTTGAAGTGGGAAAGACTTATTTCAGTCAGGGAGACAACACTCATGAAGAACAAACTCTTGCATTTGTAACAACAGGTTTTGTTGGATTTGAGCACTGGCAGAAGAAAAGAAAGAAGGCGGATTTTTTTCACTTGAAAGGGACATGTGAAGCGTTGATGTCGCAGCTAGGTTATGAGTCCTTTTCATTTAAGACAAAGGAAGTGGGCTTTTTTGAGGAGGAACAAGCACTATTATTACATTTAAAAGGAGAGAAAGTCGGTTGTCTCGGCATGATCAAAAGAGAGATTCTTGATGCCTATTCTATAAAAAGAACGGTTTGGGCTGCCGAGTTGAATCTAAGTAACCTTTTTCAGAAACAGCATCAAACATTTCATTTTTCGCCAATTGGACGATTCCCCAGTGTGAGCCGTGATGTGTCCTTTATCGTTGATCAGGATGTTCGCTATCAGGATATCAAGCAGACTGTGGAAAAACTGTCAATTCCTTTTTTAGAGTCATTTTATCTGCAAGACAGGTTTATGGGTTCCCCTGTTCCTAAAGGAAAAGTGAGTCTTTCATTTCGATTTATTTTTCGTCATCCAGGTAAGACTCTTCTTGCAGAAGAAGCAGATTCATACCAGACGCAGATCATCAATGCTTTAAAAACCGGTTTTCATTTTCTTTTGAGGGAGGAAGAGTAAATTGACAAGTGAAATTGAAAGAATTAAGATTCTAGAGGCGAAAATATCTCATGTTGTCGACTACATCAATAAGATTTTGTCGGAAAACGAGAAACTAAAGCAGCAGGCCAAAGAACTCAGAACAGAAAAAAAAGAATTCGAAGAAAAGCTGGGGAAGGCCCACAAGCTTGATGAAAATTTAAAAAAATATCACAAAGAAAGAGAGGTTATAAAAGAAAAAATTGAAACTATTATCAGTCAAATAGACCAGTTGGGAATATGAAAGAAAGAATTATTGAAATCGAAGTTTATGGACAGAAATATAAAATAAAGGTCAAAGGGGAAGAAGATGAAAAATACATAAGCCATCTTACTTCTTATCTTGATCAGAAAATGCGAGAAGTTGCTATAAAATCAAAATCTGCAGATACTGTGAAGATTGCAGTTTTAGCAGCAATGAATATCGCAGATGAATATTTGGTTTGTCAAAAGAGGTTGGATCAACTTAATGAAGTATTGAGGCATATGGAGAATGAAATAGAAAGCATAGAAAATCATCTTCTCAAAAAAGGATTTACAGACAAGCATATTGAAGAGGCAATGAAATAGATTGATTAATTCAGTATATCGAATACAAAAAAGCCGTTCAAAAGTTTGGTTTGCGGAAAGTTGCCAGAGAGTGAAAAACTGAGATCCTTCCGACTTTAATCTCCTTTGACACTCCGAACTAGGAGGTGTTCAAAGTGAATACAGCGTATTTACTCTTAGCGTTTATATTAGGATTGTTAGCAACATCTGTTGTTTTTATCCTGGTCAAAAAGGCTTCAGGCGCACGCTCTGTTTTCAGAGCCCAGCATGAAGCCGAAGATATTATCAAGAAAGCCGAGGAAGATGCCGAAAAGACTAAAAGAGAGGCGTCTATTCTGGCAAAAGAAAAGTTCCTTAATCTCAAGTCAGATTTTGAAAGACAAACCCACGACAGAAGGCATAAGATCAATGAAACAGAGCGGAGACTTGTCAAAAAGGAAGAACATCTCGAGCGCCGGGTTGCCAATCTTGAGAGAAGGGAAAAAGATTATTCAGTAAAAGAAAATCAGCTTTATTCTAAAGAAAAGGAAGCAGCTAAAAAAAAGCAGGAATACCAAACGATAATCGAAAAAGAATTGAAGGAGCTGGAAAGAATAGCCGGCATATCACAGGAGGAAGCAAAAAAAGAGCTTCTTAAAAAAATTGAAGATGAAGCCAAGCTGGAAGCCGTAAAGGCGGTCCGGAAGATCGAAGAAGAAACACGAGAAAAAAGTCAGGCCATTGCCAAGGATATCATAAGCCAGGCGATTCAACGGTCTGCAGCGGAACATGTTGTGGAAACAACTGTTTCGGTGGTCGATCTTCCTTCCGACGACATGAAGGGCCGGATCATTGGAAGAGAGGGCCGCAATATTCGCGCTTTGGAACTGGCCACTGGAGTCGATATTATTGTGGATGACACACCGGAAGCTGTCATCCTGTCCAGTTTTGATCCGATTCGCAGAGAGATGGCTCGGTTGGCAATTGAAAAACTCGTTTTGGATGGCCGGATTCACCCTGCACGTATCGAGGAGGTTGTTGAAAACGTCAAGCGGGATCTGGAAGAGTCCATTAAACAAGAAGGAGAAACAGCTATTCTGGATCTCCGGGTCCAGGACATACATCCCGAGTTGGTCAAACTCTTGGGAAAGCTGAAATATAGAACAAGTTATGGGCAAAATGTCCTTCAGCATTCCAAGGAGGTCGCTTTTCTTTCTGCATTGATGGCCAGAGAATTAGGACTAAATAGCAATGTTGCATTGAGAGCCGGACTGCTCCACGATATTGGAAAAGCGGTGGACAGGGAGTTCGAGGGGACGCATACGGAATTGAGTGTCGAATTGACACGAAAGTATGGAGAGAGCGAACAAGTCGTTCAGGCTATTGCGTCACACCACCGGGATATAGATTTTCCATCCATTGAGGCAGTATTAGTCCAGTCTGCGGACACGTTATCTGCAGCCAGGCCTGGAGCCCGGCGTGAAATGCTTGAAACTTATATCAAGAGACTGGAAAAGCTGGAAGGAATTGCGCATGATTTTGATGGTGTTGCTAAAGCCTTTGCTCTGCAGGCGGGAAGAGAGATCAGGGTCATTGTGGAAAGCCAGAAAATCTCTGATGATAAGGCAGCGGTTATTGCAAAAGAAATCGCCCGGAAGATCAAAGATGAATTGGATTATCCCGGACAGATCAAGGTCACTGTCATTCGGGAAATGAGGTCTGTTGAATATGCCCGATAAAATCCGGGTTCTTTTTGTCGGGGATGTCATCGGCCGTCCAGGGAGAAGAGCCTTGAATCTTCATCTGCCGGCTCTTGTTGAAAAATATTCCCCATCGATCATTATTGGGAACGGGGAAAATGCCGCTGGCGGCATTGGGATAACGGAAGATGTATGCCGGGAACTTTTTGGCAAGTTTGATGTGATCACATCCGGGAATCATATCTGGGACAAAAAAGAGGGTATCGAATGCCTGAAAAGGGAACCGCGATTACTGCGTCCTGCCAATTATCCTGACAGGAATCCGGGAATGGGGGCCTATGTCTGTGAAGTTAATGGAGGGATAAAAGTTGGGGTTCTAAATCTTCAGGGGCGAGTATTTATGGAACCCCTGGAGTGTCCTTTCCGTGCAGCAGATGAATCTTTGGAAAACCTACGGATGCAGACAAATGTGATTATTGTTGATTTCCATGCGGAAGCGACATCAGAAAAGCAAGCCCTTGGCTGGTATCTTGATGGAAAAGTTTCTGCGGTTATCGGAACGCATACTCATGTTCAGACAGCGGATGAGAAGATCCTCCCGGAAGGCACCGCATATTTGACAGATGCGGGGATGACAGGAGGATACAATTCCGTTATCGGGATTAAAAAGGAACAGGCAATCCAGAGATTTTTAACATCCAGGCCTCATCGGTTCGAGCCTGCAAAAGGCAGGTTGATCTTATCTGCAGTCTATCTGGAGATCGATATTCATTCCGGAAAGGCTCTGCGTATTAAAACTGAAAATCTCATAGGAAACAGCAGTGAAGAGTGATTCTCTCCTTCCGTCGGACAAGGTTTATTCCGTGTCTGAATTAACTCGTCTTATCAAGGCACAACTGGAAAGCGCGTTTCCGATCGTCTGGGTTGAAGGGGAAATCTCCAATTTTTTCCGCCACTACTCCGGGCACCTTTACTTTACACTCAAAGATAAAAAGTGCCAGCTCCGGATGGTTATGTTCCGGTCCGATGCAGGCCGTGTTAAATTTGAACTTGAGGATGGGCTGCAGATCGTTTGCAGAGGCCGGATCAATGTCTATGAGCCCCGTGGAGAATACCAGCTTATGGCAGAATTCATTGAGCCTAAGGGAAAAGGGGCCTTGCAGCTGGCGTTTGAACAGCTCAAGGAGAAACTCAAAAAGGAAGGCCTCTTTGATAAAGAACGGAAAAAACCACTTCCCCTGTTATCTAAGATAGTAGGTGTAGTCACCTCTCCCCGGGGAGCTGCCATAATCGATATCATCCGGACCCTGGAGCGGAGATTCGGCCGCACTCATATTGTTATTTATCCAGTCAAAGTTCAGGGGGAAGGAGCTTATAAAGAGATAGTGAAGGGAATCGATTTTCTTGGCCATCAGCCCGATGTTGATGTGCTTATTGTCGGACGTGGCGGAGGATCCATCGAGGATCTTTGGGCTTTTAATGAGGAGGAGGTTGCGCGTGCGATATTCCGGTGCCCGATTCCCGTTATCTCTGCGGTCGGTCATGAAGTGGATTTTACCATCGCCGATTTTGTTGCGGATGTCAGGGCATCCACTCCCTCTGCGGCAGCGGAAATGGTCATTGATAAAGAACAATCTTTCATTGAGCGGACAGACAATTTAAAAAGACGATTGGGCCATCATTTGAAGTTTGCAGTACAGGTCAAAAAGCATGAGGTGTCGGCGCTGGTTCATAATCAAGCCTTTCAAGATTTTAGAGTCAGGCTTCTGAACCTGGAACAGAAAGTCGATGATTGGGAGACAAGGGCATGGAATCATATAAGAAACCTCAGACAGCAGATCGCAGAAAATAAATCCACTGCAATGCGGTTGGAAGAAAAAATAGTTTATGTTACCAAAAGCATGCTTCGGAACATGAAGGGCAGGTGGGAAAGGCTGTCTGTTGAGTTGAACGGCCTAAGCCCTTTAAACATTCTGAAAAAGGGATATTCTCTCTGCTGGAAAGAAGGCGAGATTCTCGTCAGAAAGATAGATGAGATCCAGAAAGAAGACAAGATCACGGTTTCATTTTTCAGGGGTGAGTTTACCTGTTTTGTCAGGAATGTTCATAAAAGCAGAACTATCGAATCCAGATTTATCGAAAAAGAAAAAAGGAGTTCTTAAAATGGCCGAGCAGAGTTTTGAGAAAGCGCTGGAAGAATTGGAAAATATTGTTCTCAAACTGGAGGAAGGTGGATTAAAACTGAATGAATCTCTTGTGCTATTCGAAAAGGGTGTCAAGCTGGCCAGGTTCATGCGGGAAGAACTTGACAAAGCCGAAAGAAAAATTGAGATCCTGCTAAAGGATGAAAAGGGCGAGATCAAGGCGGAAAAATTTGAAACACCTCCGGAAAAGGACGGATCCTCTGACAAGGAGAATGATTCCGGTCCGGACGATAATAATACGCTGCCTTTTTGAAACGAATGATCATAAAAGAGAGATTCAAGCAAAAAAAAGATGCCGTGGAGCTTGAGCTTGAGCGTATTCTGTCCAGGGGGAATTCTCTTCTTTTCCAGGCGATGAGGTATTCCGTACTATCTGCCGGGAAACGTTACCGGCCCTTACTGATGCTTGCGAGTGGTGATTATTTCCATGTTGAAATGGAAAGAATTCTTCCTTTTGCCTGTGCTCTGGAGTTGATTCATAACTATTCCTTGGTCCACGATGATCTTCCCTGTATGGATAACGATGATTATCGCCGCGGCCGACCAGCTTGCCACAAAGTATATGGTGAGAATATTGCTCTGCTGACAGGAGACAGTCTGTTGTCTTTAGCATTTGAAGTTATGGCAGAGGCTCCGGATGGAAAAGATTTTTCCCAACATAAGAGCAAGGCCATCAGAGAAATAAGCCTTTATGCCGGAGTGGGGGGCATGATCGGTGGACAACTCCTGGATATAACTTACAACCCGGAAGAAATTTCAGAGGATCGATTAATGGAATTGATGATAAAAAAAACAGGGGGTCTGATCACCGCATCTGTTACGGTCGGGGGGATTCTTGGAGGAGCGTCTTCGCACCAGACAGGAGCGCTGCAGGCGTATGGAGAAAATGTGGGGCTTGCCTTTCAGATACGGGATGATATTCAGGATGCTGCTAAGGATTATCCTGATAACTCTCCTCCCAGGCCGAATTGTGTCCATTTTTTTGGCCCTGATAAAGCACGGGAGAAACTGGATAGTCATATCCGGGATGCATTAATAGCGCTTGAAACAGCTTCCATTGACTCAGAGGAATTACGGCACCTCGCAATAAGACTTTCTGTTCTGAAGGAAAAGATTGAAAATGAGCAAACTACTTGATCGGATCAAAAACCCTCGGGATGTCAAAACCCTGTCGGTCAAAGAGCTCAATCAACTTGCGACAGAAATAAGGGCGTTGATCATTGAGACTGTTTCAAGAACCGGCGGGCATCTTTCTTCGAATCTTGGTGTAGTCGAGATCACTCTGGCTCTTCATTATGTTTTTAATACCCCTGTGGACAAGATCATTTGGGACGTGGGGCATCAATGTTATACACATAAGATCGTGACAGGCCGAAAAGAGGAATTCACAGGGTTACGTCAGCTTGAAGGGTTGAGCGGATTTCCGAGTGTAGAAGAAAGTGAGTTTGATGTTTTTAATACCGGCCATGCATCCACGGCATTATCTGCAGCGTTAGGAATGGCTGTCGCCAGAGACAGGACAAATAAAGATCATGAGGTCATTGCAGTCGTTGGAGACGGAAGCATGACAGCCGGAGTGGCCTGGGAGGCTTTAAATCAAATCGGCCACATCAGAAAGAAAGTGATTATCATCCTCAACTATAATGAGATGTCCATTTCTCCCAACGTTGGTGCGATCTCCCGTTATTTGGGTTATCTGGTATCAGGTCAGCACTACCTCAGGATGAAAGATCATGCAAAGACCATGTTCAAGGCGATCCCTGCTGTGGGATGGCCTATGATCAAGGTGGCACGTGCCGTTGAAGAAGCGATGAAAAAGACTTTTTTCCCTGGGCTGGTTTTTGAAGAACTGGGGATTCGGTATATTGGTCCTGTCCATGGGCACAGTTTAAAGTCACTGATCGAGGTCTTTGAAGATGCGAAAAAATTCGACGGACCCATATTGATCCTTTGTGTGACAAAAAAAGGCAGGGGATACAGACCGGCTCAAGCAAATCCTTCGTCCTTTCACAGCACATCCCCTTTTGAGATTTCTACAGGCGAACCGAAAAACAAGGATACACATCCCACTTATTCTTCCATTTTTGGCAAGACTGCGGTTAAGGTGGCAAAAGCGGATGAAAAAGTCGTTGCCATCACTGCGGCCATGCCTGCTGGAACGGGTCTGATCGAGTTCAGTAAAATTTTCCCCGACAGGTTTTACGATGTCGGAATTGCGGAACAGCATGCTGTTATATTCGCCTCAGGCATGGTTCTGGGAGGGTTCAAGCCGATTCTGGCCATTTATTCGACATTTCTTCAAAGAGCCTATGACCAGTTGTATCATGATGTCTGCCTGATGGATATCCCGATTGTTTTTGCTCTGGACAGGGCTGGCATTGTCCCGGATGACGGGCCGACACATCAAGGCATCAATGATATCGTGTATCTCAGGCATTTGCCGAACATGATCGTAATGTCTCCCAAGGATGAGAATGAACTGCAGCACATGATCCATTCCGCTCTCTCCTATGGCCATCCGGCTGCCATAAGATTTCCAAAGGGGAAAACTTCCGGTGTGCCTCTGGATGAAAAGCTGAAAGTTCTTCCCCTGGGAAAGGGTGAGGTTCTAAGGGAAGGGGAAAATGTGATTTTTGCTTTTGGAAATATGGTCGACTCAAGCATAAAGGCTGCAGAGAGGCTGGAGAAAGAAGGGATCAGCTTTGCAGTCGTTAATGCACGCTTTGCCAGTCCTCTTGATGAAAAACTGATTCTATGCTTCGCTCGGCCGGGAGGTGTTTTTGTGACTGCAGAAGAGGGGGTCATCGCAGGCGGTTTTGGCAGCGCTGTTCGAGAGGTTTTAGACAGGGAAAGGAAATTTGATCTTTACTTTAAACAAATAGGACTCCCGGTTGAGATCTATCCTGTGGCCAAAGTCGATCAAATCAAGAGGATGTATGATCTGGATTCGGACGGGATATATAAGCAGGTCAGACGGTTTTATGAAATAACAGGCAATAATATTCAGAGGCGGAAGCGGAATAAATGAGGCTTGTATGCTTTATAAGGAAAGAGCAGATAAAGTTTTAGTTAACCGCGGACTTGCGGAAAGCTGCCACAAAGCCCAGGCATTGATCCTTGCAGGAATGGTTTTTAACGGGGATATAAGGGTAGAAAAACCTGGACAGATGATAATGCCGGAGCAGGATTTGACCCTGAAAGAAAAACCGCCTTTTGTGAGCAGGGGAGGGCTAAAACTGGAAGAGGCCCTGAATGCTTTTAATTTGGTTGTTGAGGGAAAAGTAGCAGCGGATCTGGGTTCTTCAACCGGAGGTTTCACTGACTGTATGATCCAGAGAGGTGCCAAAAAAGTGTTTGCGTTGGATGTGGATACAAGACAGTTCGACTGGAGATTAAGCCAGAATCCTCGAATAACCCTGATAAAGAAAAATGTGCGCTATCTTGAGAAGTCAGATTTTTGTGAAGATCTGGATATTATCACTATGGATCTTTCTTTTATATCGGTTCTGACAGTCTTGCCTGCCGTCAGAAAGGTATTAAACAGAGGGGACCTGGTCTCATTGATCAAGCCCCAATTTGAAGTCGGCCGGCATCAGGTAGGAAAAAAAGGAATTGTAAGAGACCCTGTATTGCACCAGGATGTTTTGGAGAGGATTATAGATGAGGCCAGGCATCTTGGCTTCAGAGCAAAGGGAGTGATTAAAACATCCATCCGGGGACAAAAGGGGAACCAGGAATTTTTCATACTTTGGACACTGATGAATACGGACCCGGACACCCTGGATATTCAATCAATGATCAAGGAGGCTGTTTGGAGTGAGAAACATAAATAAAATTGGGTTTGTCATCAAACCTCATGCCCCGGATATTGAAAAGATACTCAGTGACTTGATATCTTATTTTACGAAAAAAGGGAAAACTTGCCTGCTGGAAGAGGCAGCCGCCGAGATTCTCAAAAAACCCGAAGGATTCAAGAGAGATGACCTTACCCATGAAGTCGATCTGGTTGTCGTTCTTGGGGGCGATGGGACTTTGCTGAGTATCGCGCACGAAGCCGCCCAACAAGATGTTCCAGTTCTTGGGGTCAATCTTGGGAGCCTGGGATTTTTAACCGAGGTGCCGCTCAATGAGGTTTATTCTACTCTCGATACCTTTTTGTCAGGCAATGAGGAGATCGTCAGTCCGAGACAGATGCTCGAAGTCCGGAGCAGGGATAAAACTTCTTACTGCTTGAATGATATTGTTATTAATAAAGGAGCCTTAGCGAGAATGATTCAGTGTGCCATCTGCATCGACGGGAAGAAGATCGCCAAAGTTCGCTCGGACGGTCTGATCATTTCGACTCCGACAGGCTCAACAGCCTATTCTTTGTCTGCCGGGGGTCCTATCATCCATCCAAATATTCCCGCTATGGTCCTTGTCCCGATTTGTCCCCATGCTCTTAGTTTCCGGCCAATGGTTATTTCATCGCGATCAGAAGTTCAAATACAGCTGTTGACGGAAAATGAAGAAGTCCATTTCACACTGGACGGGCAGCGCGGCGGATTGCTGGAAAAAGACGAACTTATCTTAACCCGAGTGAGCGATATAAGATTATCCCTGATCTCTTCTCCCCAAAGAAACTATTTCGACCTGCTTTACAAAAAACTGGGTTGGGGATAAAATAGCAAATTGGACATGTTGGCCTTACCTGAAGAATGGAGACATATTATAAATTTAGGTATTAATAAAGAAGGAGGATAATTTGGCTGAAAATATTGTACATGTAACAGAAAATGATTTTGAAGGTGTTGTTATAAAATCGAATATTCCTGTCCTTGTGGATTTTTGGGCTGTCTGGTGCGGGCCTTGTCATATGATATTACAAGCACTGGAAAATATTGCGGATAGTTATAAGGATAAAATTAGAGTGGCCAGAATTAATGTTGATGAAAACAGGATTATTTCATCAAAATATGGGATTATGAGTATTCCCACCCTTCTTTTGTTTAAAAATGGAGAGATAAAGGAAACGATCATCGGTGTTTTTCCCCAACCGAAAATTGAAGAAAAAATCAAGACTTACCTGTGAACGAAACCTTTGATGTAATTATTATTGGGGCCGGACCTGCAGGCTTATCAGCCTCTATCTATACAGGAAGAGCGCGATTAAAAACACTAGTCTTGGAGAAGGGAATGCCAGGCGGCCAAATTCTGACATCAGACTGGATCGAGAATTATCCGGGTTTTCCCAAAGGGATATCTCCATTCCAACTGATGGGCGAGTTTCGAAAGCAGGCAGAACACTTTGGAGCAGTTATCCGGACAGATGAAGTTAAGAGCATTAAAAAGCAGAATAATCTCTGGTTGCTGTCAGGATATCAGGAAACCAACCTCACAAGGGCTGTCATAATCGCTACCGGCTCATATTATAGGAAGCTTGGTGTTGAAGGAGAGAACGAGTTAACAGGCAGGGGTGTTTCCTATTGTGCGATATGTGATGCGGCCTTCTTCAAAGACAAAAAGATCGCTGTTGTTGGAGGCAGCAATAATGCGCTGACAGAAGCCATTTTTCTTGCAAAATTTGGAAAGTCCATAAAAGTTATCCACCGAAGAGATGAGCTTCGTGGGGAAAAAATCCTTCAGGAACGAATTATGTCCAATGATAGAATTGATGTTATTTGGAATTCGGTTGTCACGAAGATTAATGGAAAGGACAAATTGGAGGGTGTAATCCTCAGGAATGTAAAGGATGATTCAACTCATGAACTGAAAGTAGACGGGCTTTTTATTTCGATCGGAACCCATCCGAATTCCGAATTTTTAAATGACCTTGTAGAACTTGACCAGTTAGGATTTATTAAAGTCGATGATGGAATGAGGACCGATCAGGAAGGTATATTTGCCGCCGGAGATGTTACAAACGCCTGTCCGAAGCAGGTTGCCACTGCCTCGGGAAGCGGAGTTAATGCAGCGATATCGGTTAGTGAGTATTTACAAAACTTGGATTTATAAATTAGCCTGGATTATTCATAAAATTCGACGGCAACCCAAATCATTCGTCATTCCCGTGGAAACGGGAATCCAGTTAAGATAAAGTTGCTTATTCTATGGTCTTGCTCTTATTTTAGCCGTCGTATTTCCCCCTCCGGGCGAGCCGATCTGCTTTGTTGCGGCGCATTCGCAGTATATAAATACGGCTTCACGAACAGCCTCTTGCAGATGCATCAACCTCGACTCGTAAATAGTCCAGTCACTAAATTCAGCGATACGTTGAAAAAAGGGTTCGAGGAATCAAGGCCTGCCTGTGCGTGACCGCACGCAGACAGGGGTCAAGGATTCAAGTGAAAGAATAAGAGGCCAAAGAAGAAGAGCCCAAGGCTGAAAGCAGCTTCCCTCGGTGAGAATACATAGCCAGGACTGCGAGCTGAAATGGATTTCACAGCCCTGGCATTTTTTGTATCGTAGAGGGTTCTGGTCAGGTCCTATTTTTTTGATGTGGAAGACGTCCCGGTTGTGATGAGATCTTTAAACCGAAGGAATGTCTTTTCACCAATTCCTTTAACCTTCATGATTTCTTCGATCCTTTTGAAATTTCCGTTCTTTTTACGAAAATCGATAATGCGCTGGGCGATTTTCGACCCGATGCTGGGCAGCTCTTGAAGTTCGACAAGAGTTGCGGAATTGATGTTGATTTTTTTTACTGCTGCTGAGTTTTCCGCTGCCTGAAGAGGGGTAAGGGCGCTGAATACAAGAAGAAACGCAAGGCTGAGAACCATGCCTCTGATAATAAAATATTTCATTTTGACCTCCTTATTCTTTATATATGCAAAGATGAGGCCAAGATGTTATTTTATGTTAACTTTAATATAATCAGAAAGATAGATTCCTTTGCTCTTGTAAAAATGGAAATAGATGTAGACATCTTAAGTTTAAATTGCCTCTAGTGGTTTACCTTCCTTGAACAAGGTTAAGAACGGGGATGGCTTTTTTTATATGTATCTAAAAGATGTTTGAGATCAAGATGTGTGTATTTTTGTGTTGTTGCCAGGCTTTCATGTCCTAGAAGCTCCTGGATAACACGAAGATCTGCGCCTCTGCTCAAGAGATGGGAGGCAAAGGAATGCCGCAGAGAATGAGGACTGATTTTCCGTCTGAGCGCTGTCTGACTGAAATATGAGTCGACTATTCTCTGCACGGACCGTGATGTGATCCTGCCTCCCCGGACGTTCAAAAACACCGCTCTTTCGTCTATTTCTCCTTTGTGCATTGAAGACCTGATGCTGAGGTATGATTGAAGGCTCTCCTCTGCTGTTTTGCCAAAAGGCAGTATTCGTTCCTTTTTCCCTTTTCCTCTGACACGGATGAGCCGTTCGGGGAATTTTATATCTTCGATGTTTGATCCCACCAGTTCTCCCACTCTCAGCCCTGTTGCATAAAGAAGTTCAAGCATGGCTCTATCCCTAAGGTCCAGAGGCTTTTTCGAAATGGGCAGATCCAGGAATCTTTGCATTTCCTCTTCTGAGAGGAAGGAAGGAATATGTTTGTCTAGTTTCGGAGTGGACAGCAATATTGCGGGGTTATCCTCGATCCATCTTTGCTTCAGGCTGTATTGAAAAAAAGAGCGGATGGCTGCAAGTTTCCGGGCGATAGTTGATTTTTTCCACTGTTTTTCATAAAGAGTCGCAAGAAAACCTCTCAACACAATATGATCGGTATTTACCAATCGGATTTGCTTTTTAGTTAGGTATTGTGCGAGCTGTGTTAGATCCCTTTTATAACTATCGATTGTGTGAGGAGAGGCATTTTTTTCGTGTTCCAAATAGGACAGGAATTGTTTCAGCTTTTTGTCCATTGTAACGCCGTGTCAAGGATATGCGCTAAGATATTATACTGGAAAAGGTGTGTATATGGCGAGCAAGCGGTCTATTCTTGAGGTGTTAGATTGTCCACTTCTTCTTTGTAAGCACAGTTATCGCTGCTGCAGTAAAGAGTGGGATTTTCTTTATTCCGCTTTTTTTTGAGGATAAAATGCCTTCCGCATTCCGGGCAGGGTTGATCGACAGGCTCATCCCACGTGGCATATTTGCATTTTGGGAAATTGCTGCAGCCAAAAAAGATCTTTCCTTTTCGGGTTTTTTTCTGGATGATCGTTCCGCCGCAGCCTTCTTCCGGACAAGCAATACCTGTATTCTTGCTCTCTTTTTTTATATATTTGCATTCTGGGTAGTTAGAACACGCGGTGAACGGTCCATATTTCCCATGGCGAAGGACGAGTTGAGATCCGCATTCCGGACATTTTTCATCGAGAGGAGTGGCTTTCTTTTTGGTTATACTCTGTTTGTACGTGCAGTCGGGATAACCGGTGCAGGCTTTGAAACGTCCGTAGCGGCCCTCTTTGATAACCAGCGGTTTTCCGCACTCCGGGCAGTTTTCCTCAGAAGGAATCCCTTTGGGCTTTATACTTTCTTCTTTCATGGCCTTGTCCAGGTTGTTTTTGAGAAGAGTGTAGCAAGATTTAAGATAAAGCTGCCAGTCCTGCTGTCCTTCGCTAATATGATCCAGGATTTCTTCAAAGCTGGCCGTAAACTCAAATTCCATCAGCTCAGGGAAGTTTTCTACCAAATAATCATTCACAAATAGGCCCAGCTCTGTCGGGATGAACTTTCCATGTTCCTTGATGACATAGGTGCGGCCCTGAATCGTTGCAATGATGGGAGCATAGGTACTAGGCCGCCCTATTCCCCGTGCTTCCAGCTCTTTGACAAGGCTTCCTTCGGTATATCGGGGGGGGGGCTGTGTGAAATTTTGTTTGGATTCGATGTCGTGGAGCTTGAGTATTTCTCCCGCCTCAGCTTTGGGCAAGGTCTTATCTTTCTCGTCCGTTTTTTCTTCTTTATCCTGCTTTTGATAAAGTTTGAGAAAGCCGTCGAATTTAATAACTTCCCCTTTTGCTTTGAACTGGTATTTTCCTGCACGGATATCAAAGCTGGTTTCCTCTATAAGGGCAGGACTCATCTGAGAAGCTATGAACCGGTTCCAGATCATTGTATACAGTCTGTAATCATCATTGTTAAGGAAAGGCTTAACCTGTTCAGGCGGTAGGTCGAAGGAAGTCGGACGGATGGCTTCATGGGCATCTTGTGTTTGTTTTTTATTCTTGTATACCCTGGGTTTTTCCGGGATATAGGCATCGCTGTAATTATTTTGGATGAAGTCTCTTGCTGAATTCATTGCGTCACTGGAAATCCGCACAGAATCCGTTCTCATGTATGTGATCAATCCCACATGGCCCCGGCCGCCGATCTCGAGGCCTTCGTAAAGGTGCTGTGCAAGGACCATGGTTTTTTTTACCGAGAATCGACGCAGGCGGAAAGCGTCCTGCTGGAGGGTGCTTGTGATATAGGGAGGAGGAGGGTTTTTAGTTTTTGCCTTGACAGCGATATCCTTGAGAGTAAATGGGAGAGAATTCAGGTCATTTACGATAGTGCCGGCCTGCTCCTTGTTCTCTACTTTTACTTTAATATCGGCGATCTTAACCAGATTTGCGGTAAAAACAGGAGGGTTGGATGCCTCCAGAGATGCAGTAATCGTCCAGTATTCTTCAGGATTAAAATCTTTTATTTCTTTTTCCCGTTCGCAGATCAATCGGACTGCTATGGACTGGACACGGCCTGCACTTAATCCCCGCCCGACTTTTTTCCACAACAAAGGGCTGATCAGATACCCGACCAATCTGTCAAGGATCCTTCGGGCCTGCTGGGCTTTTATTTTATCCTGATCTATCTGTCCAAGATTCAGAAATGCATTCTGTACGGCTTTTTTTGTGATCTCATTGAACATCACACGGTGGATGTTCTGGTTGTATTTTTCCAGGATCTTAGAGAGGTGCCAACATATGGCTTCTCCTTCTCTGTCGGGATCAGCGGCAAGGAGCACGGACTCCATGTCTTTTGCCGACTGCTGCAATTCTGCAACCAATTTTTTGCGTTCAGGTATCAGGATGTATTCAGGTAAAAAATCATGTTCAATGTCAACACCCAGATTTTTTTTGGGGAGGTCACGGATGTGGCCCAATGACGCCATCACAAGATAGTCATTTCCGATATAGCGACTGAGAGTTTTTGCCTTGGCGGGGGATTCAACGATAACCAAATGTTTTGCCATTAAAGTTTCCTCTGATAAAATTTTCCAGGTGACTGATGGATCATATCTTCAAGCTCCAGTTTTAACAGAACTGATAGCGCTTCAGGCACAGAAAGAGAACTGGCTGTAACAAGTTCATCGATATGGGTAATAGAATCCGTTTTCAGAAGATCATAGATGATTTTTTCCCGGGGTGAAAGGGAGGGGCCTATCTCCTTCATTTTGTGCTTTTTTTGTGAGAATTGTTCTTTATAGGGTTCCGGAAATTCTTCTACAACATCTTCCCAGGATGTGATGGCTTTTGCCCCGTTTTGGATCAGCCAATTCGTCCCCTGGCTGAGCTTTGATGTAATGTTTCCGGGCACAGCCATTACTTCCCTGTTTTGATCCAGCGCCAGTCGTGCTGTTATCAGAGAGCCGCTTTTTAGTGTTGCTTCTAAAACGACCGATGCGAGTGAAAGTCCGCTGATAATCCTGTTTCTCATCGGAAAATGACGTCCAAGCGGGGGCCTGTCTTTTGAATACTCTGTCACTACAGCTCCTGTTTCTGTGATCTTATTAAAAAGCCTGCGGTTTTCCGGGGGGTATATGTTGTTTAATCCTGACCCTAACACAGCTATTGTTCTGCCTCCTTTAAGTGCTCCCCAGTGAGCGATCGAATCGACTCCCCGGGCCATGCCGCTTACAATCACAAGGCCTTTTGAAGCCAGTTGGCTGGCCAAATTTTCAGCAACGGCTCTCCCGTAAGGGGTTGGTTTGCGGGCTCCAACCATGGATACGGAAGGTTTTTCCAGGGTTTCAACCCTTCCGGCACAGTACAAGACGAGTGGAGGGTTGAATGTTTCTCGCAAAAGAGCAGGATATCTCTGATCCCTGAAAGAAAGCGGAGTATATCCTTTTTTTTTAAGCCAATCAATTTCTTTTTTTGCCTGATCAAGACTTTTTGAAGACAGTAAAACACCTACTGTCTTTTTGTCAAGGCCAAGAGACAGCAAGTCTTTCCTTTCAGCGGATAAAACCTTTTTTATGGGAGAAAAATGATCGATGATCTTGCGAGTGGGTTCTAAATATTCCGACAGGACATTATTGACAGCGATCCAGTAAATGAGGTCTTCTTCCAAATCAGTCGTTTTGAACAGGGGGAATGGCAAAGATGGGGATATTACTGTAAGAAAAGATCTTTTCTGTGATATTGCCTAGAAAAAAGCGTTCCAGTTTGCTGTGGGCGCTTGTAGAGATAACGATCATGTCATATTTGTGGGTCTCGGCATAGTCGACGATCCCGACGGATGCATTGACGGCTCTGTGCACATCTTCAGAGACTTTGATATCTTCGTGTTCTTTTTTCTTTCTTTTCTTCAATTGTTTGAGAATAGAGTCAAACATTTCTTCAATGACTCTTGGAGGAAATTCGTAGTCATGAAGCTCAAGGACGTAGAGAAGCGTCAGCGCGGAATCAAATCCTTTTGCCAGCTTCCATGCATAATCCTGCTCGATCTCTTCTTGGGGGGAGAAATCTGTAGGGACCAATATTTTTTTAAAACGGGGTTTTCCGCTTTTTTTCTTGGTAAGGAGTACGGGGACACGGGAATTTCTAAGTACCTGGTTGGCGATGCTTCCAATAAAAAGTTTTTCAATAGCGGATTGCCCCTTTCTTCCCATGATGATAAGGTCGACCTCCTCCTCTTCCGCTGTTTGGATGATCATTTTTGATGCATTGCCTTCTTTTATAATGGTCTTGAATGAGATGTTTTTGGATTTTTTCAGTTGAGTCAGTTGTTGTTCTGCCCTTTTTTTAAAGGCAGCGACTTGCCTGGCAAGTTCTCCGCGAATAACCGAAGCAGTATCGTAAAGAGCAGGAGAAAAATCCGGAGCCACGTGCAGCGCGATCAATTCAGCATTGAATGTTTTTTTAAAAACTTGTGCATGAAGCAGAGCCTCCTGAGATTCTTCTGAAAAATCTGTTGCCCATAGAATTTTTTTCAGGAATTTTGACATTTTTTGCTCCTTTTCAAGCTTTACGATTCAAATATATTAAAAAAAAGCCCCTCAAGCAACATTTTTCTCTGTATTCTTATAACGTATGTTGAAATGATAGTTTCTCATCAAAAGAAAGAGATTTTCATATTTATGCCGTCATTTTTTACCTTTCAGACAAGCCAAGGTTACAAATTTCTATCTTCTTATTTCGGGAAGTTTGCCCAGCCACAATGGTCAAACAAGAGGTGGGAAGATGGAAATATTTTGCCAGGAGTTTAATGACTTCCTTATTGGCGTTCCCTTTATCCGGCGCTGCGTGAACCCAGGCTTTGTATTGAGAGTTGTCGAGCTTTTCGATCTTCTGCTGTTTGGATTTTGGCTGAACTCTGACGTTAATAATCAAAGGATCCATGTGTTTTGCCTCAGTATATGCTGGGCATAGAGGTCTAAGGATTTGATCAAGAATGTGTCTATGAACACGATCAGGATAATAAGGATCATAGGACTGATATCAAGACCTCCCATTTTATAAGGGGGGACATATCTGCGGATGGGTTTGAGCAGCGGTTCTGTCAGATTGTAGAGGATGATAACCAGGGGACGGAGTGAAGGGGCCGGGATCCAGGAAAAAACAGCACGTAAGATAAGGATCCACATATAGATCATCAAAAGAATATGAAGGATCTTTGAGATCGCCAGAAGAAAGTTTGCGAGAAATATCATTTTCCAAATATTAGCATGTTTTCCATCAGGAGGCAAAAACATTCAAGCCGGGTCCCATTGTCTTGACAGGGAAAATGGCCTCTTTTATAATCAATAAAATACTGATGAGGCCGCAAATATGAAAAAATCAATCCTGAAGGTTATCGTATTCTGTTTTACTGTAATTTTACTCCTTTCTTTTTCCCTAGTCGGGCAGGAGGTTGGGGTGAAGCTGAGGGTTGTCAGCGATCTGGCCAATGTTCGTATTAAGCCCGATATTGGAAGCGCCATTATTAAGCAGTTTCCAATGGGGACGATTCTTGAATCAAGCAGTAAAGAGAGAGAGTGGTATAAAATTCAATTTGAACTCGAGGAAGGCGAACCTTTAACCGGATATGTTCATGAAAGCCTTGTTCAGTTGGTGGAGGGGGAACGTCCTCGAGAAGTTGTCCTCCAAGTAGAAGTGGTCAAGGCGGAAGAACTGAAAACAGAAGAGATAAAAAAAGAAGAAAAGATTAAAGAACCCAAGAAGGAAAGAGGGGTGGAGCAGAAAGTGCTTCCCACGCCGCAATATCTGCTTGATGATGATTCTGATGCAATACATGTTTCAGTTTTGCTATCTTTAGGGGGACATCTTGCCTCAATTGGAGATCTGAACGCAGGCGCCATAGGTCTTGGGAATTATTACGAAGACCAGCTAGGTGTCACAGGGAGAGGAGCGGTTTCTGAGTTAAAGATGGTTTATCAGTTCGGTGCGGAGTTTTTGCTGCCGTTAAACCCCAAGCTTTCTTTTTTGATCGGTGCGGATTATCTTATTGGTGGTAAAGAAAGCCTCGTAGATTTTACTGCCGGGCCGGGCTTACAGTCCTTTACTACCCGCCCAAAGATCCAGGCATTACCGGTCAGGGTTGGCCTCGCGTATTTTCCGGTTTCTGGGTTGTATGCCAAAGCCGGTGTTGAATTCATCATCACCAACTGCCGTTATTTTTACCGCTTTATAAGCGACAACTTCTGGCAGCAGTGGGATGGGGACGCCAGTTCTCAGGGGTTGGGAATCACTGGTGGTATCGGGTATGTTTATCATGTGAATTCGATAATAGGCGTCTTTGCTGAAGCCTCAGGCCGGTATGCGCATATTAAAGGTTTGGAAGGGACCGATCATTTCACGGATTCCAGCGGTTCGGACTCGACGGAAAACGGAAAGCTGTATATTTATCAGGGACATGTAACAGGAGATAAATCCTATTATCTTCTCTATGTTCGTGATAAAATACCTTCTGAGGGCGGAGTTTCGGATCCGATAGAAGCAACGCTAAATCTAAGTGGATTTTCTCTGAAAGTTGGGGTCAAGATCCGGTTCTGACCTGAAAGGAGTATTTAATGCCAATTTATTTATATCGCTGCAAGAAATGCAGTAATCAATTTGAACTTTTAGTCGGAGTCACAGCAGATTCCAAAGAGTTGAAGTGTACAAAGTGTCAGAGCAGGGATATTGAAAAGCAGTTAGCGACTTTTACCGTCAATAAGGGAAGCTCATCAGGGTCCACCTGTTCCACTGGAACCTGCCCGACCTGTTATTAAGAAAATATAAAAATACATGTAATACTAACTCAAATGTAATTCAGAGTGAAAATATTTAACTCTGTATTAATTCTATTTCTTCTGAGGAGTTAGAGACCATTTGCCTTTTTCTTTATGATACAGGCCTGTATCCAATTTTTTATCATCACGATAGAGTATATAATCTACATACCACTCGCTTGGGCCTCTAATCCTCGAACTGGCTCCGATCAGATCTGCTGGTCTGTTTGCAACGCACAAAGTAAAAGGCAGCTTCTTATTGAATGGGTTCGGCATACAGGAGATCAAAAATATTCCTTCACCTTCATATCTTTTCCCTCCAAATTCTATTGCATTTTCACGAAACCTCAACGGAATTCCGATTTTTAATTGT
>DAOVDI010000140.1 GCA_030669585.1 Acidobacteriota bacterium
CGTTTTTTGAGGTGATTTAAGGGGGTGATTTTTCCTCACCCCTTTTAACCCCTAAAGAGTATACCATCTTTTTCAATATAAATACCATAACTTAAAACGCATAAATAAGTCTTGTTTTCTCAATAAAAAAAAATACGGCCCACCAATCTTTTGGTTACTTGATTTTACAAGGATATTACAGGAAAATAATACTGACAAGGAGGAAGTGTAATGCGGGAAATAAAAGTTCTTTTTTTATTGTTAATATTGACTGTGTTTTCCTGGTCTTTTTGTTCTTTTGAGGAAAGTTCTGATACATATACCCTCCTGCGTATGGAAATGGTCAAGCAGCAGCTGATGTCTAGAGACATCAATGATCCAGAGGTTCTGGATGCTATGGGTAAAGTCCCACGGCATTTGTTTATCGATCCCAAGTACAGGAATCAGGCCTACCGGGATTTTCCCCTGCCCATAGACGAAAGACAGACTATTTCTCAACCATATATTGTCGCTCTGATGATACAGCACCTCCAGTTGAAAGAAGGGGAAAGGGTTTTGGAAATTGGGACAGGTTCAGGTTATCAGGCAGCAGTGCTGGCCTGTTTAACGCAGGAGGTTTATTCGATCGAGATAATAAAAGCACTGGCTGATAAAGCGGCGGCAACCCTGAAGAAATTGGGATATGATCGTGTGAAAGTCAAATGGGGAGACGGGCACTTTGGTTGGGAGGAATATGCGCCATTTGATGCAATTATTGTGTCGTGTGCGACTAGCCATGTCCCCACGGCCCTAATGGAACAGTTAAAAGAAGGCGGACGGCTGATCCTTCCTCTGGGAGACACTCAAAATGTCCAGACTTTGACTCTGATCGAGAAACAGAAAGGCAAGCCTTATGTCCGGAACATTCTTAGTGTTCGTTTTGTCCCTATGACGAACGAAACCGGTAAAAAAAGAGACAAGTCACAGGGTTGAAAACAAGCTGTTTTTAGTTGCTTTTCAGAAGGGCTTATGTTAATTATGGAATCAGCAGGATATGATAAAATTTGGAACGAACGGCTGGCGTGCGGTTATGGGGGAACAATTCACGTTCCAGAATGTCCGCATTGTATCCCAGGCCATTGCGAATTATCTGAAAAACCGTTTTCCAGGTGAGGAATGTTGTATTGTCATCTGCTACGATACGCGTTTTCTTTCCGAGCGATTCGCCTTTGAGTCTGCAAAAGTCCTGTCCCACAACCAGATCCATGTCTGCTTTTCAGACAGAGACGGACCATCTCAGGCTCTGGCTCATCAGGTTATCAAAAGGAATGCTCAGGGAGGGATCAATTTTACGGCCTCTTTTAATCCGCCTGAATACAATGGCCTTAAATTCAGCGTCGAGACCGGCGCTCCTGCACTGCCCTCGGTGACAGGTCAGATCGAAGCCGAGATCAAAAGTCTTAGAAAAGAATATTCCTTCTGTCCTTATTCTCCGAAGTCGGAATTTATCGATAAGATAGACCTCCAGAAGGATTATCTTTCCTATATCCAACCCAAGATCGAATTTGATCTTATCCGGCGAGCCAAGATCAAGGTTGCCGTGGATCTTCTCTATGGGACAAGCAGGGAATATCTGGATGGGATTTTTGAGGCGAACAACATCCCTGTTGAAGAGATACACGGATACATCGATCCATATTTCGGAGGTATTGCGCCTTCCTGTACAGAGGAAAATTTGGCCGAACTCAAGAATTTTGTCAAGCAAAAGAAATGTCATGTCGGTTTGGCCACCGATGCGGATGGGGACCGGTTCGGCATCGTCTCCGAGAAAGGGGAATTTGTTTCACAAAATATTATATTATCGCTTATTCTTGAGTATCTGATCAAAGAAAGGGATTGGAGAGGAGGTGTGGCCCGTTCAGTATCGACCACGCATCTTATTGACCGCATCGCCAGAAAATTTAAAAGGCCTCTGTTTAAGACACCAGTTGGGTTCAAATTTATCGCTGACCTCATGCTCCAAGGCAAGATCATGTTTGGTGGTGAAGAAAGCGCATCTCTGGCCATAAAGGATCACCTGCCTGAAAAAGATGGGATCATGGCCGGACTTCTGGTCGTGGAAATGATGGCGAAACTTGAAAAAAGCCTTTCTCAACTGATCAAAGACTTGTTTAAGGAATATGGGAAGAGAGAGTATCGGCAAAGAAGTGTTCCCCTTACCCAGGAAAGAGAGAAGAAACTGCGGCAATTGATTAAGAAGCCACCCTCTAAACTAGCAGGACGAACAGTTGTGAATATTGAAATGATCGATGGGGTCAAGTTGGATTTTGAGCATGACGATTGGCTCCTTTTCCGCGCATCAGGAACCGAGCCGATCATCCGCTTGTATTCAGAAGCCGGAAATGAAGCTGATCTAGCACAGCTGATCAAATACGGGCTGGAATTTTTGGCCTGAATAAACCAGGAATGAGAAATGAAAAATAAAGACAGGACTGAAATCTGGAGAAAGGTCTGGCTGGCGGCGGTCGTCTTTTTCTTTTTTGTTCTGCTGATCGCATCCTTTTTTGGGGAAAGAGGATGGATCGAGATCTACAGGATTCAGAAGAGAAAACAGATACTGGAGCTGGATATCGCGAATCTTATGAGAACAAAACAAAAGCTGGAAAAGCAGATCCAGGATCTTCGGACCAATCCCGAGGCTGTCGAAAAAAAAGCCAGGGAAAAACTCTGGATGATGAAGCCTGATGAACTCGTTATTATTAAAGAATAGAATCTGTTTTTATAAATGACCACCCTGTTGGATGGATTAAACACGGCTCAAAGAAAGGCTGTGATTCACGGTCAAGGGCCGCTTCTTATCATTGCAGGAGCAGGAACAGGAAAGACAAAAGTCATCACACAGAGGATTGCCTATCTGATCGAGCAGAAATACGCAAAGCCTGAAGAGATATTGGCTGTCACCTTCACCGAAAAAGCAGCCAATGAGATGGAAGAAAGGGTCGACCTTCTTATTCCTTACGGTTATTCATTTGTGGAGATCCATACTTTTAACTCGTTTGGCGAGAGTGTTCTGCGTGACTATGCGATCGAGATCGGATATCCTCCGGATTTCCGTCTTCTGGATGATGTTGAACAAACGATATTCTTCAGGGAGCATCTTTTTGAGATACCCTTGAAGTATTATAGGCCTTTGAGCGCGCCGACCCGGTATATCCGTGAGCTTCTGACAGCCGTCAAGAAATTGAAGCAGGAAGGTATCAAGCCCGAGAAATACTTGAATTATTCCCAGAAAAGCCTCAAAGAAGCAAAAAATGAAGTGGAAAAAGAGGAGGCTGAAAAACATCTTGAGATTGCCCAGGTCTACAGGGCATATCAGGAACTGCTTCAAAAAGAAGGGAAGATCGATTTTGAAGACCAGGTAACCCTTGTTGTGGATCTGTTTAAGATGCGGCCGTCAATCCTCCATTTGTATCAGGAAAAGTACAAATACATCCTGGTGGACGAATTCCAGGACACTAATTATATCCAGTTCGAAATGCTGAAGCTGCTGGCGGGGAATCATAAAAATCTTACAGTAGTAGGGGATGACGATCAGAGTATATTCAGGTTTCGCGGGGCATCACTGAGCAATATTTTGAATTTCAGCAAAACGTATAATAAAGTGAAAAAGATTGTGCTGACAAGAAATTACCGGTCGACCCAGCATATTCTGGATACTTCTTATAAATTGATCCAGCATAATAATCCGGACCGCCTGGAGGTTCAGGAAAAGATCAACAAAAAGCTGATATCCGTTTCAGACTCAAAAGAAAAAAGCCTTCATATGCTTCAGTTTGACAGACTTTCTCATGAAGCGGATCGAGTGGCGGAGATCATTGGCGAAAAGATCCGGACAGAAGGATTCCAGTACAGCGATATAGCAATCCTGGTGCGGAGAAATGCTGATGCCGACACTTTCCTTCGGGCTTTGAATATAAAAGATATTCCTTTTCGGTTCTCTGGAAGCAGAGGGCTTTATGCGCGGGATGAGATCAAGATTCTGATGTCTTTTATCAAGGCGTTGACGGATTTTGAGGACAGCCGAAGCCTTTTTTATCTTGCTGTTTCCGGGATATATAGCCTGGATCCCTATGATCTGACCGTTCTGTCTAATTATGCGCAAAAGAAAAATTACCCCCTGCACAGGGTTTTTAAACGGGTCTCTGATGGGAAAGATGATTTGGATCTGTCAAAGGAATCTCGAGAAATAGTGAAAAAGATATTTCAGGACCTTATGTATTTTGTCCAGATTGCTGGAA
>DAOVDI010000167.1 GCA_030669585.1 Acidobacteriota bacterium
ATTCCAAGGGGCACTTACGTATTATATCTGCTCAGAATATCCGGTATTTTTCTACTGACTGTAGGACATTGTCTTTTCACAAGGAACATTGAATGAACTGCGCCCTTTTCCCAGGCAACAGGTTAAAAACAGCGTTAGTAATGATTTTTCTTGTGGGCTCCATCCTGGCAACACCGGCCCGGGCAGAAGAAGCGCGATTAACGGATATTGTTGTGACTTCTTCCGGGGAGTATCTCCTGATCTATTTTAGAGTTACGGGCTGCTTTACAGAGGATATGATAAAGGCCATTGAAAATGGGATCAATACAACCTTCACGTTTTTTATAGGGCTTTATGAAGTCAGGGATTTCCAGCGGGACAAAAATATTGCTGAGCTGAGAGTGACGTATAGTATCGTGTATGATAATCTCAAAAAGGCTTATAAGGTTCGACTTTCGGAGAGGAATAGTGAAATGATCCTTGTGGAGGATTTCCATGAGGCAAAAAACCTGATGTCGAAAATTGTGGGTGTCAAGCTAACAGGACTTAATAAACTTCAAAAAGGAAACCGGTACCAGGTCCGCATGATGGCCGAATTAGCAAAGATAAGGCTTCCGTTGTACCTTGATTATGTGCTTTTCTTCTTATCCTTGTGGGATTTTGAAACCGATTGGTACAAGATAAATTTCACATATTGACATCCTCACTTTGATGGGCTGAGCACCTCCCGGGGTTGATCCCGATAATCAGTGATTCTTCGGTTATGAAAAAAAACTATCTACACTCCCAACAAAAAGATCTCAGGAGGCGACGCAGGGAAAGATACCTGATAGCCGTACTGTTAGTCGTGATTTCATTCCTGACTTACCTGGGAGTACGCGTCTTTAATCTGGGGCTGGGACTACCGTTCTCAAGCAGCATTCTTGTTTTCGCCCTCATAAATATCAATGTGATATTGCTCCTTCTCCTCCTCTTTCTCACGGGTCGAAACTTAGTCAAGCTGCTTTTTGAAAGAAGAAAGAACATAATGGGGGCGAAACTCAGGACTAAATTGGTCCTGGCCTTTATGACCCTGTCTCTATTGCCGACGATAATTCTCTTTTTTGTCTCTGTGCAATTCATTTCTTTGTCCATCGAATACTGGTTTAACCTCCCTATTGAACAATCTCTGAAAAACTCGGTCGAAATGGGGCGTGACTATTATAAAGGGATTGCCGATGAGATCCTTTCTCTTGGCAACAACTTGAGCCGGGTTATCACCCACGAAGGCTATATGTTGCTTTCCAGGAAGGAAGGTCTTGAAAAATTCATCAATGACAAACAGAAGGAATACCACCTGGCTTCCCTATCGGTCTTTTCGAACAAGCTGGAACAGAGAACAGTTGCCCAGGACCATCGGATTGATCTTAGTGGTTTTAAAAGGCCGGGTAAGGAAGTCCTGACAAAAACTTTAAAGGAAGGAACGGATTCCCGGTTTGTCAAATCTTCCCCCCATGGAGATCTGGTCAGCGGAATTGCCCCTGTCTTTTCAAGGACAGAGTCAAAGGCTGTAGTCGGTATGATAGTTCTGGCAAAATTTGTTCCGGCCAGTTTTGTTAATAGGCTGAAGATTATTTCGAATGGTCTCCAGGAGTATGAGCAACTCAAGATGTTGAAGAAACCGATAAAGACCAGCCATATGATTACCCTTTCCATTGTTACGCTCCTTATTATCTTTTCATCCGTATGGTTTGGTTTCTATCTGTCCAAGGAAATCACCACCCCCATCAAGGAACTGGCCGAGGGAACGAACCGGATCGCTTCAGGAGACTATGATTTTTTCATTGATCGGGAGGCAAAAGATGAAATAGGGATTTTGGTCAATTCCTTTAACAAAATGACTATGGATCTGAAAATAAGCAAGAATAAGCTTGAGGAGGCCAATAGGGAGCTCATAAAAGGCAATTTTGAGCTGGAACAACGACGTCTATATATGGAGATTGTCTTAGCCAATGTTGCAGCCGGTGTGGTCTCTGCCGATGCAGATGGAAGAATCCTTACCATCAACAAATCAGCGGAGCAGATGCTGAATATAGAGGCGGAAAGGATCATCGGAAAGAAATACGTGGAGATTCTGTTAGAGGAACATATCAAAATTATTGACGGGTTCCTGGGAGACGAGGGCCTTTTTAAGAAAGGTTTTTTAGAGAAACAAATCAGATTATCTGTGGAGAACAAGACACTGACGCTGCTCGTATATTTGAATGTTCTTCGCGATGATCGAGGGAATTACCTTGGCCTTGTCGGCGTTTTCGAGGATTTAAGCGAAATCGAAAAGGCCCAGAGGGTCGCCGCATGGCGGGAAGTGGCAAGACGGATAGCCCACGAGGTAAAAAATCCCCTGACCCCTATACAGCTCTCTGCCCAGCGGCTTAAGAAAAGATATGGAGGGAAACTGGGCAGTGGTGATGAAAAGGTCTTCCAGGAATGTACTGAGATGATCATTAAGCAAGTAGAGGAAATCAAGTGTCTTGTAGATGAGTTCTCGAAATTTGCCCGAATGCCGGCATCTAACCCAGTCCCATCAGATATCCGTAAGATTATTAAGGAAGCTGTGACTCTCTACAGGGAGGCGCAAAAAGATGTGAAACTCATTTTCAGGGATTCAAAGGAAGTGCCTGTTTTTAATCTGGACAGAGTACAGATGAAGAGAGTGATGATCAATTTGCTGGACAATTCAATTGAGGCGATTGGTGGTGAGGGAGAGGTCATCATTGATCTCGATTATGATAGGACGCTTCAAATGGTAAAGATAGACTTCGCTGATAACGGGAAGGGTATATCTCCTGAGAACAAGCAGAAGACGGCATACG
>DAOVDI010000180.1 GCA_030669585.1 Acidobacteriota bacterium
GGTTATAATTATTGGGGAATGAGCCCTGATTTCATGGATGCCCCCTCCCCGGAAAATGAAAGGGAGTGGCTGGCGAACCAGGCTGAAACAATCAAAGAGGAGTTGAAATCTATAGAAAAGAGGCTGAAAGAACTGGAAAAAAAGACCGAATAAGCTGTATAATACCTTTTTAAATCTTACGTTTCCCGAAATTATTAAGATTTCTCCTGGATTATTCACGGGTCGAGATTGGTGCAGATGCAAGGGTTCGAGGATTCGAGTGAAAAGAAAAGAGATAAGAGTTTATTTCAAAGCACTTGAACCCTTGAACCCTTGAGTCCTCGAACCCTTTGCATCAACTACTGGATTATATATAAGAAGTTATATTAGGTTATCGGCAGTTTTTATGAATAAAACAGGATAGTACAAAAGAAGGAGTTAATAATGAGGATAGCTGTATCTACTGATCAAAGTCTAGTATCGGAACATTTTGGGAGGTGCCAATCCTATACGATTTATGAGATCGAAGGGCGCTTGGTTAAATCAAAAAATGAAATTCAAAACCCAGGACACCAGCCAGGCTTTCTTCCAAGGTTTCTGTCGGAAAAAGGAGTTAATGTTATTATTACCGGGGGAATGGGCCCGAGAGCGCAGACACTGTTTTCTCAAAATGGAATTAAAACTATATCTGGAGTACAGGGTGCTGTTGATGATGTTATCCAACAATACCTCAAAGAATCACTCGAATCCGGAGAGGACATGTGTGATCATCATCATAGCGGCGGTTCCAGCGAAAGCGACCAACAGATTGCTTCTTTGCCTTCTTCAGATGGGAGAGTATGTATTACAGCCCAGGGCGGAAGTCTTAGCGATGAACTGGACCCCCGCTTTGGAAGGGCAGACTTTTTTGTTTTTGTTGATCCAATTACCTGGGAAACAGAGGTGATTGAAAACCCTTATAAGGATCTGGTCCAGGGCGCTGGTATTCAGACGGCGCAATTTATTGTAGAAAAACAAACTTCGATTCTCATCACCGGGGAATGTGGCCCTAAGGCATTAGAGGTTTTTAAGTCTGCTGATATAACTGTTGTAACAGGAGCAAGAGGCAGTGTAGAAGATTTGATAAAGAAATTGAGATTAGAGGTGAAATGATGCCTGATGACGAAATTCAAAAAAAAATTACTGACAATCTTGAAAAGATCAACCACGGACTGCTTATTTTTAGCGGAAAAGGCGGAGTGGGGAAAAGTACGGTCTCTGCCAATCTCGCTGTGGCGTTATCCAAAAAAGGTAAAAAAGTCGGATTGGTGGATGTAGATATACATGGCCCAAATCTGGCAAAGATGCTTGGAGTTGAGGATAAAAAACTTGAGGTCACTTCTGAGGGAGCAAAGGCTGTTCAGGTAAATGAAAATCTGCAATTGATGTCCATTTCTTTTCTTCTTATGGACCCCGATTCTCCTGTGATCTGGAGAGGGCCGATGAAGATGAAAGCCATCCAGCAGTTCATCGGGGATATCAACTGGGGAAAACTTGACTGGATGATAATTGATTCTCCTCCGGGAACCGGAGATGAGCCGTTGTCGATTGCACAATTAATGCCGGCCACAGGAGCGGTTGTTGTTACAACGCCTCAGGAAGTTTCTCTTATGGATTCGAGAAAAGCCGTGGCTTTTTCCAAGAAACTCAATCTGAAAGTGTTTGGGATCATTGAAAACATGAGTGGTTTTGCCTGTCCCCACTGTGGAAAAAAGATCGAGCTGTTCAAGGAAGGTGGAGGAGAAAAGGCTGCTGCAGAATTGGGAGTTCCTTTTCTTGGAAAGATTCCTCTGGATCCAGGGATCGTTGATATGGGAGATCGGGGAAAATCATTTTTGGACGAAGCTCCGGATTCTGAGACAAGCTTGGTATTCAGCCGGATCGTGGATAAAATCATTCAGACAGCTTCTTGATTCTTTTTTCAGGAGAAAAAATGAAAAAAATTGGTATTATCATTTGCGGACGGTATCAGGACTGTGGAGGAGGGAAATGTTTTCGCTCAATGCGGGAGCGAGTCGGAGGTTTTGCCCGCTATTCAGAAGATGAGGACTTGGAACTTGTTGGGTATTCTTACTGCGGAGGATGTCCGGGGGGAAATATCGAGTATGTACCTGAGGAGATGGTAAAGAACGGGGTGGATGTGATACATCTGGCAACAGGTCTTGTTGTCGGTTATCCTCCTTGTCCGAGG
>DAOVDI010000038.1 GCA_030669585.1 Acidobacteriota bacterium
AAGGTTCGTGAAAACATCGAAGTCGAAATTATTGTCCAGAGGTTTATGGACAGTGTCGTTGCTAATAATATTACTGTCACTGATGCCGAAGTCGAATCCATCTACCTCGCAGACAAAACCGCATCGGTGCGTCATATACTGCTTCTCACACAGGGCAAGACTGATGCGGAAAAAGTTGAGATCCGCACAAAGATGGAAGGAATCCTTGCCAGCGCCAAAGGAGGAGAAGATTTTGCCGCACTGGCCAAAGAATTAACCGAAGATCCGGGTTCTAAGGAAAATGGCGGCCTTTATGAGAATTTCGGCCGCGGAAAAATGGTTAAACCCTTCGAAGATGCGGCATTCAGCATTCCGATAGGGGAGATCAGCGACATTGTTGAAACCAAATATGGTTTGCACATCCTAAAGATTGTGGACCGGCAGAAGGAAACCCGCCCCCTGGAAGAAGTTAGGGAAGAGATCGTAGAGCAGATCAAGCAGTCCAAGATCGGGCAGAATTTCAGCGTGTATATGGCTGGCCTAAGGTTAAAAGCGGAGATTGTGGTAAATCCGTTGTAGCCTGAACCATTCATGATAAAAAAGTGTTGGAAATAATAGTAAGATGAATTTCATTAGATCATCACATGTCATTTATTACGGAGGGGATAAATGTGCCAAAAAAAGATATTTTTAATCATTTTAATAATGATTATTTTTTCAGGCCTGGCTAATGCTGAGGGAGTATTTTTTATGTTCAAAGGGGGCTATTTTAATCCTTCGGAGCAGGCTTTTCGCGAAATATATGGGAGCGGCATGATGTTTGGCGGAGAGCTGGCATTTAAAATCTGGAATAGTCTCGACATTTGGCTGGATGGAAATTATTTGAAAAGGACAGGGGAGCTGACATACACTCAAGAAGAGACAGAACTCAGGATCATACCGGTCACTTTTGGACTGCGCTACCGGTTTATTTCCGGGGTCACAAACCTATATCTGGGATTAGGTGCATGTTATTTTATGTTTCATGAGTCGAATGTTATAGGAGATGTAAATAAGGGAGGGATAGGATTCAAAGGGAAAGTGGGATCATTCTTTAGTATCACAAGGAACCTGTTTTTCGGCCTTTCTGTCAGTTACTCATATGGCAAGATGACCCCGGCTCATTTCACGATAAATGCTGGCGGAATTGAAGCAGAAGCAGGCATTGGTTTTGAATTTTAAAATAGTTAGTTACTGTTATTAAATGATGATAAAATCTATGATCAATTTGGCTATCGAGGTAGCAGCCAAAGCACACCATGGCCAAGTGCGTAAATATACGGATATACCGTACATCTCACATCCATTTAACGTGGCCATGATCCTTTCCCGCTGCGGCTGCTCTGACGAATTGATCGCTGCAGGACTGCTCCATGATGTGGTGGAGGACACCTCAATATCCCTCGGTGATATCAGCCAGATGTTCGGCGATGAGGTGACAACCATTGTTTATGGCTGCACGGAACAGGATAAAAGCCAGCCATGGATGGTGCGTAAATCCAGCGCTATTGAGTTCATGAGTGCTGCTCCAAGAGATACTAAGATAGTTGCGTGTGCTGATAAGCTTGACAACATTCTTTCTGTAGCTGCGGATTACGAGGAGATAGGAGAAGATATATGGGAGCGTTTCAATGTAGGAAAGAGCAGCCAGGAGTGGTATTACAAACATATGGTGAAGAGTTTTGCTTCCGGACCTGAAAGCCTGGAGGATATAAACATTTTCCAGGAATTCAAGAAAGAAGTCGAAAAGCTATTCCATCCGAAGTCAAAATAACGATGCCTGGGCCTATTTAAAACATAATCCTGGAAAGAGAAAAAACGATGAGTTACAAGATAGTTATTGTTGAGGACGAAAAAGTGACCCTCCGCCTTTTAGAACATACCCTTAAACAGGCGGGATTCGAGGTGTTTACTGCCTGTGATGGTTCAAGTGGATTGAAAATCATCAGAGACCATATTCCGGCTATTGTTATCAGTGATATCCTGCTTCCCATTGTAGATGGGCTTGAACTTACAAAAAAAATTAAAGAAGATCCGAAACTCGCCAGGATCAAAATTATATTAATGTCTGCTGTATATAAAAACCAGGCTTACCGGACGTTTATCCATGAATCCGGAGCGGACTATTTCATCGAAAAACCCCTGGATATGAAGAAACTGCTGGATTATTTGAAAGAGATTTTATTGTCTGTATCTTCAGCCTAGATAGTACTTGCTTTTGATTAGGAAATCGACTCGTGCAGAGATATCAATGCCATTGGCGCATACGGCTGTGCATGAAGTACAGCTGCGGCAAACATCCAGCCCTTCCTTGACGGGCAGTTCTGCAATTGTGTTTCTTGCCTGATAAGGATTCCCGTAGCCTTCAGCGTACATATAGGCACGGATCAAGTGAGGGATTTCAACACTTTTAGGGCAGGTAGGGATACAGGATCTGCAGTTCTGACAGTAGAGTATCCCTTTCATGGCCTGGGCGGCAATGATGTCGGCTTTTTCCTGACTGGATATGGCCAGATCATTCATTGTCTTAAAATTGAGATCGAGTTGATCAAATGACGTTATGCCGGGGATGGAGGTACAAACATTTTCATCCTGAAGGACCCATTTTAAAGCGGCGGTATGGTTGATTCCGACCTTGCTCTCTTTTTGAAGACGGCCGCCGCCCTGAGTTTTCATGGCCACGATCCCGACGCCTTTGTCAACGGCATATTGGATTGCCTTTTTAACCTCCTTTCTGTGTTTCTGAACGAAATTATATGAGGTCAGGATCACATCATAAACGCCAGTGTCAACTGCTGCCCGGATCACATCAGGTTCATTGCTGTGGGTTGAGATTCCTATAAATCGGGTTTTTCCCTGTTCTTTGACTTTAACCAAAGCATTTATCAACGGTTCAAAGGTAGCCATTCCCGGACTGTAACAGCTGTGAAGATAGAGAATATCCACATAATCCGTGCGCAGACGTTCCAGGCTAAGATCGAGTTGTTGGTAAAGATTCTCAGGGGTTGCTGCGGGCTGCCTATCTATTCCGTTCAAGAGAAAACGATGGGTTTTGCGGTCCCTGTTGAAGCGCATTTTTGTTCCAATGATGATTTTGTCACGATCTCCCCGTCTTTCAACGACCTCGCCTATGACCTGTTCGCTTTTTCCTCTGAGGTACACATGGGCTGTGTCCAGGTGATTGACACCCATGTCCAGGGCACGGTTGATAAGGTCTGGACTGTCTGAATTCATCACTCCAAAGCTTACCGCGGAGATCTTCAGGCCGGTCCTGCCTAGTGTTCTGTAAATGATCTTGTTCCCGCCGGATTTTTCAACACTTGATGCGGTCAGGCGTGGAAATCCAAGCCCTGCAGTCATCAATCCCAGTGCAGTGCTTCCCAGGAACTTCCTTCGGTTCATGTTTTTTTGTGACATGGGGAATCCTCCTGTTTGTGGATTCTTTTCTTATTTCTGATATTATTTTTAAAGTATAGATGATTTTTGTAGTAATTGAAATTGATTAAAATTGAAGCCGGATCGTGTGAATAATCCAGGTTAAAGGAGGTTTTTGATAAGAACAATAATTCCTACAACAGCAGAAACGGTCAGGATTGCGGGTTTTGTCAGTCCTTTGTCCAGAAGTCGAACGGTCAGCCTGGATGCCCAAAATCCAAGAAGAATGCCGGGTAGCAGGATCAGGGCCATATAGACTTCTCTAACTCCAAACCGCCCGATCACAGCCAGAAATGAAAGGGAAATGATAGTACCGAAAATAAATATGCTGGAGAGAGTTCCACGAATTTCCGGACCTTTCTGGTTTTGATATACAAGGGCCATGGGCGCTCCTCCGATAGCAGAGGTTGTGCCCATCAGGCCGGATAGTGTTCCAGCAGAAAAAATGTTTAAAGGTTTGAGCGTAAGCTTGATCTTGCTGAAGCTGATTAATACGGCCAGGATCACCATGGCTCCAAAAAGTGCAGACATGCTGTCTTCAGGAATAATGCTCAGAAGACATGCGCCGAGAATTGCGCCGGCAACACGTCCTGGAACGGCCCACTTCACTCCTTGAATGTGAATGGATCTATGATCCCGCCGGGCCATTAAAAGAGTCAGAGCAAGAGCTGAGAGCAGGAGAGGACCCGGGATAAATCCGGGATTGACCAACACAAGAAGAGGGACTGCAATAGGACCCAGTCCGAAACCTAGAGAACTTTGAAGAAGTGTTCCTGTAAAAACGATGCCTGTTACAAGCAGGACGCTTAAAAGGTCAATGGGAAGTTCCATGATAAGACGAATAAGATAATAGGTTTGTTTTACATAAGTCAATAATTATTCATAAAAAATGCCGATTAGTTGATATAAAAGGTTCGAGGATTCGGGAATCCAGTTTCTTGAGCTTATTGGGTTTATTGAGTTAAATCCAATTAAAATAACCCAAAGAACACAACGAACCCAAAAAACCCAATAAACTATTATAGACTTCTTTGACTTCGATGGACTCCTATTGACTGTTTTTCGACTTCTCATTGGCTTGTAAATTGTTCAGGCTTATAATATACAATATAAATTCTGTAAGAGAGGAAAAAATATGAGCTATATACCACTACTAAGAAAAACCGTTGTCTTTTCATTTTTAATACTGTTTTTGCTTACGGGCAGCGCTCTATTTTTAGATGCCAAGGATAAGACTTTTTATTTTCCTGAAGTCAGAATCGATGTCCGTATTCAGAAGGATGGGTCCTTTTTTGTGGATGAATTCCGGACCTATGAATTCCAGGGGCGTTTTTCTTGGGCCACGATGTGGATCCCTCTTCGCGTCAGCAAAAAGGGTTACCAGTATGACATCCGGATCGAGGACTTTTCCATTCTTGATGAGCAGGGACATCAGATGAGATACAAGATAAAACGGAAAAGCGGGAAGCTTGAGGCCACGTGGTATTATTCTGCACGGAATGAGAGAAGGACCTTTCACTTTCACTATCGGGTCAAGGGGGGGATTTTTAGTTATCCCGAGGTATCTGAGTTGTACTGGCAGATCATAGGTGACGGCTGGGATAAACCTGCCAGATTCGTAGAAATACTGGTCCATCTGCCGGAAGCCATATCCAACCCGGATCAGATATTGATCTACGGCCACGGGCCGCTTTCAGGAAAATCCGAGATCGTGGATCAAAAAACTGCCCGTTTCACAGTATCTAATCTCAGTTCCGGGCAGTATGTGGAGATCCGTGTTGCCTGGCCTGCAGGAATGGTGAGCGGACTTATCTCGAAAAGACACACTTATGATTCCATCCGTTTGGAGGAAGCCGGTTTTGTCCAGGAAACTATTGATAGGGCGAAGAAAGCTAAGGAGCAGGCCAAACGTAGAAAAGACAGGATGATTTTTTGGATAAAGATCTGGCTTGTACTGCTGATTTTGGGCTCCCTCGCCTGGTTAGTAATTTATTTCCGAATCTGGAAAAAGGTTGGGAAAGATTACCGTTTTTCAGATACTCCGGATTATTATCGCGAGCTTCCTTCTAATCTGCCGCCGGCTTTAGTCGAAGTTCTTTTAAAGGAAGGGGAGTCGATCACCCCCCGGTCTTTTGCAGCGACCTTTTTTGATATGGCCCGGCGAGGCTATATCGAGTTCGAGGACAGAATCATCGAGAAAAAGGGTATTCTCGGGAAAAAGCAAGACTATGATTCCAAGGTCACCTTGAAAAAAGAGTTTTCAGAGGATGATTCCTTGGATCCATACGAGAAAAAACTCATGCGATTCCTGTTCAACAGATTTGGGAATAAAAACGGTCAGGTCGGGTCAGAATTCACTTTGGAGTATATGAAAAAAAACATGAAGACCTCGCCGGAGTATTTTAAGAAGTGGTATAGAGCATGGGGCAAACAGATTAAGAACATCGGAAAAAAGAAAAAATTTATCGAGCCCAAGAGCTTGAAGACAAGAAATCTTTTCATAGCTGGAACCATTCCGGCGATCATTTTGACTGCGAATCCCATCATTGCCGTCCTGGCCGCTATTTTTATCCAGAAAATAAAACGCCGGTCCAAAAATTGGGCCTGGGAGAACGAGCTGTGGAAAGCCCTGCGGCGGTTTCTGGATGATTTTTCAAACTTCAAAGAGATTCCGCCTGAAGCCTACAAACTGTGGGAACACTACCTTGTGTTCGGGATCCTGTTCGGCAATGCTAAAAAGATAATCAAGATGCTGCCGCGGATCCTCGAGAATGAACAGGCAGCGGTTCCGGTCTGGTACGCGGGGTACGCAACTGCCGGCTTTTTGACTTCGGGGGGGATAAACAGCATGATCCGCAGCATCGAATCCATGTCAACATCCATTGTACAGGCCAGCACGACTGCTGCCCATTATTCTTCCGGGGGCGGGGGCGGATTCAGCGGTGGAGGAGGCGGTGGAGGAGGCGGTGGTGGCGGCACGGCCGGTTAGGCGAACAGCCTTTTTAAATTGACAAGTTTCCATCACTTGTGGTTAAATTTCCAACTCCCCTGTATCAACCTGAATAAAGCAGGTTAATTATGAGAAAGATATTTAAGACAAAAAAACGGTTTACAGTAGTCGTTGACATTGACGGAACTATCTGCACAACAGAGCAGATAAATTGGGATGATGTGGATGAATATCCTGAAGAGTTTGATAAAGCTCTGCTGATTCCTAAAGCTCTGGACATTGTTAATGAGCTTTACGACATGGGATACCAGGTTATTTTTTTCACGTCGAGGAAAGAAAGAGCCAGGAATGTAACAGAGCGCTGGCTGAAACGCTACGGTTTTAAATATCATTTACTGGTCATGAATAAACTAGTCGGTAATGTGTATATTGATGACCGGAGTATCAACGGCTTTGACTGGGATGAAGTATTGAGCCGTATAGAAGACATCGAATACAAGTCATAACCTGGATTAATATCGAGGGGGCCGTAAAAATTTGGATGGAGGGAGGATATCCAAAGAAGGAGGAGAAGAACAAAAAGGAGGAATACGGCCCCTCTGGTAGTCATTTTATTTTCTCTGTTTATTTTCTCTGTTTTATTGCTATTTTGGTTATCAACCCTATTCTATGCATGTTTAATGCCAAAAATGAAATATTTTATAACTAATTGAAAACAAACAAGAAAAGAACTATGAAGGGGGAGATGAGTAAATTCAAATGGAAATATGTAAAACATATTTACATCAAGGTTGACTTTAAATGTTCAGACAAGGTAAGTTTAGGAAAGAAATACTATGTGAATAATACAGCCATGGAAAACAAATGGAAAACAAGAAACAATTAATAGATACAAAGACAAAAGACTTCAATGATGAAGTGGTTGAAAGCGAAGCCAGCCTGAAAACGATCATGAAGGGGCTGATGACAGGGATCGCTATTATTGATGAGCAGACTCATACAATAGTGGATGTAAATCCTGCAGCAGCAGATATGATAGGTCTTCCAAGAGAGAAGATCGTAGGAAAAATATGTCATAAATTCATATGTCCGGCCGAAGAAGGAAAATGTCCCATTTCGGACTTGAACCAGAAGGTTGATAATTCTGAAAGAATTCTACTGACTGGAAAAGGAGAAGAAATTCCTATCCTGAAAACCGTGACCAGAATCGATCTGTTCGGCCGAAGTCATCTTGTGAACAGTTTTGTAAACATCAGCGAAAGAAAAGAAATGGAAGCGGAATTAGTCCGTGCCAAGCAGGAAGCTATTGCCGCCAGTCAGTCCAAGAGCGAGTTTCTTGCAAATATGAGCCATGAGATCAGAACTCCGATGAACGGGATCATGGGGATGACAGAGCTGCTTCTGGATACTGTGTTATCCGAAGAACAGAAGGATTACGTGGAAACGATCCGTTTTTCTTCAGAGTCTCTCCTAACGATCATCAATGATATTCTGGATTTTTCTAAGATCGAGGCGCGGAAGCTGGATCTTGATAATATCGAATTTAATCTCAAAGATACATTCAGTAATACGGTATCTTCCTTGGCAGTGCAGGCTCATAAAAAAGGATTGGAGTTGATCGCTGATATACCGCCGGAATTGAATTATAATGTTTCCGGTGATCCCGGCCGCTTGAGGCAGGTCCTGATCAATCTGATCAATAATGCCATCAAATTTACTGAAAAAGGAGAGATCGGTGTTTCGGTCAGGGAGCAGACAAGATCGGGTTCAAAGATCACAATGCATTTTACTGTTGCCGATACAGGAATCGGTATTCCCAAGTATAAATTGTCGATGATATTTAAGGCGTTTGCTCAGGTTGATAATTCCACAACCAGGAAATACGGCGGCACTGGTCTCGGCCTCACCATCTCTAGTATGTTGGTTCATCTCATGGGCGGCAGGATCTGGGTGGAAAGCGAGGAAGGAAAGGGAAGCCGGTTTCACTTTACTGTTGTATTCGATTATATGGTAAAGGAGCCAAGAAGGACCGTTCGGGCGAAATTTGATAGACTGCAGAATATGTCCGCTTTGATCGTGGATGACAACCCTACAAATCGCCTGGTTCTTTACGGTATGCTTAAAAATTGGAAGATGATTCCCAAGGCGGTTGAAAGCGGGAAGGCGGCCTTGAAGGAGATCTCGAGAGATAAAAAAGCCGGCAAGAAGTTCGATCTAATCCTGGTCGATTCTCAGATGCCTGAAATGGACGGGTTTAGTCTGGTGGAACGGATTATCAAGGAGGATTATTCGGGTCACTCCACTATCATGATGTTGACTTCGTCGGGGAACCGGGGAGATGCGAAGAGATGCCGAGAGCTCGGGATCAGAGGTTATCTGATTAAACCTATCAAACAGTCTGAACTTTTAGATGCAATTTTATTGATGTTCGGAATAAAAACTAAAGAGAAAGACAATGAGCTGTTGATCACTCGTCATTTTGTTCGTGAATCAAAAAAAGGTTTAAAAATTTTGCTGGCAGAGGACAACATTATCAATCAAAAGGTCTCATCCAGGATTCTCGAAAAATACGGACATTTAGTGACTATCGCGGTTGATGGAAAAGATGTCCTGGCTAAAATGAAAGAAAAGTCCTTTGATCTGATCCTCATGGACGTACAGATGCCAAATATGGATGGATTCGAAGCGACCAGGGAGATAAGATCACAGGAAAAAAAGAGCGGCGGACATATTCCTATCATTGCGATGACAGCACATGCGTTCTCCGGGTATCGGGATAAGTGCATCCGTGCCGGAATGAATGATTACCTGGCCAAGCCTCTAAAGGGAGAAACAATCGAAAATATGATTAATAGTATTTTTGATAGTTAAAGATCCTGATTATGAAAAAGGCCGGATATTTTCTTTTAATAACAGCTATTCTCCTCTTTTTCGGAAAAAGCGGTATCCTGAAGGGGAGGCTCCTGGTTCCTCAAAATAAAGCCGGATTCTCTGTTCAGAAAAAGGCCCGTATCTCGAGTGTAGAGTCCGTTTTTAACCGAAACAGGAAAGATCCCTTTGACGACAGACAATTTGCGCCGGACAGGGTTCTTGTCAAGTTTAAACCAAGGGTCTCATCCCGGTTGATAAATGCTTTTCTTTCCTATTGTCAGGCGAATATCAAAAAAAAAATTCCGGTTTTGGACGTGTATCAACTCCAGATCCCTGAGGGTCTCACAGTCCCGGAAATGATTTCTGTAATGTGCAGGAATCCGGATGTGGAGTATGCTGAACCTGATTATAGAACCTGTATCTGTACCAGACCGGATGACACGTTTTTTAACTATCAATACGCTCTTCTGAATACGGGCCAGCCCATCGGCCCGCCGGGAAGCATTATAGGAAAACACGGAGCTGACATAAGAGCGACCGAAGGATGGGATATTACAGTAGGGGATAAATCTGTTGTGGTCGCTGTTGTCGACACCGGGATTGACAGGACCCATCCCGATCTCAAAAAGAATATTCTTGCGGGCGGTTGGAACTTCATAGAGGACACAGATGATGTTACGGATGACAATGGACACGGGACGTTTATTTCTGGGGTTATTGCAGCTGATACTGATAATGGTATCGGTATAAGCGGAGTGACCTGGAATTGCAAGATCCTGCCTATCAAGGGAATTGATGCCCAAGGCGAAGGCTACGCAAGTGCTATGATCTATGCCATTATCTGGGCGACAGATCAAAAAGTCGATATCATCAATATGAGTGTCGGCGCAGACGGGCCTTCCCGTGCCTTGAAAAGTGCCCTGAAGTATGCTTTTGACCACGATATCGTGATAGTTTCCAGCTCAGGAAATAACCACAGCGATGTTGCTTATCCTGCAGCTTATGATGAATACAGCCTGGCTGTTTCTGCCACAAACCATAAGGATGAATTTCTCGATATGTCTAATCGTGGACCTGAAATCGATGTGGCTGCTCCTGGAAAGAGAATTATCGGCTGCGTTCCGCAATGGAGACTTGTTGATCAGGCTTTTCCATATGAATTCTGGACGGGAACATCTATTGCCGCAGCCCATGTATCGGGGCTGGCTGCATTGATCAAGAGTTTTAAGCCATGGCTGACCAATACAGAGATTATGAATGTCATCCGGTATACAGCGGATGATGTTAACAGCGCTGAATTATCAGGAAAAGATGATTACATCGGTTATGGCAGGATCAATATTAGAAAAGCGTTAGCACCCACTGTCTTAAAATAAAAAGGGAAGGAAGCACATCCTTTCCCTGAGGAGGACTTATGTCCAAAACGTCTCATGCATATATCAGGAATATGAAGATATTTCTCCTTGTCTTTTTAATTGTTTTTTCATGCGTTCGCTTAAACAGCGGCAGGACGGAAAAGCCAGTGCTTCATGGTCGGCATTGGGTAGCGATCACCGGGAAGCCTCTGGGAGCCACAGCCGGCGCCATGATTTTTCAGAAAGGCGGAAACGCGGTAGATGCAGCCTGTGCCATGCTGGCTGCAGTAAGCACCATGTACGATGTTCTGAGCTGGGGTGGTGAAACCCAGGCCCTTGTTTATAACCCTCATACCGGGAAGGTCTATGGGATCAATGCTTTGGGGGTTGCCCCTACGGGCGCAACGCTGGAATATTTTCAGGACAGAGATATGGAGTATCCCCCTGCCTATGGTCCTCTGGCTGCGGTGACACCTGGCACCCCGGGCGGCCTGTTGACAATGCTGGCTGAATGGGGATCGCTCAGCCTCAAGGATGTGCTGGAGCCGGCCATGCAGATGGCGGAAGGTTATCCGGTGGAGCAGGATTTTGTCCGTCGAACAGAGCAAACAAAAGACAGGATCAAAAAGTGGCCTTATTCCAAAAAGATTCTGCTCCCTCATCTGGGAGAAGAACATGAAGCGCCTCATGTGGGCGAGATCTTCCGTCAGGCCGACCTTCTGGAGACCCTTAAAAAAATGGTCGATGCTGAGAAAAAAGCTTTATCCCAGGGGAAAAACCGGAAAGAGGCTATCTATGCAGCCTACGATCGTTTTTACCGCGGTGATATTGCCGAAGAATTTGTTCGGGGCTGTCAGGAACAGGGCGGGTTGATTACTATGAAAGACATGGCCCAATGGAAAGTCTATATTGAGAAGCCTGTGACGACCACTTATAAAGGCATCGAGGTCTATAAACTGACGCACTGGGTCCAGGGGCCTGTTATGCTCCAGGCTTTGAACATGCTGGAAAGCATCGATCTTAAATCCATGGGATTTAACAGCATCAACTATATCCATACTCTCTACCAGGTTATGAACCATGTCTTTGCGGACCGGGATTTTTATTATGGAGACCCGTATTTTCCACCAGAGGAACCCATAAAGGGACTGCTCTCCAAGGATTATGCCAAAAAAAGGGTGCAGCAGATCAACTGGAATATCAATGATCCTGATGTCAAGCCCGGAGATCCATATCCCTTTGAAGGGAAAACAAATCCATTTTTAGGACTGCTGAAAGAATGGTCCAATACCGGGCGGGAAAACACTGTAAAGGATGAGAGGTCCATGATTTCTTATGATGAGAGCTTTACAGCCGGCACCACTTCCATCCAGGCTGCGGACAAAATGGGGTGGGTTGTTTCCGTGACCCCGTCAGGCGGCTGGATCCCCGCATGCATTGCAGGTAATACCGGCATAGGGATGAGCCAGCGCATGCAGAGCTTTGTTCTGGACAAACGTAAAAATCCCTATAACGTGGTCGAGCCCGGAAAAAGGCCCAGAGCAACACTTACACCGAGTATGGCCCTGAAGGACGGAAAACCCTTTCTGTCCTTTGCCGTGCAGGGAGGGGATACTCAGGACCAGAACATGCTCCAGTTTTTCCTCAATGTAGTTGAGTGGGGAATGAATGTCCAGGAAGCCTGTGAGGCGCCGAACATCGTGAGCTATCAGATGCAGAGTTCTTTTGGGGCGCATGAGGCCCGTCCCGGAATGCTCCGTTTAAATTCAGTGATTTCTCTGAAAGTTAGAGAATATCTGGCTCAGATGGGATATGATCTTGCTTACAGTAAATACACTTCCGGGCCTATCACGGCGATATTTTTTGATTGGAAGCACAGTACATTCTGGGGTGGGGCCAGCAACTACGGCGACGATTACGGAATTGCATGGTAATTCCTGAAAGGCCAAAAAATTGAACTTTTTTTTCTTTAATTACGTATTATATATTTAAGCCTATTGTAAATTCATTTATCTAAATAAAAAACGAGGTGAGTATGAGAAAAAAAACAGGGATATTGTTTTGTGTTTTGATTTTTGTAATGGCAACAGCTGCTGTTTCAGCAGAATGGACTTTTGACAAGTATCACAAGCCAAAAGAATTGAATACCGAATTACAGACTCTAGCGCGCCAGAACCCGAAGATCGCGATTATTCATACGCTTGGCAAAAGTTATGGAGGCCGGGCAGTGATGGTTCTTGAGATCGGGCCGGAAGTCGGGAAAAAGGAAAGGATTTTTCCGGCAGTTTTTGTAGCAGCCAATATGGAGGGGACGGTTCTAATTTCTAGCGAGGCAGCCATGTATCTGGCAGAGGAAATCATTAAAAAGCCTGGGGTCCGCAAGGATAAAACATGGTATGTTCTGCCATGCGGAAACCCTGATGCAGCAGCTGGCTATTTTGCCAGACCTCTCAAACGGGATTCAAGAAATGCCAGGCCGCACAATGACGATATGGATGATAGGACCGATGAGGACGGAGTTAACGACCTGGACGGAAACGGCATCATCACAAAAATGCGGGTCAAAGATCCCCAGGGCCAATGGATCTCCATTCCCGGTGAGCCGAGGCTAATGAAGAAGGCTGACCGAACCAAAGGAGAGAAAGGCGTCTACAAACTCTACACAGAAGGGATAGATAACGATGGAGATGGTTTGTACAATGAAGACGGTCCGGGCGGTGTTAATATCGGAATCAATTTCCCACATCTCTTTAAGTTTTTCACAAAAAACGGCGGCAGTTGGGCGGGGAGCGAGACAGAAAGTTTTTTCCTGATCAAATTCATCATGGAGCATCGTGAGATCGGCATGACCTTTACAATGGGTGCAACCAATTTCTGCCTTGTCCCTCCAAAAGGAGGACGCAAGGGAGCTGTGGATCTGACAAAGCTCAAGATACCGAAACGATTTGCAGGTTTTCTCAATGCGGATCCGGAAAAAACCTATACGATTAAAGAAGTTATTGAACTGGTCAAGCCCTTAGCCCCACAGGGAATGGAAATTAACGAGTCCCTGGTTGCGGGTTTTCTTGGATTGGGAGCGGTTGTTAATCCGCTTCCCGAAGACCTGAAGTTCTATAAGGATCTTTCCGATAAATATAAAGAGTTTCTTAAAAAAGCCAAGCTTGACGGCAAGCGGCTGGATCCTGCTGCTGCTAAAGACGGCTCGTTTGAGCTCTGGTCCTATTATCATCTGGGGCTTCCCTCGTTCAGTATGGATTTCTGGACACTTCCTGAAGTCAAGGATGAGGAGAAAAAGGAACCGGAAATAACACCGGAGAAGCTGGAAAAGATGACATCGGATGAGTTTATTGCTCTTGGAGAGGAAAAGATCCAGAAGTTTCTCAAGGATTCCGGAGCTCCGGACCAGTTCAAGGCCTCCCAGATCATCAGCGCTTTGAAGGGCGGTATGATGACCACCATGAAGATGGCGGAAATGATCAGACAGATGCCCAAACCTAAGGGAAAAGAAGGTGAGGACCCCAAAGAAAAAGCCCTGCTGGCATTCAGCGATAAACAGATGGAGGGCAAAGGATTTGTGGCCTGGAAGGCCTTCAAGCATCCCACGCTGGGAAATATGGAGATCGGCGGAAGTATTCCCTTTGCAGACAATACTCCCCCGGAGGCCATGATCCACGACCTGCTCAAAGGCCAGGTTCCCTGGGTGTTTGAGGTCGCCTCAAAAATGGCGCGGATCAAGATCAATAAGACCGAGGCCAACGCATTGGGCGCTGGAGTGTATCGAATCAAGGTCTGGATAGAAAATACAGGATATCTTCCCTATCCTACGGCTATGGGGAAGCGGAACAACAGGATCCTGCCGGTACTGCTCAGTTTGGAAGGAAAAGGATTTTCTGTTATCGAGGGGAAAAAACGGAGTTCCATCAAAAGCATAGATGGATATCAGACCCAGGCAGCGGAATGGATCGTCCGGGCGGATAAACCCATACAACTACTGATCAAGGCGAAAACAAGTATTGCCTGGTGTGATCAAAAGCAAATAAAGCTGGGAGAAACAAAATGAAAAATAACAGAATAATTCTACTTATCGTGGTTCTGGCTGTTGTTATATTTTCTGCTGGGGAGACCTCAAAGGCAGCTAAAAAGGAGATAAGAGTTCCCCTGCGGTTTGACGATTATTACACCTACGGGGAAGTTGTTGAAGCCATGCAAGCCCTCCACAATGCCTATCCCCAACTGACAAAACTTGAGATAGTTGGAAAGAGCGAGGAGGCGAGGGTTATTTATGCTATGACCATCAATAACCCGAAGACAGGCAAAGAGCTTGGAAAGCCGGCTATTTATGTGGATGGGAACATTCACGGGAACGAGATCCAGGCTACAGAAGTATGTCTTTACATGCTGGATTATTTATTGGGTAATTATGGAAAAAACCAGGAAGTAACAAAGCTTGTGGACCGGGTCTGTTTTTATGTCATTCCCACAGTGAATGTGGATGGCCGATATCATTTCATGACCGATGCCAACACTTCAAGCTCCAACCGGGGACTTCGCATTCCCAAGGATGACGACAGAGACGGGCTGAAGGATGAAGATTTTCCAGATGACCTGGATGGCGACGGGAATATATGCATGATGCGTAAAAAAGATCCTTTCGGCCGTCTGAAAACCGATCCTGAAGATGACCGGCTCATGATCGCAGTCAAACCCGGCGAAAAAGGGGAATGGACTATACTCGGCCAGGAAGGGATCGATAATGATGGCGACGGCCGTGTGAATGAAGATTCCGAGGGATATGTGGATCCCAACCGGAACTGGGGTTTTGACTGGGCTCCGGAATATGTTCAGATGGGCGCTGGAGATTATCCTTTTTCAGGAGTCGGTTTGAAATCAATCTCGGAATGGATCTACAAGCGGACCAATATCTGTCTGGCTTATTCCCTGCACAATGCCGCGGGAATGTACCTGCGGGGGCCCAGCCGGAAGGCGCTAGGTGAATACTCTTCACGTGATGTTGAGGTCTATGATTACATTGGAAAACATTCTGAACGGATGGTGCCTTATTACCATTATCTTATCTGCTGGAAAGATCTGTATACAACCTATGGAGATTCCGTGGAGTGGATAACACAGATGATGGGAGCATACGGTTATGTTATCGAGCTTTTTGCATCAGACGAGGAAAGCTACAAGACGCGGGATGATGAATCAAAAAGCAAGCCGGGACAAAAAGACTTGATGCCTCTTATGGAAGGAAATGAACAGATCCGGGAAAGGCTCAAGTTCAGTGACAATCTTGTCCAGGGCGAGCTGTACAAGCCCTGGAAACCGTACAAGCATCCGACCTATGGAGACATTGAGATCGGAGGATGGGTGAAATTAAGCAGCCGGCTTCCCGCTCCCTTTATGCTCAAGAACATGGTCCATCGCAATGCTTCGGCCATGATCTTTGCGGCCAAGCATCTTCCTGAGGTCAAACTTGATGTTTTTGACGTGTCTAAAATAGGAAAAAACCTGTATCGTATACGCACGCGTCTGGTCAATTCCAGAGCTATTCCGAGCATGAACTATGATGCACAGAAGAATAAGCTTTATCCACAAGATATTCTGACCATTTCAGGGAAAAAGGCCAAGGTCGTAGCCGGCGGGAAGTTGAATAATATCTACACAGATCATGTGACTTATAAAAAGCATAAGCCTGAAGTCCAGTCCCTGTTTGTTCCGGGTTTTGGCAAAGTGGAGCATCAGTTTCTTGTATCAGGTAAGGGCGAGATAGAGATCATTTATAGATCAAGGCATGCCGGGACGATCACAAAAACACTAAAGCTCAAATAGCCTGAATAAAACAAGATAAAAAATATTTAGAACATTTTTTTTGGAGGATACTTGATGAAAAACATGCCCAGGATTTTATCCACTTTATTTGCCATTGTCCTTATATTTCCCTCATACAGTATAGGCAGGGAAGGAGAGAGGTTTTCCGGGAAATGGGTGCTGATCCCAGAGAAAAGCGCAGAGATCGGGCTTTATAAAACCCTGAGTTTGAATGTACGGATAGAGGGAGAACAAGTGACCCTCTCTCAAGTATGGGGAGGGGGCCGAAGTTTTACAGATATCCTGAAGCTGAAGATGGACGGTTCGGAAAACAAGTTCCCCATTACAAACCGGGTGTTTCCCAGTAATGTATTTATGGGACTTTCAAAATCAGTGGGAAAGGACCGCATCATTAAAGCCCGTTGGGAAAAAGGAGGACAGGTCCTGCAAGTGGAAGAAATCTATCCTCTTATCGGTTCCCAGGGCGTTTCGAAGATAAGTGTGATCCATACCTATGAACTGTCTGCGGGAGGCACAGAGCTGATCTATGACATCAAGCGTTCGACCAGAAAAACAGGCCCTGAAGTAAGATTTGTGTTCCGGCGGGAAGGATACCGCCAGGCTTATTTCATGAAGCTGGGGGAAAACTGGGAGATCCATGGGAAACTTCCGGAACAGGCCTTTCTGATCAGTCTTCAAGGAGTGACAAACAGTGACGGGCCTCATTTATATTTTATTTACCCGAAAGACTGGAGTTTCACCTACACCGGCTCGGTCTTTGATTTTTATAAGGATAAAAAAGATTATCTGTTTAAAGAACTGGGAACTCCGGCGCAGGCCTTAAGAACATTCCGGAATCACCTCAAGGGATATGTAGTCTGGGACAGATCGGTCAGGACATCGCTTATTGTTGCGTTCACGATTGCAGGGTTGGAGAGGTCTGTAGTGGTTAGCGAGGATATGATCCCCATGGTCGAGAAAGCGGGTTTAAGACCGGTGGAAGATCTCAGGGGAAGGTTCGAGGGGAAATCCGATGTGGAGATCTACCAGTGGGCCTATGATAAATATTGGTCCCGCTGCAGTAGGGATTTTATTATATGGATGGGCGGTGAGCACGGCCGGGTGATGAAACCGGGCGTGGCAGACTGGGGGATCTATAACAAGGCATTTTTCAGCGACCTTTCAACACGTGTAACGGACACGGAAGAATATGCGCTTGCTGATAAACTCCTTGGTGAGATGAACCCCATGTCAATGGTCATGGGATGGCACTCCTATGCAAAGGACCTGGAGCGGGAACATGTCAAGCTTGTGTCCAGTCACGGCCACAGAGTGGAAGGACTGCATACACTGCCCAATCTCAGTTTCAGCAGCCAGGTTCCCCCCACTCCAGGTTTTCAATTCAAGAACAAGCACAATGTAGTTCCGGGAAAAACCTATATTCCGAAAAAAAAGGTGTATCTGGCCTGTATTCAGACAGATGGGCTCGGGATCGGCGCCTGGCTGAAACCAGGGAGGGGAGAGATTCCTTATGCATGGGAAGTGATAATGAATTATCATTGGCTGGCGCCGGCCATGATGGAGTATTTCTACACCATGGCCACTCCCAATGATTATTTTATCGGGGCTTTATCCGGGCCCGGTTATATCTATCCCAAAGCTGTTCCCAGAGACAAACTTTCTCCTCTGATCGAAAAGGCGAGAGAGATGATGGAGGTTCTTGACTTGAAAGTGTTCGAGATCATGGATTATTCAGAAGGGGCGACAGTGGAAGGAAACACCGAGCTCACCCGGGAAGTTGTTGAGGCCTATTACAAGGGAATGCCCGATGCTCTTGGGTTTGTCAACGGCTATGCTCCTGCTTATACCTTTACTGTAAAAGATGGAAAGCCGCTCATTTCCTACGACTATTATCTGTCACCGACCAGGACGGAAAAAGATGTGCTGGCCGACCTGTATGAGCTGGCTGAGATCAATAAGAAAAGGCCGTATTTCTGCCTGATCCATGTCCGGGAATACAGTAATGTGAAGCGTGTTAAAAACATACTGGACCAGCTTGGTCCTGAATTTGAGCTCGTGCCCCTGGATGTTTTTCTGAAGATGGCAGGAAACAACCCCACTTTCAGAGAACGCTTCCTCAGATAGTCTCTGAATTATTCATAAAAATTTGCGATATGTTTAAACAGCAATACAATCCTCTAAAAATTTATTTCATATATCGCAACTTTTTACCCTCCGGGCAAGCCGATCTGCTTTGTTGCGGCGCATTCGCAGTATATGAATACGGCTTCATGCGCCACGCCGTACATATCGACCCGTGAATAATCCAGGCTCTGAATTATTCATAAAAATTTGCGATAAGTTGAATAAAAGGGGTCAAGGATTCAAGTGAAAGAATAAGAGGCCAAGGGCCAAAGGCCAATGCAAAAGAGGCCCAAAGCCCAAAGCAGCTTAGCCCAAAGTCCTTTAATTTACGTCATTCCCGTGTAAACGGGAATCCAGCTCTTTGAGTTTATGTAGTTTCTTGACTTCGACGACTCCAATCGACTTCTATGGACTTCAATCGACTGTTTTTCCTTGGGCTCTCTCTTTTCCAGGTCCTTCGGGAAGTTGTCTGCAAGGGCCAGGCTGAGTTTTTGTATTTCATATCCCTGCTTTTCCAGTTCGTCTTTTGCCAGGGAGTAACCCCTGTCCTCAAGGTCTTCTATACTGCCTTCCCCGTGGCCTTCAAGAAAATAGATAACCTTTTTATGTTCACGCGAGATCTTGATGACCGCATTAGTGATCTCCTCTTCATTGACTGCTGTAAACCGGCCTTCCTTATCTTTGCTTTCCAGGACAGTGGTCCCGTCCTCTGTGATCTCATATCTTTTAACCATGCCCGGATTCTTATCCGGATCGATGAACTCGTATTTGATCTTATTTGAATGATACGCGTAAATCTGCAATAGGTTTTCCATTTTGCCCCGGTTGAAGTTTCC
>DAOVDI010000155.1 GCA_030669585.1 Acidobacteriota bacterium
TAGATTATCACAAAGGATTTGCGCGTTTTCCCGTTCCAAAACGGGTTTACCGGGTCAAAGCTGAGTATAATCCGGATATCAACGGATATTGGATTTGTGATACGGGCCGTTATGGATATGGTTATCTCAACGGGTCAAGGCTCGAAAAAGTCCTGAACAACAATGGATCTAAAAATTCCGATGTGAAAAAGGCGATAGAGAACGCAGCGAAATGGATCGTTCGCCTGCGCCATATGAATAAAACGAAAAACATTATCCTGGTTTTGAATACATGGCTTTCCAACGAAGAATTGTATCTGATAAAGAAGATTTTTAATGAAAATCTTAGTGTGAAAAAGATCTATTTTGTCGATCTGCCGGACGGGAAAGGAGATGACATCCTTATGACTGCGGAAAGAACTCCGAATAAGCGGGGTGCCAGAGAGTTGGGATTTGACCTCGATCCATTCGATCTTGATGCAATCAATAAAAAAACAGACATGATTATAGTTTTCGGTTTATTTATGGCCCTCCAGTATAAAAATACTGAGCTGTATGATGCCTTTGGACTGATCAAACACAAGATCCTTTTCACTCCCAATACCGGAGATTTCACTGATTTGTTCGATCTGGTCTTACCTGTATCCTTGATTCCGGAAAAGGCTGGATCTTTAACAAATATAGATGGCATTATTCAGGAATTTACTCCGGTGCTGGAACCAGCAGGTGACAGCCGGGCAGAGTGGGATATCCTTGTGGAAATGGCCAAAATCATAAATATTGATTTTAAATATTACAAACAATTTTTATCTCCGGATAAAATCAGAACCGAGATGGGAAAAGAAATTCCATTTTTCAGGAAATAAAGTGAGCGAAATCTTAATAATCCTGATCAAAGTTGTTCTTGCACTGGTATGGTTACTTGTGTTGACTCTATATCTAACCTGGGCGGAAAGGAAAGAAAGCGCTGTTATTCAGGACCGTATCGGAGCTAACAGGGCTGCCATTTTCGGACTGAGGATGATAGGACTGTTCCAACCGTTTTGCGATGCCATAAAAATGATTTTCAAGGAAGATTTTTCCCCAAAATTTTCAAGAAGATTCCTGCACACCACAGCGCCTTTAATTTCTTTTGTTTTTGTAGCTGTGACCATTTCTGCTATGCCGTTTGCCAGCCCCCTTCATATAGGAGACAAGATAATCACGATGCAGATCCTTGATATAAATGTCGGTCTGCTTTTTATTCTTGCCATGCTGTCTCTCGGGATTTACGGGATCATTCTCAGCGGATGGTCTTCCAATAACAGATATACGATGCTGGGAAGTCTCCGGGGAGCTGCCCAACTAATCTCCTATGAAGTGGCTTTGGGATTGTCCTTGATAGGCATCATCATGATATTTCCATCTCTGCAGTTGTCAAAGGTTGTGACTTTCCAGGGCGATCTGCTTTTTGGTTTTCTTCCCAAATGGGGTATTTTTCTCCAACCCCTGGGTTTCCTTATCTTTTTTATTGCTGCTTTGGCTGAAACAAAAAGAGTCCCGTTTGATCTGCCGGAAGGTGAGTCCGAGATCATAGGCTTTTTTGCAGAATACAGCGGACTTAAATGGGGCCTTTTCATGATGACCGATTTTATGGAGATCATCATCATATCCTGTTTGACAACAACATTCTTTTTCGGAGGATGGCAGGTTCCGTTTCTTGCTGCGGACGGGTTCCATTTTCCCTGGGGAGGAGAATGGATTCTTGCTCACGGTGTAGTCATCCTGTTCCAAGTGCTGATTTTCAACTTGAAAGTTTTCTTTTTCTGCTGGCTTCAGATCTTAATTCGTTGGACGTATCCCCGATACAGGTATGATCAGCTCATGGATCTTGGCTGGAAAGCGCTTATTCCTTTAGGTCTGATTAACATTGTGGTGACCGGAATTGTAATGAGTATTATAAAATGATCAAAGCGATAGGATATTTTATTGAGATCATCAAAGGAGCTCTTATAACCATAAGGCATTTTGTTGTCAACATGCATTTCCATGTTATGAAGCTGCTTCACATCAGGACAAAACGTAAAGGGGCTGTGACCATCCAGTATCCGGAAGAGCGAAAGGAAATAGCCACTAGACACCGAAGCCTTCACCGGTTGATGAAAAGGGATAACGGTCAACCGCGCTGTGTGGCCTGTATGCTGTGTGCAACGGTTTGCCCTTCGGAATGTATCTACATAGAAGCCGCTGAAGATCCGGACCCTGAAATTCAGAAATATCCTTCAACTTTTATCATAGATATCAGCCGATGCTGTTTTTGCGGTTTCTGTGTTGAGGCCTGTCCTGAAGATGCGATCCGGATGGATACCGAACAGCTTGATTTCAGCGGGTATGACCGAACAAAATTTGTATATGATCTGGAAAAGCTGCTCGGATGATTATCGAGAAGATCTCTCTGGGAAATTTCACAGTCCATGGCTTAAGGGATGGTTTTTTTCATCTTGACGGAGGCGCCATGTTTGGGGTTGTTCCCAGGGTCATGTGGCAAAAATTGATGCCTCCGGATGAGCAAAATAGGATCAAGCTGGGATTAAATTCTCTTCTGGTTGAAACCCCAGAAAAGCTGATTCTTATAGAGACCGGAGTTGGGACCAATTTAAAAAAGGAATATTATGACTTTTATTCCATCGAACGCAAGCCGGGTTTGACCGGAGCCATACAAAATTTGGGATATAAGCCAGAGGATATTGATATCGTTATCAATACCCATCTCCATTTTGACCACTGTGGCGGGAATACTGTAAGAAAAACAAAGGAAGTGGAAGAGATAGTTCCCACATATACCAATGCAGAATATATCATTCAACAGGGAGAGTGGGATGCGGCTGTGAATCCAACTCCCCGGGATAAAGCCAGTTACTTGAAGCAGAATTTTATGCCGCTGCAAAAGGCCGGGAATGTGCGCCTGGTGATTGGCAATACCCAGGTTGCAGAGGGAGTGGAAGTCGTGATGGCAGAAGGACATACATTACACCATCAATGCGTTAAGATCACTTCCGGAGGCAAAACAATTTTTTTTATGGGAGATATGGTTCCAACGTCTTCCCATATAGGGCTTCCCTATATAATGAGTTATGACCTCTATCCAATAAAGACCCTGGAAAACAAACAGAAATTCTACGAATTGGCTTTTGAAGGAGATTGGATCATTGCATTTAATCATGATCCTGATCATTATTTTGGAAAGATCGGAAAGGTCAACAATAAATATGTTTTTCAGGCCCTTTCTTAAATTACTGTGAATTC
>DAOVDI010000051.1 GCA_030669585.1 Acidobacteriota bacterium
TAGACCTCAATAGACTTCGACAGACTTCGATGGACTTTTTTTCTTTGGGCTAAGCTGCTTTGGTCTTTGGGCCTCTTTTCTTATTTCGACTTCGACGACTTCAATAGACTTCGATAGACTCCTATGGACTTCTATAGACTGTTTTTCCTTGGCCTCGCCTCGACCCGTGAATAATGCAGGACAGTTACTTGACATAAATTTCTTGATTCTATAACATATTTTAAATATCAAAATGAAAACAGCTTCAGACAATCAGGGGAAACTAAAAAAGTATCAACTATGAAGAACAAAAAAACTCCAACATCTAGTAAAAAGAAAATTAAAGTTTTACTTTATTGCACATCTGATTTTATCCTTTCCGGAATATTCAAGGCTATGGAGTCCTACACGGAGATCGATATCATCAATGTGGAAAAAAGCACGATCGAATCTTTTCTGGACTCCATAAAAAACCTTAAACCACATGTTGTACTTTTCACAAATACTGAAACACTTCCTAATCTCAGAGAGATATGTAAAGCCATTCGGGAAATCACAAGAGAACATGATAAATCCCAGATGATTCTTCTCGGCAGTATTCCTTCACAGGAAGAAATCGTCGGGCTCATCAACACAGGTGTCCGAGGATATTTTGATCTGAATGAATCAGCCGATCAATTGGGAGAAGCCATTCAGGTCGTCTATAATGGCGAGATATGGCTTCCGCGGGACAAGATGAGCAGCATAATGGACAGGATCGTCTCTGTTGTCGGGAAGGACTTAAAAGAAAAAACACTGGACCAATTGACACCCACAGAATTTCGGGTTCTGAGGCTCATCGGTCAAGGAAAAAGCAATGACGAAATTGCAGAAGCAATGTTCATCAGTAAAAACACTGTCAGATCACATATTAAAAGTATATATGCTAAATTGGATACACACAGCAGATTGCAGCTCGCTCTATATGCGATCAATTCCGCTCTATTTTAAATTGACAACCAAATTCAAGAGGCCAAAATGACAAAGATAGATACTTTAAAAAAGAAAACAAGTATAAAAAAAGGCCCGATAAATACTCATTCGAATGAAGTCACTATTGACCGCCGCAGAGAGTGGCGGCTGGATCTGCCATTGCCTGCTATCATTGAAGGCAAACTCCCGAATGGAAAATCATTTAAAGAGAATACAATCCTTGAGAACATCAGCTCGACTGGGGCTTATTTTTGTCTTGATGCAGGTATCATAGTCAGTTCTAAACTAAAACTGATCGTTGAAGTTCCGGATAAATTATCCGAAGGAAAGAAACTTAAGCTTTGCCTGGAGGGAATTACCATTCGCCTTGAAGAACCAGAAAAAGAAGGCAAAAAACAAGGGGTGGCTCTCCGATTTTATGAAGAATTTCAATTTAAGGCAGAAAAACAGAAATAAATATCCGGATTACCAAAAATTCTTCAAAAATTATTCACAAACGCCCCAATTAAAATAATGAAATGCTGATTGTTGCACTGACTGGAGGAATCGCAACAGGGAAATCAGTCGTAGCCGATGTGTGGAAATATCTTGGATGTTATCTTCACAACTCTGACAAGACCGCCCACCTTCTCATGTCGCCGGGAAAACCGGCATGGAAAGAGATTATCAGACATTTTGGATCCAGCATTTTAAATCCGGATGAAACCATAAACCGCAAAATACTGGGACAGATCGTTTTTTCCGACATAAAAGAACGCCTTTATCTCAACCATCTCCTCCATCCCCTTGTCCTTAAAGAAAAAGAAAAGATTATCAATCAGTTGATCCAGGAAAAAAAATATTCCATCTTTGTCTCTGAAGCAGCACTTACCATCGAGACTGGCTATACGGATTTTTTTGACAGGACCGTTGTTGTTTTCTGCAAACCAGTTATCCAGATCCAACGCCTGATGGAAAGAGAAGGGATCAACATGAAGGCAGCCAAAAGAAGAATCGAGAGTCAGATGCCGCAACAGGAAAAGATCAAACATGCAGATTACACGATCGATACTTCCACCTCTTTCTCCTCCACCATAGAACAGGCAGAACAGGTTTACAGATATCTGAAGATGGATGAAAGCCTCAAGATCTGAGAGATTTTAACGAGTGGAGAAAAATCGAGGAGTTATATATTTTTCAGTTCCTGACCTGAACGAAATTTTATTCTTTTTCCTTCTTTAATCTTGATTTGTTTCTTGCGCCGGATATCTCTTCCAAAACCAGTCTTCTTAGACACCACTTTGAAACTTGCAAATCCGCGAATCTCAATTTTTTCGTCTTTGGCCAGGGCTTCCTTTAAAGAATCAAGAATTTCTTTGACAATCTTTAAGGATTTCGCCCTGCTGAATTCTGATCTGTCCTCAATTTCCAGGGCAATATCGTTCTTGATCATAAATGACTCCTCTGATCAAAACTGTTCTATGTGAACAAATTATAATTAAATTATTGATAATAAAATGTCAAGACAATTTTCTTTTTTAAGACCTGATAGAACTTTTATTACTGTTGACTTACCCGGAAGGAATTTTTATAATAAAAAAAAAGTGAAAAAGCAACTTATCTTTTTATCATTATTACTGTATTTACCTCTTTTTGGGTTCTCTTCTGTCCTGAAGATCACTGTTAATGCTCCCATCCACCCCGTGACGTCGGAATATATCCGTAAAACCATCGACAGAGCGGAAAAAGAGAATATTGAACTCATAATCATGACGCTTAATACTCCCGGGGGGTTGGACACCTCCATGAGAGAGATCATTGAAAAAATCCTTTCATCAAAAACACCCATCGCCGCCTATGTCAGCCCCAGCGGTTCCCGTTCCGCATCAGCAGGGTTTTTCATCTGTATCGCCTGTGATATTTTTGCCATGGCTCCGGGAACCAACACAGGCGCAGCTCATCCTGTCGGTGTATCTGTAACCGGCCAGCAGATGGATGAAACCATGTCGGAAAAGGTCACCAATGATGCCGCCTCTTATATAAAAAGCATTGCGGAAAAAAGAGGAAGGAACATCCGGTTGGCCGAGGATGCCGTCAGAAAAAGTCTGTCCTATACTGAAAAGGAAGCCCTGGAGGGAAATCTTATAGACGCTGTTGTGGGATCCGAACAAGATCTTTTATCTTTCCTTGAAGGAAAAACAATACATCGATTCAATGGAGATGAATATACTTTTGTCCTCAAAGATAAAACTTTGATCGATGTGGAAATGACGGCACGACAAAAGTTCTTGCTGACGATCTCCAATCCGAATCTGGCTTACATCCTGCTTATGCTGGGTTTACTTGGGCTCTATTTTGAGTTTTCCAATCCCGGAGCCATCCTTCCGGGGGTTCTAGGCGGAATATCTCTGCTGCTGGCTATTTTTTCCTTCCAGATATTGCCCATTAATTATGTCGGCCTAATACTCATCTTGCTTTCCATCGGATTGTTTATCCTTGAGATTAAAATACAGAGCTACGGCATATTGTCCGCAGGAGGAGTTGTCGCTATGGTAATCGGCTCCATCATGCTTATCGATTCACCGATCCCGGAACTGAGGCCGAGCTTGAAATTCATCATTCCGGTCGCTCTGGGATTGTGTGCAATATTTTTCTTTCTGGTCACACTAGCGATCCGCGCCCATTCCAGAAAAGTATCCACCGGACAGCAAGGCCTAATCGGCGAGATCGGTATTGCAAAAACGTCATTATCTCCGGAAGGCAAGGTTTTTGTCCACGGCGAAATATGGAATGCAGAATCGGTTGATAAAATCCGGAAAGGTGATAAAGTCGAAATCATTGAAGTCTTTAACAATCTGCGCATCAAAGTCAGAAAAGCCTGAAATATAAATAAGGAGGATATTATGATGACATTTCCAGCCATTATCATCGGTTTTTTTGTTTTGTATCTTTTAAACTCCATAAAGATCCTGCGAGAGTATGAACGCGGCGTAATATTCCGGCTTGGACGGGTCCTGCATAAAGCCAAGGGTCCTGGACTTATTTTCGTATTTGCCCCTATTGATCGGATTGTACGCGTGAGCCTCCGCATTATTGTCATGGATATTCCACCTCAGGATGTTATCACCAAAGATAATGTGTCTGTCAAAGTTAATGCCGTAGTCTACTTCCGGGTGATGGAACCACAGAGAGCAGTTCTTGAGGTCCAGGATTATCTATTTGCTACATCCCAGTTGGCACAGACCACCCTGCGCAGCGTGCTGGGCGAAGTCGAATTGGATGAACTTCTCTCCTCGCGGGAAAAACTCAATATGCAGCTTCAGGAAATCATAGACAAGCACACAGACCCATGGGGGATAAAAGTGCAGCTTGTAGAGATGAAGCATGTTGACCTTCCCGAAAACATGGTCCGCGCGATCGCAAAGCAGGCTGAAGCTGAGCGGGAACGGCGTGCCAAGGTTATCCATGCCAAGGGAGAATATGAGGCTTCCGAGAACCTAACAAAAGCTGCCGATGTCATATCTACCAATCCGCAAGCTCTCCAACTGCGTTTTCTCGGGACATTAACGGATATCGCAGCAGAAAAAAATTCGACCATCGTGTTTCCCCTTCCCTTGGAAATACTGAACGCCTTCAAACATATTACAAAAGATAAAAAAGAAAATGAATGATAGAAATTATAGAGAACTTCAGCTTTCAAGCACACATCTTGTTCTTATATTTCTGAGTATTATCGCCTTGGGCGTGATCATTTTCCTACTCGGAATATCTGTGGGCAAAAAACAGGCCAAAGTGTCCAAAGAAACCCTAATGCCTACAGAACACATCACCGAACAGGCCGGAATACTGCTTCCCCAGGCTGAAGCGCAAAAAAAAGAAGAACAGAAACCTCCCACTGAAAAACCCAAACCTTCAAAGAAGCCCGTTGAAACAAGAACTGAAACTCCAGCGGTAAAGACGGACAAAAACAACTATTACGTCCAGATCGGCGCATACTCCAAAAAAGACGGCGCTATGAGGCTCGCAGAACAGTTCAAAAACAGAGGCTATCCGACTGTAATCATCGATCCTCTTTCCACAGATCGAAAAGCCATCTTCCGAGTAAGGATCGGGGGCTATAAAACCCGGGAGGAGGCAATGAATGTCAAGCAGGAACTTCTCAAGATCACAGGAAAAAAGAATACGGATTACTTTATCAGATATGTCAAATAGCTGCAGCAACCTCGACTTGTGAATAACTCAAGCTGGTCAGAGTTATTCATGAAAACTTTCGGTGTCCATTAGCCCAAAGCTAACAAAAGTCTATCGGAGTCCATAGAAGTCTATTGAAGTCGAAAAGAGTTTGTTGAGTTTATTGGGTTCGTTGCGTTCTTTGGGTTACTATAATAAAATTTAACTCAATGAACTCAAAGAACTGGATTCCCGCTTGCGCGGGAATGACGAGACAGCCTCGAATCCTTTGCATCAATAACTGGATTATATATAAGAAGTTATGTTAGGTTATCGGTAGTTTATATGAATAATTCAGAGACTGCTTTATTCACGAGTCGAGGTTGCCGTAGCTGCGAGGAGTGGTTCGTGAAGCTGTATTTATATACTGCGAACGGAACACGACGAAGCCACTGCGGTAAGATCGGCTTGCCCGTAGGGTAAAAAGTTGCGATATATGAAATAAATTTTTAGATGATTGTGTTAGGGTTTAACCGTATCGCAAATTTTTATGAATAAAGCAAGCTAAATGAGCATGTCAGTATGAACAAGATCCACATTAAGGACATTGGCGCAGCGGCTCTCAGTGGGATTCTGACAGCCCTGGCTTTCCCTAAGTTCCAACTAATATTTTTTGCCTGGATCTCACTCATCCCTCTTCTCAATATTATCCTACGTAAAAAACCGCGGCAGAGTTTCCTGCTCGGCCTTTTATCCGGTCTGGTCTTCTACGCTGTGCTTCTTTACTGGATCCCGGCAGTTCCACAACATTATGGAAACCTTTCCCCAATTATCAGCTTCTTGATCTTTCTTGTTCTCATTCTTTTCCTCTCTCTCTTCTGGGGGTTCTTTGCCTTGGTTTCATCATACATCAAAGATCGATTCCCCATTGGGATATTTTATCTACTCCCTTTTCTGTGGATCTCTTTCGAATACTTGATCACTCATCTGCTTACAGGTTTTCCATGGGGGGTGATCGGCTACAGTCAACAGCCCAATGTTTATTTCCTTCAAACAGCAACCATCACCGGAGTCTATGGGATCTCCTTTATTCTCATATCATTCCAAAGTCTTTTCCTTTGTTCTCTGAGTCTGAAGCGGCGCTCTCCGTTTTTCAGCATACTGGCGCTTGTTTTACTTCTGCATGTGGCCGGTTTCTTGAGCATAAAAGATACAGAGAAAAATGAGGAACCATTTAAGGCCTCAGTAATCCAGGGAAATATTTCCTCGGATATTTACTGGAATAATATCACTGAGGATGAAAAAAGAGCACTATTTGACCGGCATATAAATCTCAGCTATCAATCCTACAAAGCAGGTGCTTCACTAATCATCTGGCCGGAATTTACTGTTCCCTTATGTTTCAGCTGTCCTTACGGACTTTATCAGGAATTCAGGAAGGAATTGAATGAATTTGTAATGGACACTGGCTGTACGCTTGTTTTCGGCACTAATGAAATCCAGCCCTCAACAAAATTCACTCTCTACTACAATGCCTCTTTAACTCTGAAACCGGATCTTACATACAGCCAATACAATAAAATGCACCTTGTCCCCTTCGGAGAATACACACCTTATAAAAAGATCTTTTCATTCATAGAAAGTATGACCCATGCCATCGGAGAAATCTCTCCGGGGAAAGAACACCTTCTTCACGATTTCCAGGGAAATCCCTTCGGGACTCCAATCTGCTACGAGATCATATTTCCGGATCTGGTCAGAAAGTTTACAAAAAAAGGAGCGCTTTTTCTGGTCACGATCACAAACGACGGCTGGTATGGAACCAGCGCAGCGCCCTTCCAGCATTTTGCCATGTCTGTATTTCGGGCGGTTGAAAACAGGCGTTATCTTCTTCGGGCAGCAACTACCGGGATCAGCGGGTTTATTGATCCCTATGGCCGGGTTATATCTAAAACACAGATGGAGACTCAGACTTTTTTGACATCGGACATTTATATAAAGAAAACACAGACTTTTTATTCATTACACGGAGATGTCCTTCCCTATATCAGCTTGACTTTATCGGCTTTATTCCTTATTCTTGCCATCCTAAAGAGGAGATATGAACGAAACAAAATCTTCAAAGACAACTCAATCCGGCCTTCAACATCAAATTGAGTACACATTCCGTAAATTTGAAGATCTAAGAGGTTTTCTTTGACCTTGCTAAAGAAAAAGAAAATCTGGAATCTATCAACAAAAAACTTTCCGATCCGGCTATCTGGAAAGACAAGAAGAAGTCTCTATCCCTGCAGCAGAAGAAAAAACTGCTAAGCCGGAAAATCCAACTATTTTCAGGGATCATCGAAAAAAAAGAAGAGATCGAGGTTCTTTCAGAATTGGCGAAAGAAGGGGAAAATGTGGAAAGCGATCTTGCAGCTTTTGTGCAATCCTTTGAAAATGCCCTCAATACTGCAGAACTTCAAACCTTGTTTTCCGATCAGGATGATGCTCGTAATGCCCTTCTGACCATTCATCCTGGAGCAGGCGGCACAGAATCCCAGGATTGGGCACAGATCCTTCTCAGGATGTATCTGCGATATGCAGAGCGCAAGGGGCATAAAACAGAAATTCTGGACTATCAACCCGGAGAAGAGGCGGGCCTGAAAAGCGTCACCGTCAGGATTACCGGAGATTACGTATTCGGAAATCTGAGCCTGGAGTCAGGGGTGCACCGTCTTGTACGTATTTCTCCTTTTGATGCAAACAAAAGACGTCACACTTCGTTCGCTGCCATTTTTGTCTATCCTGAAGTCGATGAAGATATTGAAATAGAGATCAACCCGGATGACCTTCGCATCGACACGTACAGATCTTCCGGCAGCGGAGGACAGCATGTCAATGTGACAGACTCCGCAGTCCGTATCACCCATATACCTACAAGAATCGTTGTTCAATGCCAGAATGAAAGATCACAGCACAAGAATAAGGCTTCGGCCATGAAGGTCCTTAAAGCACGGCTTTATGAACTTGAAAAGAAAAAAAAGAACGAAAAATTGGAAAAACTCGAAGATTTAAAATCTGACATCGCCTGGGGCAATCAGATCCGTTCTTATGTTCTTCATCCCTACAGAATGGTCAAAGATCTTAGGACCAGAGTGGAGATCAGCGATGTGAACAAGGTTCTTGACGGCGATCTGGATGAATTCATCAAGGCAAGCCTCCTGCAACGGACAAAATCACAATAAACTCCTTACACGACAGACTTAGATTTTTCCCATATCAAATCCATTTCTCCCAGGGAAGCATCTTTCAGATTTTTCCCCTGAAGTTTGAGTTCCTTTTCCACGTATAAAAATCTCTTCATGAATTTTTGATTGGACTGACGCAGGGCCAGTTCGGGATTGATTCCCAGCAAACGGGCAACATTTGCAACCGCGAATAGGACATCACCCATTTCTTCAATAATATCTTCCCGATTTCCCACACGGATCGCATCCCCTAATTCTATGGTTTCTTCTTTGACTTTTTCTATGGCATTCTCTGGTTTCTCCCAGTCAAATCCTACAGAGGAAACCTTCTGACCGATCTGAAAGGCATTGAACAGAGCCGGCTCTGCATGGACAAAACCATCAAAGAGATTTTGCCTGTCATTTAATTTTGTTTGCTTTTTCATAGCCCTGTTTCCTTGATTAAGTATTAGTATTATTGTAATATTTTTTTTCGTTTCATCAAATGAAAATTATTCGCGGCTTGGATAACATACCCTCATTCAGCACACAAACAGTCCTTGCCATTGGCAATTTCGATGGGATTCATCTCGGACACCAAAAAATTTTGCATTTTCTCCATCAACGCGCAAAGCAACTCCATTTTCCTTCATCTGTTGTGATCTTTTCTCCTCATCCGCAAAATGTTCTTGGCAAAGACAAAATATCAATGATCCAAACGACAGATCAAAAGATCGAAAGCATTAAAAAATTTCAGATCGATACTTTATTTATCATTCATTTTGATCTCCATTTTGCGCAGGTATCCGCCACAGATTTTGTTGTCGATATCCTGATAAACACTCTTCATGCCAAAGAAATTGTTGTAGGTGATAACTTTTTCTTCGGTAAAAATCGTGAAGGCAATATCGACATGCTTCACATTTTATGTCTCTCCCACGGCTTTCGTATTTCCCCAATCCCCTCTGTACTGAAAAATGGAGAAATCGTCAGCAGCAGCAAGATCCGCCAATACCTTGAGGCTGGTGCAATAGAAAAGGCTAATATCCTCCTTGGTCGGCCATACAGGATATCTGGACATGTTATAAAGGGCCGTTCCAAAGGAAGAACCCTTGGCTTTCCCACAGCCAACATTCATACCTCTAATGAATTACTGCCATCAGGAGTATACTTGACGCGAACAGAAGTGAAAGGGAAACGCTTTCCTTCTCTGACCAATATCGGAACCAACCCAACTTTTCAACAAGACAAAACCCATATCGAAACCTACCTGATCGGTCTTGATCAAGATCTTTACGGAGAAGAATTGGAAATCTGCTTTTTAAAGAAACTCAGGAACGAGATCAGATTTGATTCGCCGGAGGAATTAAAACAGCAGATCGAGCTTGATTTACAACACGCCAAATCCTATTTTATAAATAAGCCATGTGAATAAAGTCAATGAATAAAGTCCAAGCTTGACATTTTTTCCAAATAGAACAAGAATCTTGTCAGGAGTCAATTGATGGATGTAAAAATCAAAGCACGTATCATGGATGCCAAAAAAATCAAAAGAGTGTTCCAGCGAATCACCACAGAGATCATCGAGCGCAACAGAAATCTGAATCAGCTTGTGATCGTCGGAATCAGAACACGGGGAGTCCATATTGCAAGGCGCATACAAAAGCTGATCAAAAACCTTGAAGATGAAGATGTCCCTCTGGGAATCCTGGATGCGACTTTGTACAGGGATGACTTTTCAGACCTGAACAAACAACACATCATTAAAAAGACTGAAATAGGATTTGACATATCAGATAAGGATATCCTCCTTGTAGATGACGTGATTTTTACAGGCAGAACCATACGCGCTGCCATGGACAGCCTATTCGATCTGGGCCGCCCTAGATCCATCCAACTCCTTGTTTTCATCGACCGCGGCCACCGTGAACTTCCAATACAGGCAGACTACACAGGGAAATTTCTTCCCACCTCCAGGAGGGAAAATGTCAAAGTTCGGCTCAAAGAACTCGACAATATCGATGAGGTGCTGATAACAGAGCCGATTGAAATACAGTAGGAGGACAGAGTGCCTTTTTTTCATAAACATCTTCTGGGAATTCAAGATTTATCAAAAAAAGACATCCTCACAATTCTGGAAACCGCAGAATCAATGGAGGGCATTTCAACTCGGGATGTGAAAAAAGTCCCAGTGCTAAGAGGAAAAACCATCATCAATCTTTTTTTAGAGCCCAGCACCAGGACCAGCAGCTCTTTCGAACTTGCTGCGAAAAGATTAAGTGCTGACATCATCAACTTCAACCGCCAGGCCAGCAGTGTGCTCAAGGGCGAAAGCCTGCGAGATACTGTTGAAAATCTAGAAGCGATGTACGCAGATGCCATTATCATCAGGCATACAGCTGCAGGAGCCCCCCATTATGTCAGTACGTTCTGCCGCTCTCATATCATCAATGCCGGAGATGGCGCCCATGAACATCCGACTCAGGCCTTACTGGACGCTTACACTATTAAGCAGAAAAAAAAGAAATTCGAAGGATTGAAGGTCGTCATTGTCGGTGATATCCTGCACAGCCGTGTAGCGCGGTCAAATATTCTTTGCCTGCATAAGCTTGGAACTCACATAATTCTCTCCGGCCCTCCTGCACTTGTTCCTGAATCTCTAGAGAAGTTCAAAGTGGAAGTCAATTATGATATGGACAGAGCTGTTGAGGACGCAGATGTAATCATGATGCTCAGGATCCAGAAAGAGCGTCAGCAGAAGAATAGCTACCCCTCTATCAGGGAATACAGATTTCTTTATAGTCTCACCGAAAAAAAATTGAAAAAAGCCAAGAAAAAGGTGATCATTATGCATCCCGGCCCTGTCAACAAGGGAGTTGAACTGACATCTGACCTGGCTTCATCCGACCGATCAGTCATTCTGAAGCAAGTGGAAAACGGAGTGTCTGTCAGAATGGCAGTTCTCTACCTGCTGCTAGGAGGAAAAGAACGTGAAGCTACTGATTAAAAACGGAAGAGTCATCGATCCTGCTTCCGGCAAAGATGAAATCCTGGACATTTTGATCGATAAGGGGAAAATCATAGATCTTAAGCCCCTGATCAAGGACGACAATGCCCACACTCTTGATGTCCCTGGAAGAGTTGTCGCACCTGGATTTATCGACATGCATGTTCACCTGCGCGAACCAGGCCAGGAATATAAGGAAACCATACGAACAGGGACCCAAGCCGCAGCCAGAGGAGGATTCACTTCAATAGCCTGTATGCCCAATACTTCCCCAGTCAACGACAGCCGGGGCGTCACGGAATTCATTCTGAATGAAGCAAGTAAAAAAGCTCCTGTTAATGTTTTTCCCATCGCAGCAGTGACAAGAGGACTTCAGGGAGAAGAAATCACGGACATGGTTGATCTGATCGACGCGGGAGCTATCGCTTTCTCTGACGATGGACAACCTGTTTCCAACAGCCAGATCATGCGCAGGGCCATGGAATATGCAAAAATCTCCCGATCTCTAATCATCGACCACTGCGAAGATAAAGAACTGAGTGCTGATGGCGTCATGCATGAGGGACATTACTCTAATATTCTGGGTCTAAATGGTATTCCCTCCCCTTCTGAGGAAGTGATGATCGCACGGGATATTTTATTAGCTGAATATCTGGAGGCTAGGATCCACATCGCTCATATCAGCACCAAAAGATCAGTAAGTCTTGTCAAAGCGGCAAAAAAAAGGAAGATCCGTATTACTGCTGAAGTCACTCCCCACCACATCCTTCTGACAGATAAAAACCTGCAAACTTATGACACAAACTTCAAGATGAAACCTCCATTGCGCGGCGAGAAAGACAAAAAAGCCATTCTGGCTGCAGTGTTGGATGGGACAATAGATGCCTTCGCAACCGACCATGCTCCTCATACTCCTGACGAAAAAGAAGTTGAATTTGATTATGCGCCTTTTGGAATTATCGGTCTTGAAACTGCAGTTCCACTCCTTCTGGACAAACTTGTCAATCCCGGTCTGATCAGTTTGCAGCGGTTTGTTGAGATGATGTCTTTAAACCCGGCAACGATCCTTGGCCTTAAAAACAAGGGCAGAATCGATATTGGAACGGATGCGGATTTGACTGTATTAAATCTAAGCGCCAGCTATACCATTGATTCCAGCAATTTTTTTTCCAAGAGCCGCAACACCCCTTTTAACGGATGGGCTGTAAAGGGCATTCCGGAAATCACCATTGTAAGCGGGAAAATCGTCCACAAAGTTAAAATATAAAATTTATTCTGAATCCCGCATGAAAAATAAACTCTCCGCAATCGAATCCAATATCCATTACCATTTTAAAGACCAAAAATTGCTTACCTTATCTTTAACACACAGTTCCTATGCTTACGAGACTCAACCTAAAGAGCATCAGGATAATGAAGTTCTCGAATTTTTAGGTGACTCTGTCCTTGGGTTAGTTGTTGCTGATTTTCTCTTCACAAAATACACAGGCCTTTCTGAAGGAGAATTATCCAAACTCAAGGCAGCGGTTGCGAGCACCTCATCCCTCAGTTTATTTGCCAAAGAAATCAAACTTCACCAATATTTATCTCTCGGTAAAGGGGAGGAAAAAAGCGGCGGCCGGAAAAAAAGGACTATTCTGGCCGGAGCATTTGAAGCCATTATCGCAGCCATTTATTTGGATGGCGGTATCGAAGAAGCGTCCCGTTTCATTACGGCACATCTTGAAACATTCTTTCAAAAAGTCGATTTAGATCGATTTCTTATCAACAATTACAAATCCGCTCTTCAAGAACACTTTCAAAAAGAAAAAGGTCTTGAGGCCCCTTTTTATAAGATCATCAGATCCAGGGGACCTGACCACAAAAAAAGATTTACAATCGAAGTCTTCTCAGAAGGAAAAAAGCTGGCAAAAGCCAGCGGAAATTCTATAAAGGACGCTGAGCAGAAAGCGGCTCAGCGAGCCTTAAAAAATCTCATGGGCAAGAAGATTAAAACATTGACATCGGATACTTTCATGCTTAAAAAACATCATGATTGACCTGAATTATTTATAAAAAGAGTTCGAGGATTTTTTGATTTTACTTGCTCATAAGCTCTGCAACAAAATTCATGGAGGGGACATTGCTGCACACGATCTTGATGACAGCCACTATCGGAACAGCCAAAAGCATACCGGGTATGCCCCACAGCCATCCCCAGAAAAAAAGAGAAAACAGAATGACAAGCGGGCTGAGCCCAAGCCCTTCTCCCATCAAACGAGGTTCAATAAGATTTCCCATAACCATCTGGATGAAGATCAAGATAAGAAAAACCCAGAAGGCCGGCCATATACTGTCGAACTGGAATGCTGCGATCAAAACAGGGAAAGCTGTTGCAATAATAGAGCCAACATTAGGGATATAATTGAGCAGAAATGTTAAAAATCCAAATACAATTGCAAAATCAACTCCGAATAGCAGAAGAACCACGGTGGCAAACACTCCGGTTATTAAGCTAACTACAGTTTTTATCGCCAGGTATTTCTGGATCTTTTTATCGATCTTATCAATGATCTGAATGATCTTTTTTGATCTGGATTTCGTAAAAGCTCTTTCAACTTTCAGCCTGGTATTTCCCCGGCCCGCCATGATAAAAACCAGGAATATCAGAATAAGGAACAGATTGGAAAAAAAAGAAAAGAATGGCCCGAGTGATGATAAAAACATGGATCCGATCCTGTTGACATTTAACTGCTCAGACCAATCGATCTTTTCCCACTCCAGATTGGGGATATTCACTTTCTCTTGGATCGAACTCAGGATCGAACCGATCTTCTCTCCATACAGAGGGAATCCGGATGCGAATGCCTTGCCGCTGGAATAAAAAAGACTTCCTAAAAGATAAAGGAAAAAAAAGGTGAATAACAGGATAAATAAAATGGAAACAGCTTTGGGTATTTTTAGCCGGGTGAAAAATTTGAGCACAGGCGAAAGGACAAATGAGAGAAAAATTGCAAGAAAAAACGGGATCAATACAGGTCTCGCCAATTTTAATACAACCCCTGAAATAAAGATAACGATGAGGAACAGTGAACCTGTTGCTATTTTACTGCTGTTCATACCGGATTTATTATAAAACATATTTCCCATTTATCAAATAGATTAGGTCAAATAATTCTTGAAGTTGAATGAATTCTTTGTAACAATAATCAGAATGAAGGACCAAATAAAACATCAAAATAACCGGGTTGCAATCCAAGTTTTGATCGCCGAAGATGATAAAGTAACCATGGAAATTTTAAAAAAAAATCTTCGAGGCTGGGGTTATAATATTGTCACCGTAGACACCGGGCAGCAGGCCTGGAAAATCTTAAAAACCGGCGATATTCACATGGCCGTACTGGATTGGATCATGCCCGGGATGAGCGGTCCTGAACTCTGCCAAAAAGTCCGCCAGGAAAAAAGAGACAGATACATTTATCTCATCTTGCTGACCTCAAAAGATAATCCAAAAGATATTATTCAAGGTTTAACTGCAGGCGCGGATGATTATGTGACCAAGCCTTTTAACCCGCATGAATTAAAAGCTCGTCTCGAGACAGGAAAAAGAATAATCCTTCTGGAATCCCAGCTTCTGGAATCCCAAAATAAATTGCAAGAGATGGCTACACACGACGAATTGACAAAACTCTGGAATCGCAGGGCGATTTTCCAGATCCTTGACGAAGAGATCATCCGCAGTACAAGACAGCATCTTCCTCTGGGTGTGATCATAACCGATATCGATAATTTCAAGAGGGTCAATGACACCTATGGCCATCAGGCAGGAGACGTTGTTCTCACTGAGATTGCATCCCGTCTGAAAAAAAATGTTCGTAAATATGATAAGGTCGGCCGCTATGGAGGGGACGAACTTTTTATCATCCTCCCCAATTGCAATCTTGTAAATCTGGATTTTGTTGGTAGACGTCTGCAGGAAAGTATAAATAGGAAAAAAATCAAGACTTCTCAAGCCGAAATCCATGTAACAATCAGTTTAGGAGGAGCGTCTTCCGAATCCGCTCCGGACACTCCTGCGGAAAAATTGATATCCGAAAGTGACAAGGCCCTGCTGAATGCTAAGAAAAAAGGCCGAAACTGTTTTATTATTTCCAAAAAAATACAAAATCAATAAAGGAAATCAGAATGAGTGACCAACAAAACCAATCCGATGTCTCCCCTATCGATTACGCATCTGCACTGGAAAGAATCGGAGGAGATGAGGATTTTCTCAATGAGCTGCTGGAACTTTATACAACAGAATTTTCCAACCATTTCGAAAAGCTTCAGGACGCTATCCACAAAGGGGATTGTCAATCCATAAAAGATATCGGCCACACGCTAAAAGGCTCTTCAGCAAATCTGAGTCTGATCGGACTTAAAGAAATTTCCTATCAGATGGAGTGTGCAGGGCAGGATAAAGACATTAATAAAGCAAAAGACGTTCTTCTTATACTAGGCAAGGAATTTCAGAGACTCAAGGACTATATAGATTCCCGTTAGCACGGGAAAAGAGAGGATTCGAGGATTCAAGGGTTCGAGTGAAAAGAATTGATTCCTATAGACTTCAATAGACTTCTATGGACGTCTATGGACTCCTATAGACTGTTTTTCCTTGGCCTCGCCTCAATCCCTTTTTCTTAATCTTTTTCCCTTAGTGCTTTCACTAGACGATCTAAATACTCGGCGCCGATCTTTTCAGATCCTTCTTTGATCTTCATAACACCGCAGACATAATTCTTCACAACAGCAAGATAGACATTGTGGTAGTATTTGTCCTTGATGACAAATCCAAACGGTCTTTTCTTGATAGGAAGGTCTTTCTTCCGCTCCAAGAAACGTTCCGCCATATTCTTCGCTGAATTTTCGTCCACTGCCCGAATTATAAAACAATCAAACTCAAGATCATCGATCTGATAGTTGGCAAGATAACCGTTACTGAAAAAGGAATATCCCAAAAAATTATTGAGAGAATATTTTTCACTGTTGGGGATTAACCTCTGTTTTGGAAACATTTCGATCAGAGGAGGAAAATTCCCTCTGTCTTCAACTCTACTTACTATGTCTTTGGCTATTGCCATCAGAAATTTACTGGTTTTGTCTCCTCCATCAAAGCAGAGCAGCTTCACATAATAAGACCCGATCAGAAAATTAAGGGTATCATCCTCAATATAACCCTGGACACCGACGGATATAAAGTGATTGTCCGGAAATCGTTCAGCTCCGTATATGCCGAATGCATTCTCTCCTGTTCCCATATCATAAATCTCCACTGAAATGTTGGCTTCACCACCTTTGATCTTATATTGAGCTACGATCAATTCTTTAAAATCATAGGAAATATATATCTCTGCTGCGCCATTGATATATTCAAAAAGCGACTCTGGTATAAAAGACTCTGCCTCTTCCGATAATTCCCATGAATCCAATTCCGGAAGAACGGATTCAAGAGAAACACTTTGTCCTTTAAATCCAGATGCCAAACATAACTGTGAAGCAGCAATCACTATTATGGCAATCCCTATTAAAAAAGAATATGTTTTTTTCATCATATCAACCTCCAAATTCTTCCTGAACTATTCATAAAAATATTCGATGCCTTTATTATCCTACACTATTCATAAAAACTGCCGATAACTTAACATAACTTCTTATATATAATCCAGTCAGGCTTTTTAGTCGAACAATTTCCGCCATAACTTTATTCTGTGACATATCTGTAATATCTCAATTTTATTACCGGCATTTTTTCCCTTTCAGGCGGGCTGAATATCGGCACATCTGCTGCGTTATGACGGGTTTGCGGTGGATAACCACAGCTTCACCCGCCATGCCTTGCATCTG
>DAOVDI010000170.1 GCA_030669585.1 Acidobacteriota bacterium
ATGAGAGCTTTTTAAACTCAAAAGCTTGCATACGACCGCTATGACCAGCAGGATCATGATGACGGGATGAAGCAGGAGGACAAAGAACAGTATCAAAAAAATAGCGATAAAAAAGAAAATAGCGATAAAAGCCGTCCATAACGGGTATTCGGTCTTATATTCCTGTTCCACAGGAGCGATGTTGTCCGTTCCGCATTGGGGGCAGATATTATTTTTCATTTCAGAAAGCGGTCTCTTCTCTTGCCAGCCATACAGACATCTCACCCTTCCCACGGTGCGCCCAGGCATAATAGGGGATCATCAATAGATCCTGCACTGTTTTTTTGACTTCTCCCTCAAGTTCTCCTGCTTCATATCCCTGAGATCTGCCAAAAATAACCTGGACCCCTTTAAGAAAATCCGGTCTGAATTCAGAGGAAAGCACGGCATCATCAGGAAGAATGATATTTCTGATATGCCCATTCCTATTATCAGACCACTCAGCACAGTAAACAATGGGCCCGCGCTGAAGCGCTACGCGTCCCCGGCCAGCTTCCACATTCTCATGTGCTGATATTCGCCGCACCGGCATGGGAATATTCAACTCGACTTCATCTCCAGGATACCAGGCCCGGTTTATACGGGCATATCCCTGCTTTATTTCAAGAGAGACTTTTTGGCCGTTGACCTTTATAGTAATTTCTTCTTCAACAGAATCAATAAAACTGTAAAGACCGCCCGGAACGGGCTCATCCTGAGCCCACCCCGGAATCCTCAGATAAATAGTTAATTTCCTTCCGGATATCTGTGGGTTCAAGACAAATCTGACCATCCCATCCCATGGATATCTGGTTTCCTGATTAATACAAACTGCCTGGCTTTTCAGCTCAATAGACGCTTCATTTGAAGTGTAAAGATTGACATAAATGTCATTCTTTCTGTTGGCGTAAACATATCCCGGCACTGAAGCCATAAACCTTGTAATATTTCCAGGACAGCAGGCGCATCCGAACCAGGGTCTGCGCTCATGCTGTCCTGCGGATTCAAGAGGATTGGTGTAGAAAAACAGCTTGCCATCCAAAGAAATTCCAGAGAGCAGCCCATTATAAAGGGTTCTTTCCATCACATCGATGTACCTGGCATCACCATGCAGCAGAAACAAACGGAAATTCCAGTAAACATTCCCGATGGCAGCACACGTCTCGTTGTAGGCGCTCATGTTGGGAAGCTCATAATTTTTTCCGAAAGCCTCACCAGACCCCTTGGCCCCAATGCCGCCTGTTATATACAGTTTCTTCCCGACAACATTATTCCATATCCTGTCTATGGCTTTGATATAATCTTTATCTCCTGTCAGCGCCGCCACATCAGCCATGCCCGCATACATGTAAGAGGCGCGCACAGCATGCCCCACTGCTTCGTCCTGTTCTAGCACCGGTTTATGGTCCTGGTTGTATTCTCCCCAGAGCTCGCGGCCATCCAACGGCTTTCCTCGAACATCCAAGAAAAATTTAGCGAGATCCAGGTATTTTTCTTCTCCAGTAACCCTGTACAATTTGGCCAGACCCATCTCGATGACCTGATGGCCGGGAGGGATTCTGAGTTTGCCCGGGCCGAAAGTCCTTCTGATCAAGTCCGCATTTTTAAGGGCAACATCCAGAAATGAGCGTTTGCCTGTAGCTTGAAAATGTGCTGCTGCAGCTTCATACATGTGACCAGCGTTATAAAGCTCATGACTGCCCTTCAGCTTGATCCAGCGTTCATCACCAAACCAGTTTATTAATCTATCAGCCTTGTTGGTCCTTGCCGTGTAGAGATAGCCATCATCTTCCTGGGCAGCGCTGATCAGTCTGATCAGATCATCCAGATACTTCTCCAATTCAGGGTCAGGGTAAAGCATAAGCGCATAGGAAGCCCCTTCTATCGTTTTATAGATATCCGTATCATCAAAAGGATAAAGCCCTTTCTGCTCACCTTTTTTAAGCCCGCCAGCTATTGCGAAATTATCCATCCTTCCGGTTTCCTCGCACTTTGCAAAAGCATGTGGAATGGTTTTCATTCGGTTTGTCTCCATGCGGGGCGTCCAGAAATCATCATTGATGTGGACATTGGTAAACGAGACAGGCTGGATAAGATAGTCCTTCTGCACCTGCCTGGCACAGGAAGAGATTAAAATAAATCCCAGTATACTCAGAAATATTATTCCGGATCGATTTGTTTTCATTTTGTTTTCACTCCTTTTTTTTAGTGTAAAGGCAGTATCTGAAAATCTTATAATATTTTCAGTCTTAAGTGAAAAAAAAATTGAACAAATATTTTGACACATTCCCTGCAATTATCTAACCTGTATTATTCGCGGGTCGAGGAGAGGCCAAGGAAAAACAGTCTATAGAAGTCCTTAGAGGTCTATTGAAGTCGATAGGAGTCGTCGAAGTCAAGAAGAGTTTGTTGAGTTTATTAGGTTCGTTGTGTTCTTTGGGTTATTTTAATAAAGCTATATGATGCCAGGCGGTGGTGCCCGCGATATTGTTAGGAAACGACAATATTTGACTGTGGGATTTTGTACGTGATTTGTTCATTTTTAGATATCAATAAAGTGGCTTTACATACATCTGAAGAAGATAGACTTCTATTTATGTAAAACCTTGATCTCGACTTTTCGAAATTCGAGGGGATGGCTTTCTGCCTGAAGAGAAATGTATCCACCTTCAAGGATTAAATATCCGTTTTTAATCAATTTTTGCGCATCTTTGTCTGTAGGATCCAATTGCGGTTGTGT
>DAOVDI010000110.1 GCA_030669585.1 Acidobacteriota bacterium
AAAAGTCCCGTCTCCCTTTTTCTTGATCTTAAACGGGACTGTCTTGCCGGGTTTCAGCGAGCTGACCGATAGTTCTGACTGAACCACCTTGCTGCGTTCATTTTTAAAAATGTCCTTAATGATTCGTTTGCCTGCCAGGGAAATATCAATGGAAAAATCCGGTTGGACATTTTCATATTTTGTGTAGAAAGAGTTGAGAGCATAGAACACATAAACATTTTCCTGTGTGGTCATCCATTTTTTTGTCTTTCTTTTTTCCACGAGCCATCGTGCGATGGAATGGACAAGCGGGTGGTCAGAACCAGTTTCGGTCAGAGCCTGAAGTAACAGAGCTGTTGTGCGCATGTTCGAAGAATAGATCCATCGTCCGCTTCTCCCTTCATCATCCTCGAAATGTGCTAGATTTACGGTGACTTTGATTTTATTCATAAGTTCTTGAAGCAGTGTTGTTTGAGCTGTCAAAGAGCTTTTACCGTGATAAAGGGCTTTAAGGAGCAGTGTTTGTCCGAACATGGACAGGTCCTCTCTTTCTTTATAGAGTTTTTCTGCAAATGCCGGTTCAGGTTTTCCAAGAAGGGCCAGGGCATAAAGGGCGTATGCCCTGGATGTTGACCAGATACGCGTGGGGTACGGATAGGACTGATTATTAATTCGTCCCCGGATTATATTCTTCAGATAGTTTATCAGGCTTCCTGTTATCCGGGAATCCACGTCATAACCGGCCTTCTCTGCTTCAGCAAGGACAAAGGCTGCATAGCATGAATTAAAGGGACTTTCACGCTGAGAGTCAGGCCATAAACCGAATCCGCCGCTTTCTTTCTGGTAAGAATAGATATCCTTTATATTTTTCTGAACATGTTTTCGCATGGCTGTTTTGCTGAGAGGAGTAAGTTTGAAATCAACGATCACTTCCATTCCCACGATAAAGGGAAGTATGGAAGAAAGACGCTGTTCAAGGCAGGGATAGGGATATCTGTAAAGAAAATCAACATTTCCTTTAAGGCCTGTTAGAGCGCTGGATGAACCAAGGATCGCGAGGCGGGATTCTGAAATGTAAACATTTTCAGGGATATTGATTTTTTCTTCTTTAGATTCAAGGCATTTATCAGACAATGCTACTGTTTCCGTTGGGCGGGGAAGTGTTACAGGTATTTTAATTTCCAGACCATCGGTTTCATTGCCCATTTTTGCCCTGAAAGCAAACCTTGCCTCCCCTGGATTTTCTGCTAGAAAGTCATAAAGAACTTCATGTCCTTCGCCCGGTTCCAGAGATATAGTACGCAGAACATTTTTTTCTTGCAAAAGAATACCGTCCGCTTCACATGTGACAGAAACATCAAATTTTTTGTCTGAATGGTTTTGAATAACGATACCTCCTTGAAAATGGTCGCCCACACGCGCAAAGCGGGGGAGAGCAGCCTGAAGAAGCAGCGGTTTGGATACACGGAATGTCGTCTCCCCGCGCCCGAAACGGGAATCTTTTGTTTGGGCAACAGCCATTATGCGGAATGTTGTCAGATTGTCAGGAAGTGTAAAATCAACCTGAGCATCCCCGTTTTCATCCGTGATAACGGAAGGATTCCAGTAAGCAGTGAATTTAAAATTTCCCCTGAGTTCGATCTCACTCATCCCTGGCGCTTTTGCCATCATCCTGCTGCCGGAGCCTCCACCCTCGTCATCTCCTTTCTCTCCGTAAACCCTTTGTCCGATAAGATGCTGCCGTATTTCCGAGCTTTGAACCGACAACGGCTTTTGTTGGTTGAAGGATGTAAAAGGGTCTGGTGTTTGAAATCCGATGAGGCTTAAAACACCTAGGTCAACAACCGCAATGGACAGGCTGGCTTTTGTGCCGGCCTTTTTCCAATTTTTCACTTTTAACCGTATTGTGACATTTTCGCCTGGCTTGTAATGATCCTTATCCATAGTTGTTTCTATAGAAAGACGCCGTTCGGATGGGTCGACGTTGAGTTTGACATAACCGATCTTAAAAGAGGGTTTACCGAGGTCTTCTTTTTTATCCAGGGCTTCCGGATACGTCCTTCCCTGGATGAGGAGTACAGAAACAAAAACATTGGGGATATGTCCGGGTTGAATGGGTATATCGACCTGGGAAGAACTGCCAACAATGTCTACAACCCTGCTGTCCATGACGAATTCTCTCTCGATCGTGATCAGAGCTTTGGCTTTTTCGTAAGGGGACTTAACAAGGATCTTGGCCGTATCCCCAGGATTGTAGGAGGTGCTGTCAGGAATAAGCTCAACAGCATCGTCATCCTGCCTTTCCCACGGAATATAATCATCTCCGGTGCTGTAAAAATAAGTGGAAGTGGTGATAGGATTGCCTCTGCTGTCAGTACTTTCAGAAACTATAATATAAAATCCTGCTTTTTTTACCGTAAAAAACACGTTGTCAGGCATGTTTCTGGTTGTGATCTTCTTCTGGTCGATTTCTGTGTCCTTCTTTTCAGTAACCCATCTAAAACGTCCGCCCATCTCCTCTTTTTTAACAGAATGCCATTCTCTCTTAAAAAGAGTCAGCAAGATCTTTTTTCCGGCAACAATTTCCCCGGAGGGTTCGACAGAAATGACCTCAACTGTATATTCATCGCCTTTTTTAAGAAATGAGGTGTTCGGTCTGAGTCCGATGTAATATTCGCCGCGGTGGATGATCGTATTTATACGGCTTGATAAAGAACGGCGGCTGGGACCTGTTACAGTTGCTTCCAAAGAGGCGGACATAGAGTCCTTTTCTTTTTCTGCGAGAAGCTTTGCATTAATTTGGATAGTTCCATTTTTATCAAGCTCCGATTCTCCAGATGCCAGGAGGCGGCTTTGGTCTCTTTCAAAACGCTCCCAATGATCGATCTGATTACCGAAAATAAATCCTTTGTGACCGGGAGGAGAAAATCGCGATGGATTAAGGCGGAGATGCCATTTGATCTTTTGATCAGCCATAGCTCCGCCGAACATATAATTGGCATTTACTTCTGCTTTGTATTTATCACCGAAAACAAAGCTTTTTTGCGGTGTATAAAGGAGAACCTCGAATTCGGCAGGACGAAAAGCCTCCACACGAAATGATGCATAGATTGTTGATACAGGCATCTTTGAGCTGCTTCCCTGAATTTCTGCGCGAACAGAGTAATATCCCAGGGCTGCCTCTGGACTTGTCTTGAAATCAAGAGCAAACGAACTGTAATCATCGAGGCGCATATGCTTTTCAAGCACTTTTTTTGAAAAGGGATCTAGAATAGTGCATTTGATCTTCCTGTTGGATAATTGCCGCCATTCTCCTTTTTGCTGTTCCCGGATAATCCCCTTGAGATGGACCTCTTCTCCGGCACGATATATGCCTCTGTCTGTGAAGACATATCCATGCAGTGTCTCGGGTTGTGGATTCCAGTCATAGTCGATGCCAAAACGATAGGGGTAGATCCCTGTTCCCCATTCGGAGGAAAGAAAAGCACTATCTTTATCTTTTTGTACAAAGATCCATTGCTCTGGTTTGGACCACTTGTTGGCGCTTTTGATCTTCAATGATTTCCAGCCCGGGCTCTCTACTTCTCCCTCCTTATCCGTTTGTCCGCGCCACTTTACTTTATTGTTGCTATCCCGGATCTCAACCAAAGCCCCGGCCAGGGGAAGCCCGGATTTTAATTCCGTTATCCAGATCAGATTGTTGTCCGGAGAAAATTTTGCGCTGATGCCCAGGTTTGTGACTTGAAGAAAAACCTTAGGATAACGTTCCCATTTTTCTTTAGCAAAGGTATCCAATTGAACAAAGATCAATCCGCTGCCTTCTGTCAGGAGGTCTTTGATTTCCAGGGGATAGACCTTGCGTTTGTTTCTTGGAAGATCAAGAGTCAGTAGTTTATCAACCTGGAAAAAATTTTTACGGTCGAATCGTTCGCTTGACCAGAAAATATTATTCGTTTTAAGAAGAGGAATAACACGATCTTTAGGAACATTTGCGGCCTGAAAGACTATTTTTTCTGAATTGATTGCAAAAACAGGGTATTTCAGGTCACCATAGGACTCGAGGATTCCATGGCCGGTTGTCATCCAGACAGATGGAGGATAAGAGAATGTTGAGAATTTCAGCTGGATCTTTTCATTTAATGTGTTATTGAACTCATCAGTTAATCCCTTCTCAATGACCACAGAATAATCGGTGTCAGGTTGAAAAAGAAGATTCAGCCAGATGGTAGAGTTGGAGTGTTCCCAATCTTGATAATAGTCAGGGATAGGGACAGAGGGTTCAAACTTTATTCTTTTTATTAATTCCTTATAATAAACAGGGTTGGTGAATCGCAAATTCAGTGAATCCGTTGGAAGGATTCTGTTTTTATTTACCATCTCAATAAATTCAAATTTTTTATATATATTAAAAGTGAAAAGACGGCCTTTTTCCATTCCTAAATGCCCTTCTTTTCCATAAAGGCCGGCTTTGATCTCGACATAATAGCTGAAACCCGGTTTCATGGGTCTTTTTGGTTGAAGTAAAAGAACCAGGTCCGGGGGTGTTTTGATTCGTGAGTCATTGAGTTTTTTTTCATTCGGGTTGTTCAGGGAAAAGTCTAAAACAGTTTCTTCCTTATCTGCCCCGGCTTCAATCAATGTGAGAAAATCTTTGCACTTCTTAGGATCAACAGTCTGATTGAATATCAAGAGTATTGAGGCATCCGGTTTTATCCAATTCTGTTTATTAGCCGGGTAATGTTTTATCAGCCTGGGAAGAATGGTCTGGAATGTCCAGGCCCAGTCGTTTTTCAGTGAATAATTATCGAGCGAACGAATTCCCGCCGGCACAGTGATTTTGAACTCAGTTGATACAGGCAGTTTCCGATCTGGAGTAAAAGTCAGGGTTTTTGTTCCCATCCAACGGTATTTTCCTGTAACAGGGGGTTGGATCTGCAGGAAAGATGAGGATTTTCCTGCAGGCAGTGTCTTAAGTTCGACCATAGGTTTTTCAAATATCACAACAATCTGATCTGCTTCGTGACGGTTTTCGGTTTTTCCGATGGGGCTCATAAAGTTAATCTTGAGGTCACCCGCCGGAGGCCCATCGTAGGAAACAGCCTGAACGCCGCTATCGTCTTTTTTTCGACAGGCCTGGAAAGGCAGTAAAACCAATAATAGAATGATAAGTGTTAGTATTCTTATTCTATTTTCCATATTCAACCTCTCTGAATTATTTATAAAAATTTGCGATATGTTTAAACATCAACACAATTATCTAAAAAATATATTTCATATATCGCAACTTTTTACCCTTCGGGCGAGCCGATCTCACCGCAGTGGCTTCGTCGTGTTCCGTTCGCAGTATATGAATACAGCTTCACGAACCACTTCTCGCAGCTACGGCAATCTCGACCCGTGAATAATCCAGGTTCTCTGAATTATTTATAAAAATTTGCGATAACCTAACATAACTTCTTATATATAATCCGGTAGTTTATGTAAAGGGTTCGAGGATTCAAGTGAAAAGAGATAAGATTTCATTGGGTTCGTCATTCCCACAAAGCCTGTCCTCGACCTGATCGGGGAGTGGGAATCCAGTATTTCTGGCTACTCAGGCTTCTAGATTCCCGTTTCCACGGGAATGACGTAAATTAAATGACTTTGGGCTAAGCTGCTTTGGGCCTCCTTCGACTTCAACGACTCCAATAGACTTCTATGGACTCCAATAGACTCTTCCCGTTTCTTGCGTTAACCGTTTCTCGCATTTCTCGATTCATTCTGGATTTGTAAAACTGTGTTCTCTGTTTTATAATTTTAAATACTCTTTTATTAATAAATTTATATGCAAAGGAAATTATTATGCGTAAAACATATCTGTACAGTATTTTCCTCCTGATATTTGTTCTATTGATCGGAACAATAGCTAATGGTGAAGAAAAAGCCGCATTTAATGAAAAACTTCTTGAGATATTTTCCTATCGGGCGATAGGTCCTGCAGAGCAGGGCGGCCGTATTGTGGATATTGCTGTTCCTGTAGATCAGCCATACACATTTTATGTGGCTTCTGCGTCAGGAGGTCTTTGGAAAACAGTTAACAACGGAACAACCTTTGAGCCTATTTTTGATGACCAGAACGTGATCTCCATCGGTGATATCGCTGTGGCTCCTTCAGCACCTGATATCATCTGGGTTGGAACAGGCGAAGCAAACAGTTCGCGAAGCGCTTATTGGGGAGACGGTGTCTACAGATCATCCGATGGTGGAAAGACCTGGGAGCATATGGGATTGAAGGAAACTCACCATATCGGACGGATTGTGATCCATCCCCAGGATCCCGATATCGTCTATGTCGCTGCTCTTGGTCACTTGTATTCTTTCAATAAAGAGAGAGGACTTTTTAAGACCACTGATGGAGGAAAGACATGGGAAAAAGTACTTTATATCAGTAAAAGAGTGGGTGTTGTTGATGTAGTTATGAATCCAAAGAACCCGAATATTCTTCTGGCAGCGACTTATGAAAAACAGCGTCTTCCCTGGACCTTTGAAAAATCCGGTACAGGGAGTGCAGTGTACAGATCAGAGGACGGGGGAAAAACATGGACGAAAATAACAGCCGGTCTTCCCGGAGGGAAACTGGGGCGGATCGGCCTGGATATCTACCTGAAAGATCCCAATATCATTTATGCCACTGTAGAAAACGCAAATCTTATACCGCCAACAGAATCCCAGATCAAAAGAGCAAAGGAACGCGGCCGGAAACCCAGAACGAGAACAGCAGGAGGAGAGATCTACAGATCAGAGGATGGTGGTTTAACCTGGAAAAAAATGAATTCCGATAAAAATAACATTGGAGGA
>DAOVDI010000057.1 GCA_030669585.1 Acidobacteriota bacterium
AACTTCTTGTTCAGCACCTTTGTGATCGCTGCCGTTAAAGTCGTCTTCCCGTGGTCAACATGCCCAATCGTTCCTACGTTTAAATGCGGTTTCGATCTTTCAAACTTTTCCTTTGCCATTCCTTACCTCCTATCTATTGGCATTCCCTTCCTGTTATTTTTCATCTTTATTATTGAATGGGGATCCTTCCCTCAATCTTTGCAATGATTTTTTCTTTTACTGCAGCCGGTGTCGGCTCATAGCGGAAAAACTCCATTGAAAACACACCCCTTCCCTGAGTTAACGTTCTAAGGGCAGTGGCATATCCAAACATCTCTTCCAGTGGAACGATGGCTTTGATCACCCGGGAACCGCCCTGGAAAGACATCCCTCCTATCTTTCCACGTCTTGCATTGATATCACTGACAATATCCCCGGTATATTCTTCTGGAGACACTACCACCAAACTCATTCTAGGCTCCAAGATCACCGGCTGGGCCTTGGCCGCTGCATCTTTAAACGCAAATGAACCAGCAATCTTAAAAGCGAGCGAAGAAGAATCCTCTTCATCAAAAGAACCACCAACAAGAGTTGCTTTCAAGTCAACCATAGGGAACCCAGCTAGTATCCCCATTTCCATGGCCTCTTGAATTCCCTGTTCTACAGGGGAAACATACTCATTGGGGATGGTTTTTTCATCCGCCTGATTGACAAATTCGAATCCCTTGCCTCTTTCAAGCGTCTCGATATAAATACTGCAGTGCCCGTAGAAATTCTTTCCCGTCACTTGTTTGATGTACCGGCCTTCTCCAGCCGCGGATGTCATGATCGTTTCTTTATAGAAGACCTGTGGTTTCCCCAGCTTTGCCTGAACCCCGAATTCCCGTTTCATCCGCTCCACTAGGACCTCCAGATGAAGCTCGCCCATACCATAGACCAGGGTCTGACCCGTCATAGTATCCAGTTTCACCTTAAAAGTAGGATCTTCTTTAGATAACTTCCTCAGCGTTTCGGACAGTTTTTGATGTTCTGTTCGAGATCTCGGTTCGATGTGGGCTGAAACAACAGGTTCTGGGAATTTTATGGATTCCAGGACAATGGGCCGGTTTCGGAGACAGAGCGTGTCCCCTGTAGAAACATCTTTCATTGCACTCACTGCCGCAATTTCTCCAGCATGGACTTCCTGGACCTCTTTACGTTTATTGGAATGCATGATCAGGAGACGGTTGATTCGCTCGTCCTTCTCCTTGGTTGAATTGAAGACGACAGAACCACTCTTAACTTTTCCGGAATAGATACGCATGAAGGAAACGGATCCCACATAGGAATCGTTCATGATTTTGAAGACCAACGCAGAAAAAGGTTCTTCATCCGAAGCTTTTCTGAACTCCTCTCTTCCTTTGGCCGGATGATAACCCTGCACAGGGGGAATATCAACAGGGGAAGGCAGATAATCCACCACTGCGTCCATCAGGGGATGAACACCCTTATTCTTAAAAGAAGCCCCCATCAAGACAGGTATAAAATTTAGACCTATCGTTCCCTTGCGGATCGCTTTTTTGATATCTTTGCTGGAAATATCCTCTTCATTGAGGTATTTTTCCATCAAAGAGTCGTCTACATCACTTAATTTTTCTAACATTGTATTTCTCTTTTGCAGGGTGTTTTCCCTATACTTCTGAGAAATTTCTTTTACTTCGTACTCAGTTCCTAATAAATCCTGACCCCAATCAATCTCCTTCATTTGAATAAGGTCGATCACGCCCTGAAAGCTGTCTTCCAGCCCTATGGGCATCTGAACGACCAGCGGATCGGCACCAAGCCTCTTCTTTAATGCCTCCACGGCCATCTCCGGATCCGCGCCAACTCGATCAAGCTTGTTGACGTAAACGATCCTGGGAACCTTGTAGCAGTCGGCCTGGCGCCAGACCGTCTCAGTCTGCGCCTCTACACCTCCTACGCCGCAGAGGATAACTATCGCTCCGTCTAATATTCGCAGTGAACGTTCGACCTCAACTGTAAAATCAACATGACCCGGGGTATCTATGATGTTGATCTGATGGTTGTTCCAGTAACAGGTTGTTGCAGCCGACGTAATCGTTATGCCACGCTCTTGCTCCTGAGCCATCCAGTCCATGACCGCAGTACCGTCATCTACCTCTCCAATCTTGTGCGTGATACCGGAGTAAAACAGGATGCGCTCTGTTGTGGTGGTTTTTCCTGCATCGATATGTGCCAGAATACCTATGTTTCGAAGTCGCTCTATCGGCTGCTTTCGCACTAAAATATCTCTCCATTTCTTTCCTAATAAATTGGCTCAACACAAGGAAAACTACCACCTATAATGAGCAAAAGCCCTGTTGGCTTCTGCCATTCTATGGGTATCTTCTCTTTTTTTTATAGCTCCGCCCCGATGGTTCACAGCATCAAGGATTTCGGCTGTCAATTTGTCGACCATGCTTTTGCCCGCCCGATCACGCGCAAACCGCAATATCCAACGTATGGCAAGAGTCGTGGAACGGTTAACAGGAACCTCAATAGGAACCTGGTAGGTCGCTCCACCGACCCTTCTTGATTTGGTCTCAAGTAGGGGCCGGACATTTTCAACCGCCTTCTCATAGATCTTCAGCGGGTCTTCATGTACTTTTTCTTTGATCTTATCCATGGAACTGTACACGATTTTTTCCGCCACATTCTTCTTTCCTTTTTTCATGATCAAGTTGATAATCTTGGAAATAAGCGTACTGCTGTAAACATAGTCGGGTTTAAGTTTCTTCTTCTTGATGATTCTACGACGGGGCATTGGTCTCTCCTAAATCTCTATCCTGCTATCTTCTTCTTTTTCGGACGCTTACTGCCGTACTTGGATCTTCCCCTCATCCTCTCCTGGACGCCTTCACAGTCCAGTGTTCCCCGAATGACATGATACCGGACTCCGGGTAGATCTTTGACCCGTCCTCCTCTGATCATCACAATAGAATGTTCCTGGAGGCTGTGCCCTACACCCGGGATGTATCCGGTCACTTCGATATTATTTGTTAACCTGATCCTTGCTACTTTTCTCATGGCGGAGTTCGGTTTTTTCGGCGTAGTTGTAAAAACACGAGTACAAACTCCCCTCTTCTGGGGACAACTTTCCAGGGCAGGAGACTTGCTTTTTTCTTTTTTTGTTACTCTGCCCTTCCGGACTAATTGATTAACTGTCGGCAATAATTTTTCTCCTATTATTAAACATGTCTTCTTAACTCCACTCAGATTTAAAAAATCGGCGAAACGAATGAAGGGATATTAGCAAAATCACTTCCGTATGTCAAGAATATAAAGGGAGTTAGGCGAAATTCTAACTGGGTTGTTGAGCATCGATCTCGTCTCCGATTTCATCCTCAATTTCCTTTTCTTTTTCTTCCATCAACTCTACATCACGATAGAATTTGTATCCAGTTCCTGCCGGTATTAACCGGCCCATTATTATATTTTCTTTTAATCGTTTCAAATTGTCGACTTTGCCGTAGAGGCTTGCTTCGGTCAGGACTCGTGTTGTTTCCTGAAAGGACGCTGCTGCAATAAAACTATCCGTGCTTAAAGCGCTCTTTGTTATCCCAAGAAGGAGTGGCCGTGCCTTAGCAGGCTGGCCGCCGTCTTCAATGATCTTCTCATTTTCTTCCTGGAATATAAACTTGTCGACCTGCTCGTCCACCAGAAAATCCGTATCTCCTACCTCTTCAACCTTGACCCAACGGAGCATCTGCCTGATGATAACCTCGATGTGCTTGTCATTGATAGCAACACCCTGAAGCCGGTAGACCTCCTGTACTTCCCTGAGCAGGTATTCCGCCAGCTCCTTTTCACCAAGAACTTTTAATATATCATGTGGATTGATAGGCCCGTCCATCAATGCATCACCCGCTCTGACCTTTTCGCCCTCGCCAACACTGATATGAGCACCTTTAGGAATAAAATATTCCTTTTCTCCGCCTCGTTCATTATGGACTGTCAGCTTGCGATGGCCTCTGATCAACCCTCCGAATTTGACCATTCCGTCGATCTCGGAGATCACGGCAGGCACTTTTGGCCGTCTGGCTTCAAAAAGCTCTTCAGCTCTGGGAAGACCACCTGTGATGTCCTTGGTTCTGGCTGCTTCACGCGGGATCTTGGCAAGAATATCTCCAGAACTCACCTTGTCCCCGTTTTTGACTTCCAAATTAGCGCCGGATGGCAGAAAATAGCGTTTCAGCACGATGGGTTTTTCGTTTTCATCCTTTTTCTTGGCATCCATTATTTCGACCCGCGGCTGAAGTTTTTCATCCTTTGGATCAGTGATAACCTGACTAATAAGGCCTGTAAACTCGTCCTGGACCTCCTCCATAGTAATGTCTTTGACCACATCAAAAAAATGAACAGTACCGGAATTTTCTGTCAGGATAAAAGAACTGAATGGATCCCACTCAGCAAATTGCTGCCGGGCTTTAACTTCTTCCCCATCCTTGACCAGGACCTTAGCTCCGTAAGGAACCTGATAATGCTCCACCTCACGGCCGCGTTGATCCTGGATGGCGATATTGGCGTTTCTGTTCACAACAACCAACTTTCCCTCACGATCGACTACGTAGAGCAGATTGTTAAATCTAATCACACCATCATATTTAGTTTCCAATCTGGATTTTTCTGCACCACGCATAACGATACCGCCTATATGGAATGTTCTCATGGTCAGCTGAGTGCCAGGCTCTCCAATGGACTGGGCAGCTACAATACCGACCGCCTCACCCAGTTCAACCATTTTACCTTTGGCCATGTCACATCCATAACAGAGCTGGCAGACGCCCTTCTTAGACTCACAGGTGAGAAGCGATTTAATTCTAACCCGTCCAATCCCCAGTTCCTCGAATTTCTGGGCGATCTCCTCGGTGATATGCTCATTCATATCCACAATGACTTCATTGGTATCCGGGTGAAGCACCCGCTCCAGAGATGTCCGGCCCACGATCCTGTCTACAAACGGTTCGATCAACTCCCCATTCTCAACGATCGCTGAAACATTAACCCCCTTCAGAGTACCGCAGTCGTGCTCATCGATGATGACTTCCTGTCCCACATCGACCAGCTTCCGCGTCAGATACCCGGAGTTTGCTGTTTTGAGCGCAGTATCCGCCAATCCCTTCCTGGCGCCATGTGTGGAGATGAAGTACTGGATAACGTTTAGACCTTCCCGAAGATTGGAAATGATCGGCGTCTCAATTATCTCGCCGGACGGCTTACTCATCAAACCCCTCATACCTGCCAGTTGACGTATCTGCTGCTTGTTTCCCCTGGAACCTGAATCCGCCATGACAAAGAGCGGATTTAGCTCTCCCCCCTCAAAACTCTGTTTGCGCATCTGATCGATCATCGCGCCGGATACTTTTTCCGTCAGTTCATTCCAAATCTCAACAACCCTGTTAAACCGTTCTCCGGCGGGAATTTTCCCGTCACGGTAATTATCCTCGATCTTCTGCACATTTTTCTGTGCTTTATCGACCAGGTCATACTTCTCTTTCGGGATGACAAAATCATCAATTCCCAAGGAAAATCCAGCCTGAGTCGCATATTTGAAACCAAGTTCTTTCATGCTGTCCAGGACACTAATAGTAGGTTTCAACCCCACATTGAGATAGGTGTAATAGACGAGATTTTCTATTCCCTTCTTTTTCAATATGCCGTCGATAAAAGGGATCTCTTCCGGAAGGATCGCGTTCATGGTGATCCGGCCGGCTGTCGTCTTGACCAGAGTGCATTCGATATCTTTGACCGGACAGGACAGGATAGCCTGATCATCATAATAGGAGGACAGATCCATGAACCGTCCGGTGAACCGAACCTTGACCTGAGAATGAAGACCTATCTCCTTGTTTTCATAAGCCAGAAGAACTTCTTCTTCTGATGCAAAGATCCGGCCCTCACCTTTCTCCCCTTTTTTCTCCAATGTAAGATAATAACATCCAAGGACCATGTCCTGGCTCGGGATGGACAAAGGACGTCCATTGGCTGGAGAGAGGAGGTTCGTTGTCGAAAGCATTAGGGTCTGCGCCTCAACCTGGGCTTCTACGGAAAGCGGGACATGAACAGCCATCTGATCGCCGTCAAAGTCAGCATTAAACGCTGCACAGACAAGCGGATGGATCTGAATAGCTTTCCCTTCAACCAGAAGAGGTTCAAAGGCCTGAATACCCAGACGGTGAAGAGTAGGGGCTCTATTCAGCAGTATGGGATGTTCCTTAACCACTTCCTCCAGAAAATCCCAGACCTCGGGACGTTCCTGCTCGTGCCATTCTCTGGCAATCTTTATGCTGGGAACAAGTCCTTCTTTTTCCAGTTTGTGAAAGATGAATGGCTTGAAGAGCTCAAGAGCCATCTTTTTGGGAAGACCGCATTGATTCAATTTCAGTTCAGGACCAACCACAATGACCGACCGGCCGGAATAATCAACCCGCTTCCCAAGCAGGTTCTGCCGGAACCGGCCCTGCTTTCCCCGGAGCGCTTCGCTTAGAGACTTAAGCGGTCTCCTGTTGGCTCCAAGATGAACCCGGCCCCGCTTGCCATTATCAAACAGGGCATCCACGGCTTCCTGAAGCATCCTTTTTTCGTTCCGGATGATGAGCTCAGGCGCTCTTAGCTCCATGAGTTTTTTAAGCCGGTTGTTGCGGTTGATGACCCTGCGGTATAGATCATTCAGATCTGAAGTGGCAAAACGCCCGCCATCCAGCCGAACCAGGGGTCTCAGGTCCGGTGGAATGATGGGAATAACATCCAGGATCATCCACTCCGGGCGGTTTCCGGATTTTTTAAGGGCCTTGAAGATTCGAAGTCGTTTGGCATGACGTAATTTTCTCTGCTGGGAAGTTTCTGTCTTCATAAGTTTGCGCAGAGAAATAGATTCTTTATTAATGTCGATCTTCTTCAGAAGTTTTTTTATTGCTTCGGCACCGATCAGGACCTGAAAGGAGTCTCCATACTCTGATTGGGCTTCTTTAAATTCCTCCTCTGTTAAAAGCTGCTTTTCGTGCAGAGGCGAGTCCTCGGGATCAATAATGATATAGGATTCAAAATAAAGGACCTTTTCCAGGTCTTTGATGGACATATCCAGGACAAGTCCGATCCGGCTGGGTATTCCTTTAAAAAACCATATGTGCGCAACCGGTGAAGCCAATTTGATATGTCCCATCCGCTCGCGCCTGACCTTGGAGCGTGTAACCTCAACTCCGCACCGCTCACAGATAATACCCCTGTATTTCATGCGTTTGTATTTACCACAAAGGCATTCGTAGTCGTTTATAGGGCCAAAAATTTTAGCACAAAAAAGCCCATCCTTTTCAGGTTTGAATGTTCTATAGTTAATGGTTTCAGGCTTAATCACTTCTCCCCAGGACCAGCTTTTGATCTTTTCCGGTGACGCAATATTGATTTTTATACGGTCAAAGTCTACTTTTGACTGATCATCTCTCATATGCCTGACATCCATTATTCCTCTCCTTTAAGGATCTGAGGGACATCAATGCCCCAAGGAAGGATCTCTTCTTTATCAGTTTTTTCCATCTCCACATTCAGACAAAGGCTCTGAAGTTCGCGAATGAGAACATTCACGGATTCAGGCAGACCCGGTGTGAAATCCAAATCGCCTTTGACAATGGCTTCATAGATTTTTGCCCGTCCTTCCACATCATCCGACTTTGCTGTCAGGAGCTCCCGCAGGGTGTATGCAGCGCCATAGGCTTCCAACGCCCAGACCTCCATTTCTCCAAACCTTTGGCCGCCAAACTGTGCCTTTCCACCCAATGGCTGCTGTGTGATCAGCGAATAAGGGCCGGTTGAACGGGCGTGGATTTTATCGTCAACAAGATGGTAGAGTTTCATAATGTACATATATCCAACCGTCACTTCATGGTCCAGAATCTCACCCGTTATTCCGTCAAATAGAGGCGTTTTTCCAGACTCCGGCAGTCCTGCTTTTTTCAGAAGACCGTTGATCTCTTTTTCAGAGATACCATCAAAAACTGGCGTGGAGATCCAGAGATCCAGTTCTTTAGCGGCCCAACCGAGATGGGTCTCCAGGATCTGTCCAACGTTCATTCGCGAAGGAACGCCCAAGGGATTCAGGACAACTTCTACAGGCATACCGTTAGGCAGACGAGGCATATCCTCTTCAGGTACGATCTTGGCAATAATACCCTTGTTCCCGTGTCGTCCGGAAACTTTATCTCCGACGGAAAGCTTCCTTTTCATAGAGATATAAACTTTGATCACCTGAATGACGCCCGGAGCTAATTCATCGCCTTTCTTTAGCGCTTCCACTTTTTCCTTATGTATCGCTTTTAAGGCATCGATCTGTCTCTGGACCTTGAGTTTGATATCTTCACCCAGTTTCTCGCGTTTGGCCTTGGCTTTTAGTATGAGTTTCTTCCCATCTTTTCTATTGATCTTGTTCAGGATCCCAGCATCCAGTTTGGTCCCGGCTTTCAGTGTTAGATCTCCGGACTTGAATTCTTTTGCAAGAATTTCGCCTTTATAAAGAGACCGGACTCTTTTCCATTTTTCTTCTTCAAGGATACTAATCTCATCATCCAGATTTCTTTTCATTTTCGAGATCTCATCCTGTTCGATCGCCTTGGCCCGGGTCCCTTTCTCAATCCCTTTCCGGCAAAAGATTCTCACATCAATGACCGTTCCTTCTATTCCCGGCGAACAATAAAGAGAGGCATCTTTTACATCCAGAGCTTTTTCTCCAAATATAGCTTTGAGAAGTTTTTCTTCCGGGGAAAGCTGCGTTTCTCCCTTAGGGGCGACTTTCCCGACAAGGACATCACCGGATTTCACATGAGCACCGATGCGTACAATCCCGTTCTCATCCAGATTGCGGAGGAGATTTTCCGGGACATTGGGAATGTCATAAGTGATATCTTCCGGCCCAAGTTTTGTATCTCTGGCCTCTATAGTCTCTTCAACAATATGAATAGATGTAAAAATATCGTCTTTAATCAGCTTTTCGCTGACTATGATCGCATCTTCAAAGTTATATCCTCTCCAGGGCATAAAGGCGCACAGAACATTTCGGCCAAGAGAAAGCTCTCCATGGTCCGTGCATGAGCTGTCTGCCAGGATCTGCCCGGCTTCGACTCTATCACCTTTTTTAACAGATGGTCGATGGGTCAGACAAGTGTTCTGATTTGTTCTCAGAAACTTTGTTAAGAGGTAGAGGTCTGTACCAACAGTTATGTCCTTCCGGTCATTGCTTACATCAACACGTATAAGGATGCGCTCCGCATCCACAAACTCAACCACGCCGGAATGTTTGCAGACAATAACATCACCAGACCCTTTGGCCACCAGATGCTCGATCCCGGTTCCTACGCGAGGGGCTTCAGGTCTCAGCAGCGGAACCGCCTGCCTCTGCATATTTGACCCCATTAAAGCTCTGTTGGCGTCATCATGTTCCAGGAAGGGGATCAATGAAGCGGAGAGGGAAACCAACTGTTTGGGAGAAACATCCATGTAATCGATCTGATTCTTGGCAATCATTTTAAAGTTACCGGCCTGTCTTGCCGAGATAAAATCCTTTGTAAAACGGCCTTTATTATCGATGGACGCATTGGCCTGGGCAATGTTGTGTTTTTCTTCTTCCCAGGCTGTCAGATAAAAGCTGTATGGTTCAAAGATCGGTTTATGCTTTTTACCAGATTTATCGTCTTTTTTGATCTCTCTGAGAAGCCTCTCGCTTTCTATGACCTCGCCCACTTTATGCGGTGTGCTACCGGGATGAATGATACGAATATAATCCAATACCCTGCCGTCCTTGACTTTCCGGTAAGGGGTTTCAATAAAACCGAACTCATTTACACGGGCAAAACAGCTTAATGAGGAGATCAAGCCGATATTGGGACCTTCCGGTGTTTCAATAGGACAGATCCGTCCATAATGTGATGACTGGATATCTCTTACCTCAAAACTGGCCCGTTCCCGACTGAGCCCACCAGGGCCCAGAGCGCTCAACCTGCGCTTGTGGGTCAACTCTGCCAGACTGTTAATCTGATCCATAAATTGGGAGAGCTGAGAACTGCCGAAAAACTCTTTCAGCGCTGCGATAACAGGCTTGGAATTGATCAGGTCCTGAGGCATAGCCGACGCCAGGTCTGTGGCGATGGTCATCTTTTCCTTGACCGTTCTTTCCATGCGAGTCAGACCGATCCGGAAAGCATTTTCTACAAGCTCGCCTATGGAACGGACTCGGCGATTACCCAGATGATCGATGTTATCAACTGTTCCTTCACCGGCACGAAGGGCCAGAACATACTTTATAACTTCTACAAAATCTGTGGGACTGAGTGTCTTTTCATCAAGTGAAATATCAAGACCGAGCTTGATGTTCATCTTCAAACGGCCGATGCGTGAAAAGTTGTATTTCTGTTGATTAAAGAACAGATTCCGGAAGAGATTATGAGCGCTTTCCATAGTGTGGGGTTCGCCTGGTCGCAATTTCCTGTAGATCTCCGCCTGTGCCTGATTGGTATCTTTACAGACGTCCTTTGTTAATGTCCTGGAGATGACATATTCGGCCTGATCATTTACAGGGAAAAAAATTTCAAACGGTTCTGTTTGGCCACGGAGATTTTCTAGGAGAAGATCACCGATCTCATTGTTCGGTTTAATGACTTCTTCTATTTTTGTAGCAGAATATGCTCCTTTTAATTCCTTTTCTGCAAGAATTACTTTTTGAATATTTAGTTTCTTCAGCTTTGCAAAAACATCCTTTGTGATCTTCCTGTTGGTTTTGACGATCTCTTGTTTTGATTTCGGATCAACAATGTTCTCACCTGCAGTCTTTCCGATGAGGTTTTCATTCAACTCCCAATTTAGCTTTCCTTCCTCAGGAAAGATCTTATAAGTTTTGTGAAAAAGCCGGATGATATCCTCATCGGCGCCGAATCCAAGGGCTCTGAGAAAGACCGTGATCAAGAATTTTTTCTTCCTGTCCAGTCTGACATATAGGAACTCCTTAGAATCGAATTCAAATTCCACCCAGGCGCCCCTGTACGGGATGATCTTTCCTATAAACTGCCCTTTCAGAGCCCCGGGCCTGAAAAAAACTCCCGGCGAACGCTGTAACTGGCTGACAATAACACGCTCGATACCATTAAAAATAAACGTGCCCTTTTCAGACATCAATGGGATATCTCCGAAATAGACCTCTTGCTCTTTAATGTGTTTCAACCTCTTAGCTTTAGTAACAGGATCTTTTTCCCAACTGATCAGCCGGATTTTTATTCTGAGAGGAACTGAATAGGTGTAACCCTTCTGGAGGCATTCTGTCGGACTGTACTTCATCTTCAGTTCGACTTTGTCTCCACAATGATCACAAAAAGGAATATTAATCTTTTTCACAGCATTGCAATACGGACAGATCTCATTTTCCGTTACTTCTGTATCAGAGGGAAGCAAAGTTCCGCATCCTTCACAGCGCAGGCGAGAATTCTCCACGCCTTTGAGACGTCCGCATTTACACTCCCAGTTGCCTATAGAATAACTGATGAAATCGAGTTGGGTCGTCTCTTTGAAGTCCGATATAGGGAAGATATCCTTAAAAGCGGCATGCAGCCCAATGTCCTTCCTTTCCTCGGGAAGTAACTCCATCTGGAGGTATTCAGCATAGGAAAGCTTCTGAATAGCCAGAAGGCCAGGCATTGGGAATGTGCCTTTGATCTTTGAAAAATCTTCTCTTTCTCGATAAACATTTCTCAATTCATTATGCATGTCGTTACTCATAAAATAAATTTTGTTTATATTTTGTTTTATTAATATTACTTAATCTCGACAATGGCTCCCACTTCCTCGAATTTGGCTTTAATCTCTTCTGCTTCGTCTTTGGAAATGCCTTCTTTGATCTCCTTGGGAGCATTATCAACCAGATCCTTGGCTTCTTTTAATCCGAGGCTGGTCACTTCTCTGACTGTCTTGATAACATTGATCTTTTTGTCTCCGATTTCTTTCAAGACTACATTGAATTCGGTCTTTTCTTCTTCTTCCGCTGCTTCTGTTCCAGGGGCTCCTGCACCGGGAACCGCCATGGGAACGGCTGCCGCTGCGCTGACGCCGTATCTTCCCTCAAATTCCTTGATGTAATCAGCCAGTTCTAAAACGGTTAGATTATCAAGGTGCTTAAAAAATTCTTCTTTAGTCACTTTTCCTTTCTCCTTTTTTACTTTTGCGGTATCACTCGCTTTTTTTGTCTGTGCTTCTGGCATTTTATACCTCCACTCCTATTTTATATCTTTCAATTGACTCAATAACCTGCCGAAACCACTGAGCGGGGCTTTCCAAGTCCGGTACATTTGAATCAAAGGATGAGCCATAAGATAGCCCAATTTTGCAATAAGTTCTTCCCGGGATGACAGTTTGGCGATCTCATCGAACTTTTCACCGGGAAAATACTGCCCATCTAATACCGCTGCCTTAACAGACAGGATCTTATACTGAACAGAAAATTCCTTGATGAGCTTAGCCAAGCCGACTGGATTCTCCGGCGCGTAGGCAAGGGCTGTCGGCCCGACGAACTGCTCTTTTAGTTCCTTCGGAAAATCATCTTTAAGCGCTTTAATGGCAAGACGGTTTTTTATCACCCTTATGGAATAGGAATTCTCACGTAATTTCTGTCTTAACTCATTAGCCCATGAGACGGACATTTTATCGAAATTCAGCAGATAAAAGCTGGCGTTTTTCCCAAAAGACTCATATATGTCCTGAACCTGTTTTTCTTTTCTCTCCCGATTGACACTCACTGTGTTCTCCTATTTTTCCAAAACGCTCTCAGACACTTTCAGAGAAGGCCCCATTGTTGATGACAGATAAATATTTCTGATATATTTTCCCTTTGCCGCAGGCGGTTTAGCCTGAACAACAGCCTGAAGAAATGATTTAATGTTATCGATCAGCTTATTTTCATCAAAGGATATCTTTCCAACCGGCGAATGTATGATGGAATTTTTATCTGCGCGGAACTCCACACGACCGGATTTGATCTCCTCCACAGCCTTTTTAACCTCAAAGGTCACTGTTCCGGATTTTGGGTTCGGCATAAGCCCTTTAGGACCAAGTATACGGCCCAGTTTACCTACGCCCCTCATCATGTCAGGAGTAGCTACAACAGAATCAAAATCCGTCCATCCTTTAGAGATTTTTTCGATCATGTCTTCTCCACCGATAAAATCTGCACCAGCCTGTTCTGCTTCCTTGACCTTCTCACCTAATGCAATAACGCAAACCTTCTTTTTCTTGCCTGTCCCGGCAGGTAATACAATCGTCCCCCGTACCATCTGGTCGGAGTGTTTTGGATCGATACCCAGACGAATTGCGATATCCACCGATTCATCAAATTTTGCAAAACTGGATTTTTTTAGAAGGCCTACTGCCTCTTCCAGTTTATACTCTTCCTTTTCCAAGAGCTTATTAGCATTGATATATTTCTTTCCTCTTTTAGCCACTGACAATCTCCAATCCCATATTCTTTGCTGTACCTTTGATGATATTTTTGGCGGCCTCGATATTAAAAGCATTAAGATCAACCATTTTTGCCTTGGCAATCTCCTCGACTTGAGCCTCTGTCACCTTGCCTACTTTTTCCTTGTTCGGCTCACCAGAACCTTTGGCGATCCCTGCTGCTTTTTTCAACAAATATGAGGCTGGAGGGGACTTCATGATAAAAGTGAAACTGCTGTCTTTAAATATAGAGATAACCACAGGCACGATCATTCCGGCTTCCATTTTTCCGGTTTTGTCATTGAACTGACGCACAAAATCCATGATGTTAACATTGTGCTGGCCTAATGCTGGCCCTACCGGAGGCGCAGGACTTGCCTGACCTGCTTCGATCTGCAGTTTGATCTTGGCAACGACTTTTTTGGCCATTGTTCCTCCTATATTTTCTCTACCTGCAAGAATTCAAGCTCTACAGGAGTCGATCGACCGAATATGGTGACCAACACTTTAAGAGTACTTCTCTCTAGATTAACTTCTTCAACAATTCCGCTGAAATTGAAGAATGGACCGTCAATAATACGAACTGCTTCACCTTTCTCGAAAGAGTGTTTCGGTTTCGGTTTTTCTGACGTTGTTTCCATATGTTCAACGATCTGGCCGACTTCTTCCTTATTTAACGGAGTCGGCTTTTTTCCGGAACCTACAAATCCTGTCACCTTGGGGGTATCCCGAATGATCAACCAGTTTTCATCCGTCATTTCCATTTCGATCAGGATGTATCCAGGATAGGATCTTTTTGTAGATACGACTTTTTTTCCGCCTTTTATCTCAATAACACCTTCTGTGGGAATGATGATCTGTCCGATTTGCTCTTTGATACCTATATCAGCAGCACGTTGTTGGATGGACTCTGCCACAAATTTTTCAAAGCCTGAATAAGTATGAACGACGTACCAGTTTTTAGCCATTTTTTAACTCAATAAATCAAAAGATGGATTCTACACGTTTAATGACCCAAGAAAAAATGAGATCCATAAAGAACAGGTAAATACCGAAAAAGATCGTGGTGAAAATGACCACCAGGGTGGTGCTGTAGACTTCCTGTCTGGAAGGCCACGTCACCTTTTTCATTTCGGCTCTTACTTCCCTTAAAAAGGGAATAAACCGTTTATACCAGCGCTTCTTCTGAGTCATTTAAATACCTATGAATCCTTTCTTCTATTTTTATCTTCTTGGCAGGTGAGACAGGACTTGAACCCGCAACCTGCGGTTTTGGAGACCGCTGCTCTACCAATTGAGCTACTCACCTACCATAATTATATCTAACAATCCAGTTATGGATGTTCAACACATTATTTGATTTCTTTATGGAGCGTGTGTTTTTGACAGAATCTGCAGTATTTTTTTAACTCGATCTTTTCCTGCTGCTGCTTCTTGTTCCTCGTTGTTGTGTAATTACGCCTTTTACACTCTTCGCATCTGATGGTTACTATCTCTCTCATCTCTGATTCCCTTCTATCCTCAAGTATGTTTTTCTTTTATGTTCAAATATATGCGTTCGTTCAGTTACTCGATAATCTCTGTAACGGTTCCTGCTCCGACAGTCCGGCTGCCCTCACGAATGGCAAACCGCTGTCCCTTTTCCATGGCTACTTCCGTGATCAGTTGGATCTCAATACTGGTGTTATCGCCGGGCATGACCATC
>DAOVDI010000056.1 GCA_030669585.1 Acidobacteriota bacterium
AACAGCCATCTCCGCTCCATCACCGGCACGTGGACCGACCTTTATGATCCGGGTATATCCTCCAGGCCGTTCCATAAAACGGGGGCCGATATCCTTAAAAAGTTTTTTTACAACGTCTTTTTTATAGATATAACTAAGAGCCTGGCGCCGCGTATGGAGAGAATTTTTCTTTGCCAGCGTTATCATCTTTTCCGCCATAGGCCGGACAGCCTTTGCTTTTGCCAGCGTGGTCTGGATACGCTCTTTTTCAAGAAAGGACGTTACCTGGCTGCGCAGCAGTGCGCGCCTCTGCGCAGAATCGCGCTGCAGTTTTTTCCCTTTTACGAGATGTCTCATTCCACGTTCCCCTTTTCTTCAGGCTCTTTGTTCAACTCTTTCTCTATGTTTTCTACCAGCTTGGGGTGAATATCAATATTCAGCCCCAATCCTAATCCCATCAGCGTTTCCTTGATCTCAGTCAAAGACTTGCGGCCAAAATTCTTTGTCTTTAGAAGTTCTTCTTCCGTCTTTTGGACAAGCGCATAGATCCGCTCAATACCGGCTGATCTCAAGCAGTTGTTAGAACGGACGGACAGTTCCAGGTGATCGATGGTTTTGGAAAGTATATCGGACTGAGAGGAATATGGAATCTCTTTTTTCGTCGGGGTCTGATCTGATTCTATCGGCTCATCGACAAAATTCAAGAAAATAGCAAGATGATCCCTCATGATCTTTGAAGCCTGGGACAGAGCATCACTGGGGGCAACAGCTCCTGTCGTCCATATCTCCAAAGTTAGTTTTTCATAGTTGATCCTCTTTCCTACTCTTGCCGGTTCGACCTTATAATTGACTTTAACAACCGGAGAATGGGATGAATCAAGAGGAATATAATCCACGCCCAATTCCTCGTCAAAATTCTGATCCGCTACAATGTACCCACGATTATTACTGACGATCATCTCGATATCCAGTATTCCATCCTTGTCCAAAGTAGCGATATTGATATCTTTATTCAGAATCTCTATATTTCCATCATATTCCATGTCTTTTGCCGAGACCTTGGCTTCTCCTTTCATTTTCAAGGTCATGACCTTGGGTTCAGCGCCTGAAAGCTTCAAAGGAATGCTTTTCAGATTCAAGATCACATCAGTCACATCTTCCCTCACGCCATTAAGGGTAGAGAATTCATGAAGAACTCCTTGAATGCGTATATTGCTTATAGCGGCTCCTTCGATGGATGACAAAAGGATTCTGCGGAGAGCATTTCCTATTGTAACACCGTAGCCTCTCTCAAAAGGCTGGGCAGTAAAACGTCCGTAATTGGTCTTTAAGGTCTCATAATCACACTCAAGAAACCTTGGTCTTTGGAAGCCTGTATCTATCATTGGTCCTCCTTTATGACTCTTTAACTTTTATATGAAGTTAACAATCTGCTAAATATCCAGATCCCCTTTTAGAGGATACCATATTACTTGGAGTACAACTCGACAACATGATGTTCCTCCACGGGAATCGGAATGTCCTCCCGGGTCGGAAAGGTCAAGATCGAAACCTGCATGTTGTCACTATCAACTTGCATCCAGCTTGGAACATGTTTACCACGATTGGCTTCAGCAATGGCTTTAAAATCTTCATTATTTTTAGCCTTTTCCCGGAAAGCGATCACATCCCCCTTCGTGATAAGCATGGATGGAATGGTTGCTTTCTGCCCGTTTATGGCAAAATGACCGTGGGTGATCATCTGGCGCGCATTTGCGCGGGATTGTGCAAAGCCTGTCAGAAAGATGACATTGTCCAAACGCCTTTCCAGCATGGTCAACAGATTTTCACCTGTTATGCCTTTTTGCTTTTCAGCTCTGTCAAAAAATAGGCGGAACTGTTTTTCAGACATATTGTAGTAACGTTTGATCTTCTGTTTTTCCCGTAGCTGAATTCCATAACCCAGAATCCTTCTCCGGGCTCGCCCATGCTCTCCAGGAGGATAAGGACGTCGTTCCACAGGACATTTATCACTTACGCATTTGGCCCCCTTGAGAAACAATTTAGTTCGCTCAACACGGCAAACACGACAAATAGGATCTCTATGTCTAGACATGATGTTCTCCTTGTAGATTTATCCTCAAACTCGTCTTCTTTTTCTCACCCGGCAGCCATTGTGCGGAATAGGCGTGACATCCCGGATAGATTTAATCTCTATCCCATGCGTCTGAAGGGCTCGTATGGCCGATTCTCTTCCGGCTCCAGGCCCTTTGACCTTGACATCAATGTACCGGATGCCGAATTCCCTGGCCTTGGACGCCACTTCTCCGGCTGCGAGCTGGGAGGCAAAGGGAGTTCCCTTTCGTGCTCCTTTGAAACCGGCTGTTCCGGAACTAGCCCAGCACAATGTTTCGCCATTCTGGTCTGTAATAGTGATTATCGTATTGTTAAAAGTAGATTGAATAAAGGCCAATCCAAAGCCAATATCCTTTCTGATCTTTTTCTTTTTTGTTTTTTTCCTGGGTTTTGCCATTTATTATTCCCTTATTTATTCTTAATTATACTTCCGCGGGGACCTTTCCGGGTCCGGGCATTTGTCTTGGTTCTCTGACCACGGACAGGCAAGCGCCTTCTATGCCTTAATCCTCTGTATGAACTGATCTCCATCAACCGTTTGATGTTCAGGCTTATTTCCTTTCTAAGGTCGCCCTCGATCTTCTCGCTCTTCTCAATGATCTTTCGGATCTTATTGACTTCATCTTCGGACAGATCCTTTACTTTTTTGTCTTTATTGATCTTCGCCAACTCCAGAATTCTGATCGAAGTGGCACGCCCGATACCAAAGATATAGGTCAACCCAACTTCAACTCTTTTCTCGTCAGGAAGCGTGATTCCAGCTATTCTTGCCATTTTTACCTCATCTAACCTTGTTTTTGTTTATGCTTGGGATTTGTACATATCACACGAATAACCCCTTTCCGCTTGATGATACGGCAATTCCTGCACATTTTTTTTACAGACGCTCGTACTTTCATTGTCTTTTCCTCTATTTATTTAAAGCGGTACGTGATTCTTCCTTTAGTCAAGTCATAAGGAGAAAGTTCTACCAGCACCTTATCTCCTGGAAGAATACGGATGAAATGCTTCCGCATACGCCCTGATATATGCGCCAGTATCTGATGTTTATTCGCCAGTTCAACGCGAAACATCGCATTAGGGAGAGTCTCAAGGACCTTTCCTTCTGTCTCATACACTCCATTTTTATTCATACAATTTCCTCAATAGAATGTTTACTTTTATCTTCTTCCCACTTACTTAAAATAACCGCTCCGTTCTCTGTTACAGCCACTGTATGTTCATAATGGGAAGACAAACTCCGATCCTTGGTTACCGCCGTCCAATTATCTTCCAAAATCTCTGCGTCCCAGTGGCCGGCTGCGATCATCGGCTCAATAGCCAGGGCCATTCCCGGCTTGATCCTGGGTCCCCGTCCCGGGGCTCCAAAATTCGGTATCTGCGGGTCCTCATGGAGCGCAAAACCGATTCCATGGCCCACAAAAATACGGATAACCGAAAATCCCTGGTCTTCCACTTTTTGCTGGATCGCATTGGAAATATCGGAAATCCTGTTTCCCACTTTTACCTGTTCCAGACCGGCGTAAAAAGCATCTTCCGCGTTATGGATGAGCATCTTCGCTTCGTTTGATACGGTACCAACAGAATAGGTCACAGCCGCATCTCCATAAAATCCCTCCAGGATCACACCAAAATCCAAACTCAGAATATCTCCATCCTTCAGCTTCCGGGCAAAAGAAGGAATTCCGTGAACGATCTCTTCGTTGATCGATGTGCATAGTGAAGCGGGATAACCACGGTATCCTTTAAAGGCCGGTACTGCATTCATTTCCCTGGTGCGTTTTTCCGCATATGCGTCCAATTCCGCAGTGCTGATGCCGGGCCGAACCATTGCTCTCAGTTCATGGAGGATCCGTGCTACGATCTGATTGCTCTTCTTAATCCCAAGCAATTCTTCACGGTTCTTGTACACGATCATTGCTATTCTCTGAGCTCCCCTGTCTCCTGAAGCAGTCTTTTTAAAATGTAATTGATGGAGCTGAAAACTGATTCAATACCCTGTTCTCCATCAACGAAAAAATAATTCCCTTTCTTTTTATAAAAAACAATTAGCGGTTCGGTCTGCTTGCGGTAAACTCTTAGTCTTCCCCTGATGACACCGGAGTCATCATCCTTTCGTTGGAGAAGAGACCCTCCGCATACATCACACTTTCCCTCTTCAGCAGGAGGCTTTACCTTCAGATTGTAAACAGCGCCGCATGAACAGACCCACCTTGCAGAAAGCCTTTTGATCAGGACATCATTATCAACACGAATATCAATGGCCGCTTCGAGTCGACTGCCGTCCATATAAGCAAGGCTCTCAGCCTGAGCGATAGTCCTCGGGAAACCATCAAGAATATATCCCTTCCGGCAATCCGGAGAAAAAATGCGTTTTCTAATCATTTCTACAACAATAGCGTCACTGACAAGCTCTCCGCTTTCCATGACAGTCCTGGCCTTTAAACCAAGCAGGGTCTCTGCCGCAACCTCTGCGCGCAGAAGGTCACCCGTTGAAATCCTGGGAAAACCATAGGATTGTTCAATGCGATTCCCCTGGGTTCCCTTTCCGCAGCCGGGCGGTCCAAGCAGAATAACTCTCATCCCCTACGTCCTTTTACCCGTCCACGTCTCATAAATCCGTCATAATGACGCATGACAAGCTGCGCCTCGATCTGCTGCATTGTATCCATAGCAACACCGACAACGATCAGAATGCTTGTGCCCCCGAAATAAAAATCAATTCCCATACCTTGAGTAAACCAGTTTGGTAAGTTTTTATCTAAAAATTCCCCGATCAAAGGAAGGGCCTGCACTTTCAATCCTGTTATCATAAATTCCGGAAGAACAGCTACCAATGCCAGATAAACAGCCCCAACCAGGGTTAGCCTGGAAAGGACACCATCTATAAAATCAGAAGTGTTTTTTCCCGGCCTGATACCCGGAATGAATCCTCCGTACTTTCTCAGATTGTCCGACACATCATTTGGGTTAAAGATGATGGACACGTAAAAATAGGTGAAAAATATGATAGCAGCGATATAAAAAAGGCTGTACATAGGCATTCCCATGCCAAACTGTTGAGAGATGCGCTGAATGAAAGGCACTTTGATCATCTGCGCTATGGTAGCCGGAATGGTTATGATCGATGCAGCAAAAATGATCGGAATAACTCCTCCGGTGTTCACACGTAACGGAAGATGTGTGGCTTGACCACCATATATCTTCCGGCCAACTACCCTCTTTGCATAGGAAACAGGAATACGTCTCTGTCCTCTTTCCACAAACACAATAAAGGCAAATACAACTACCAACAAAACTACAAGAAAAATAATGCGTAAAGGATCCATATCTCCGGTTCTTAGCTTGGAAACAAGACCGGCTGCTCCACGGGGAAGATCCACAACAATGCCGGCAAAGATGATCAGTGAGATCCCGTTCCCGATGCCGCGCTCTGAGATCTGTTCCCCCAGCCACATAATAAAGACCGTTCCTGTTGTCAGGGTCAGAACTGTCAGCAGTTGGAACGGCAGGCCCGGATTGGGAACGACTGCCGCTCCTCCCGGGGCCTTTACGGACTGCAGGAAAAGACTGATGCCGTAGCCCTGAACAAGGCAGATCAGGATGGTTCCATACCGGGTGTACTGCGTGATCTTTTTCCGCCCCATCTCTCCTTCTTTAGACAGGCGTTCCAGATATGGCCAGACAACTTGAAGCAGCTGCAGGATGATGGATGAACTGATATAGGGCATGATCCCCAGGGCGAATATCGTCATTCGAGACATGTTTCGCCCAGAGAAAAGGTCAATAAACCCGAAGATAGTGCCTTTCTGGGATTCCCAGAATTCGGCCAGCGCCGAGGCGCTGATACCAGGATTGGGGATCTGGGCGCCTATACGATAGACCGCAAGAATTATAAGTGTAAAGATCACCCTTTTTCGTAAATCGGGAATACCGAAGATGTTCTTAATACTGTTAAGCATTCTTAACTTCCAATCAAAACGGCCTTACCGCCCGCTTTTTCGATCTTTTTTTGCGCAGATTCCGAAAATTTGTGGGCATGAATAGTCTTCGCCGAGGAAAGTTTCCCTCGTCCGAGGATTTTCACGGGCTCCGTTTCCTTTTTAATAATACCGGCCTTGACCAAATCTTTAAGATTGATCTCGGCCTTCTTAATATTTTCCAACCTGTCTAAATTGACAGGGTTGTACTCTTTCCTGAAAATATTGGTAAAACCTCTCTTCGGGAGTCTACGGTTAAGAGGCATCTGACCACCTTCAAAAGCTCTTTTACGTGAGTAACCTGAAATGGATTTCTGGCCTTTTGTTCCTCGCCCCGCTGTTTTTCCGTAGCCGGAACCAGGGCCGCGTCCCACTCTTTTTCTATCCTTTCTGGAATTTTTTGCCGGATGAAGATTGCTGAGATTCATTTTTTCTCCAACTCCCTGACCTGCACAAGATGAGGCACTTTATTGATCATCCCCCGAATTTCAGGAGTATCCTTAAGGATCGATTCGGAATCGAACCTTCTTAAACCAAGACCCTTCACCACTTCACGCTGTTTTCTGGGCCTGCCGATAAGACTTCGGACCAACTTGACTTTCAAATACTTGTTGTCTGTACTTGTCTTTTTAGGTACGTCTTTTTTTATTGCCATATTACATCCTCGGATTTATCTCTATTTTTAGAAATCTTAACAGGATCTTTAAGATTCTGCAGGGCATTCATAGTGGCATAAGCCACGCTGAACGGATTATTGCTTCTTAATGATTTGGTCAGAATATCTTTGATCCCGGCCAATTCCATGATGATACGCACAGCCCCTCCAGCAATAACGCCTGTCCCCTTGGCGGCCGGTCTTAAGATCACGGCTCCTCCGCAGTGGATGCCTTTTACAAGATGAGGGATTGTTGTTTCGTCAAGAGGAACTTCGATCATTTTTTTCTTTGCAGACTGAACCGCCTTTTGGATGGCACTTGGAACCTCTCTCGCTTTTCCGCTGCCAATGCCCACTGTACCGTTTTCATTTCCAACCGCAACAAGGGCGGAGAAACTCAGGTTTTTTCCCCCTTTGACGACTTTGGTTACTCTTCGGATAGATATCACCTGGTCCTTAAACTCAACGTCCTCTTCTTCATACGGTTTCCTTCTGTTATGCTGATATGTCACTAGTATTCCTCCTTGCGAATCCTGCTTGCAGGCTAAAAAACAATGCCTCCCTTTCTCAGGCCCTCGGCCAAAGCTTTTACCCGGCCGTGATAGGGATATCTTCCCCTGTCAAAGACTATCTTTTCCTTTTTTTCCTGTTTCAGCTTTTTGGCCATTAACTCTCCAAGGACCGTAGAAGCAGCAATGTTTTTTGTATTTTTGTTTTTAGCATTGAATTCCTTTTCCAGAGAGGTGGCTGAAACCAGAACCTTCCCGCCCTCATCATCTATTGCCTGAAGATAAAGATAGCGGTTGCTCTTAAATATTAAAACTCGCGGCCTATCCTCAGTGCCTTTGATCTTTTTCCGGATTCGTTTGCGGATACGATCTTTGGCAATTTTTCTTATTTTAACATTAGTTCTAAACACCGACTACTCCTGCTTTTCTTTCTTTTTTGATCAATTTTTCTCCGGCATACCTAATACCCTTGAGCTTGTATGGCTCCAGAGGACGAAAACTGCGGATAATATAAGCTTCCTGACCGACACGTTGTTTATTTATTCCTTTTACAATGATCTGTGTGGACTTTTCCACAACGATCTCTATATCTTCGGGAACTTTGTAAACCACAGGTTTTGAATAACCAATATTTAATTCCAACTGACTTTTGTCCAGTTTGGCCCGGTATCCGACGCCTATGATCTCTAACTTCTTCTCAAATCCTTTTGATACACCGACACAGCAGTTATGGGCTAATGTTCTGTTCAACCCATGAAAGGACCGAACTTTAGGTGTTTCGTCCGTTCTTTCTATGACAAGCTGATTATCCTCAACTTTTGCCTTGATTCCGGGAAGTAGAGGAGATGTCAATTTGCCTTTTACCCCTTCAAACTCAATCTTATCTGCTGCAATATTGATCTTGACTCCTTCTGGTATCAGTATTGGTTGTTTACCTATTCTGGACATTTTTCTTTCTCCTCTCCAATTCTATTCCTACCAGACCGAACAGAGAACCTCTCCACCAACACCAAATTCCTCGCACATTTTCCCTGTCATGATCCCCTTAGATGTAGAAACGATGACGATTCCAAGCCCGTCGAGAGTCTTGGGAATGGAATTTTTACTGCAGTAGATCCGACAGCCGGGCTTGCTGACTCTCTTGAGACCGGAGATGACGCATTCGCCTTCATCGTTGTATTTCAGAGAAATATTCAGGACTCCCTGTTTGCCCTCAGTAATAACCTTGAAATTTCTGATGTATCCCTCATCTCTCAAGATCCTGACGACTTCTGTTTTCATCTGGGAAGAAGGAAGGCTTAGATCCTTCTTACCGGCGCGGGCTGCGTTTCGGATGCGCGTTAACAAGTCAGCAATGGGGTCTGTTAAACTCATGATCTTTTCCTCTCTCTTTGTATTACCAGGAAGACTTTGTCACGCCTGGAATCTCTCCCTTAAGGGCCAATTCCCTTAAACACAGACGGCACATGTCATACTTTCGATAAAAACCCTTAGACCGTCCGCAGATGCGGCATCTGTTTTTTCGCCTTACCGGAAACTTCGGTTCTTTTTTGTACTTTGCGACAGATGATATTTTTGCCACTATAACCTTCCTTACATCGCCTCAATAAATGGCATGCCCATCTTTTTTAAAAAAGCGTAAGCATCCTTATCATTTTCGGCTGATGTGACAATTGTTATATTCATTCCCCGGGGTCGATCCACCTTTGTGTAATCGATCTCAGGGAAAACCAGCTGGTCCTTCATTCCGAGGGTGTAATTCCCTCTTCCATCAAAGGAATTAAACGGGATTCCTCTGAAGTCTCTTACTCTAGGAAGAACGATGTTGACCAATCTATCGAAAAACTCATACATCTTCTTTCCCCGGAGTGTAACATAACAGGCGATCGCCTGCCCTTCTCGGAGCTTAAACTGAGAAATAGATTTTTTCGCTCTTCCGATGGCTGGCCATTGGCCTGTGATCAAACTCAGTTCCTTTTGTGCAGTATCCAGAAGCTTGATGTTCTGATTGGCATCTCCAACACCGATATTTATAACGATCTTCTCCAATTTCGGAACAGCCATGATATTTTTTATTGACAGATCTTTCTGCAGCTCCGCAACAATTTCTTTCTTGTATTTTTCATACAGACGACTCATGCTAGTTTCCTTTTTATTGTTTTTCCAGGCTCACATCACACTTACTGCAAATCCTGATTTTACTTCCGTCATCCATTCTAGTGGTCTTTACTCTGACGCCCTGAGCACATTCCGAACAAAAGATCATTAGATTGGAAATATGTATAGGGGCTTCTTTTTCCATAACGCCGCCCTGAACATTTTTGCTCTGGTCACGTCGTATAAATTCCTTAACGAAGTTGATCTTCTCGACAATGGCGCTATCCTTTTCAGGAAGAACTACCAGTACTTTTCCTGACTTGCCTTTGTCTTTTCCTTTGGTAACGACTACCATGTCGTTCTTTTTTATCAACATTTTGTTCATTATAACACCTCAGGAGCAAGTGAAACGATCTTCATGAATTTCCGTTCTCGCAGTTCTCTTCCAACAGGCCCAAAAACACGCGTTCCAACAGGCTCCCCTTGAGCAGTGATTACAACAGCCGCGTTGTCATCAAAGCGGATATAAGAACCATCCTTGCGGCGCACTTCTTTCCGCGTACGAACGATCACAGCACGGATAACTTTACCCTTGGGAATCTTGCTTTCAGGTTCCGCTTCTTTGACCGATGCAGAAATGACATCCCCGATGGATGCAGCTTTTCCCACACCGCCCCCTAGTGGAGTGATGCACAGGATCTTTCTTGCTCCGGAATTATCCGTTACTTTTAACATGGTCTCTGATTGGATCATGATCCTATCCTCATTCTTTATTATTGGTCTCAAAGGGTGTTAAGCCAATGATCTCCTGGACTCTCCATCTTTTTGTCTTGCTAACTGGTCGGGTAGCTACGATCTTGACTATATCGCCCACCTTGCATTTTTCATACTCATCATGCGCAAGAAATTTTTTCCTGCGCTTAACGATCTTTTTATAAAGAGGGTGTGGCACTGAACGTTCTACCAGCACCTTGACGGTTTTTTTCATACTCGTCCCGATAACCGTACCTATTTTTATAGTTTTTCTTGTTTCTCTGTTATTCATTGCTTGATTCCGCCTCTTCACTCTTTTTATTTATTCGTGTCTTAATCCTGGCAATATCCTTCTTGATGTTTTTCAGCTTCATGAAATTATCCAGCTGACCGATGGCATGCTGAAATTTCAATTTAAAAAGCTGGCCTTTTAACTCATCTTGTTTGCTGATCAGTTCATCATCGGACATTTCCAATAATTCTTGTGTCTTCATCGTATTTCCTTGCCCTCCCGCGAGATGAACCTGGTTCTGATGGGCAGTTTGTGAGAGGCCAGGCGCATAGCTTCCCTGGCAACATCCTCGGAAATCCCTTCTACCTCATATATGATCCGTCCGGGTTTGATAACATCAACCCAGAACTCCGGATCTCCCTTTCCTTTTCCCATCCGGACTTCTGTCGGCTTTTTAGTGACGGGTTTCCATGGAAAAACCCTGATCCAGAGTTTTCCTTTTCTTTTCGCATGCCGGGAGATGGTGATACGGGCGGCTTCAATCTGACGAGCAGTCAGCCAACAAGGCTCCATAGCCTGAAGGCCGAACTCTCCAAAAGTCAAAGATGACCCCCTGCGAGCCTTGCCCTTCATGCGACCTCTGTGATGTTTTCTGTGTTTAACCTTTTTCGGCATCAACATGGTTAAATCTCCTCAACCTCAACGGACTGAGAGGTCATTTTCTGTTTTTCCACATCGCGGCGATATATCCAGACTTTGATCCCGATCTGGCCGTATGTTGTGAAGGCCTCGGTAAAACCGTAGTCTATGTCCGCCTTGAGTGTCTGTAAAGGAAGCTTCCCCCTCAGATACCATTCTCTTCGGGCAATCTCTACACCTCCCAACCGTCCCGAGCACATTACTTTAATGCCTTTTGCTCCGTTTTTCATAGCTATATCCACCGCTCTCCGCATGGCACGGCGGTAGGCGATCCTTTTTTCCAACTGAACAGCGATGCCTTCGGCAACTAACAGCGATGTAAGTTCTGGCTTATCGATCTCCCGAATATCCACATAGACTTCCTGCTTGGCGATATCTTGAAGCAAAGTTCTCAAGCCCTCGATCTCTTTGCCTCCACGGCCAATAACGATCCCCGGGCGTGCTGTTTTGATAATGATACGGATCTTCGGCCCAGCTCGCTCAACATCCACTTCTGCTATTCCAGCGTGAGAATATCTGCTCTTGACAAGTTTTCTCATTTCCAGATCCTGGTGAATCAGACGGCTGTATTCACGACCTTTGGCAAACCACCGGGAACTCCATCGCTTGTTAAATCCCAATCTAAATCCGTGAGGATGTGTCTTCTGGCCCACTTTTATCTCCCTTTTCTTTCTTCAAGCTTGATCCGTACATGGCTGGTCGGCTTTAAGATCCGAAGGGATCTCCCCATTGGAGCGGCCCGGAATCTTTTCCATGTCGGCCCCCGATCCACCATAATAGTATTGATATAAAGATTATCAACATCGAGATCAGGTTCCTTCAGTTGAGCATTCGCTATGGCAGACCTGACCAGTTTTTCCAATAATGCACTGATTTTCTTTTTTTTGGAGAACTGAAGGATTGTCAGAGCTTCTCCCACATACCGATCCCTGATAAGATCGGCAACCAGCCTGCATTTCTGAGAGGAAATCCGGACATGTCGGACAATCGCCTGAGAAACAATATTTTTTTCTTCCATCTTACTTCTTCATCCTGATTGTTCTTGCTGTTCTTGAGGTATGGCCCTTGAAAGTTCGTGTAGGCGAAAATTCGCCCAGCTTGTGCCCGACCATATTTTCCGTGATAAAAACCGGAATAAACTTTCTCCCGTTGTGAACGGCAATAGTCAGCCCGACCATTTCCGGGATCACGGTTGAGCGGCGGGACCAGGTCTTGACCACCTGCCTTTTCTCTTTATGAGCTGAGGCAGTTTCAATTTTCTTGAGTAATTTTTCATCAATAAACGGACCTTTCTTAACCGACCTGCTCATGATTATTTACTCCTTCTTCGGACAATGAACTTCTGTGTTCTTTTGTTTCGTCGTGTCTTGTATCCCTTGGTGGGCACGCCCCATGGGGTAACAGGATTCCGGCCTCCCTTGGCTTTTCCTTCACCGCCGCCATGAGGGTGATCAACCGGATTCATAGCTGTACCGCGGACATGCGGCCTTTTTCCCTTCCACCGGCTGCGGCCAGCTTTCCCGATAGAAACATTCTTATGATCTACATTGCCGACCTGACCAACTGTGGCCCTGCAGTCCAGATGAATTTTTCTGATCTCAGAGGATGGAAGCCTTAGCTGGGCATAATTGCCTTCCTTAGCCAGGATCTGGGCTCCAGAGCCGGCTGATTTGGCCATCTGGCCTCCTTTGTCCTTACGCAGTTCAATATTATGAACGACCGTTCCAAGAGGAATATAACGGATCGGCATGGTATTTCCGGGCAGAATATCCACCTGCTTGTCAGCAGATATGATCATATCGCCGATTTTGGCATTCATAGGAAAGAGAATATAACGCCGTTCACCATCTCTGTATTTGATAAGAGAGATAAAAGCTGATCTATTGGGATCATATTCGACTGTCTCGATCTCCCCCGGGACATTGATCTTATTCCGTTTAAAATCAATGATCCTGTATTTTCTCTTATGTCCCCCACCACGATGACGGATGGATATATGTCCCTTTGAATTCCTTCCCCCTGACTTTTTCAAAGGTTCAAGGAGAGGTCTGTATGGATCGCGAGTTGTCAATTCCTCGAATGTCAGACCGGTTTTCTGACGTATACTCGATGTTGTAGGTCTATATGTCTTTATTCCCATTTTATACTGCCTCGAAATATTCGATCATTTTTTCGCCTTCTTTCAGCTTTATATAGGCTTTCTTCCAATCCTTAGTCCGCCCGACATTCCTTCCGACACGCCGGGTTTTTCCTTTTTTACTGATGATCCTTACACATTCCACTTTAACATCGAACAACTTTTCCACCGCTTTTCTGATATCGATCTTGTTGGCCTTTGGATCAACTTCAAAGCAGATTTCCCGGTTCATTTCCTTAAGCATCGTGCTTTTTTCAGTAATGATAGGCCTTAAAATGATCTTATAGGGGTCCTTACTCACTTGAATCTCTCCATAAACGAGTCAAAGGCCTTTTCCGTGAAAACAAGCCAGTTATAATTCAGAATATCATAGATATTGACCTGATTGTAATCCACCGCCTTGACCTTGGGAATGTTCCTCATTGAGAGAAACAGGTTTTTATTTTCATGATGATCCACCAGAAGCGCGGAATTCAGATTGAGCGTTTTTAAGATATCCTTTGCTTCCTTGGTTTTTGGCTCCTTGAGCTCCAAGGAGTCAAGAACGATCAGTTGTTTTTCCGCTATCTTAGACGAAAGAACCGATTTCAGCGCATTTCTTCTGGCCTTTTTAGGAATCTTCTGGGAGTAATCCTTGGGCAAAGGACCAAAGGTCGTTCCACCGCTTCTCCACAGTGGAGACCGGATACTTCCTGCTCTGGCCCGGCCTGTACCCTTTTGCCTCCAGGGTTTGCGGCCGCCGCCTCTGACTTTTCCGCGTGTTTTTGTATATGCCGTTCCCTGCCTCTGGTTAGCGCGATATTGGACAACCGCTTCATAGATCAGATGCTCTTTGACAGGATAAGAAGCGATCTCCTTGGGAGCATTCTTTTCTTTTATCTTTTTTCCGCTTTGGTCGAATACTTGAACTTTTGACATTTTTTACTCTTTTTTTGTCTTTTCCGGGACGGGATTGAAATCGACTTTTTTAATCAATACATAGCCTCCGCTGGCGCCTGGGACCGCGCCACTGATAACAAGGAGATTTTTATCCTTTTCCACCTGGATGACCTTCAGATTTCTCGCTGTTACCCGATCGTCTCCCATATGCCCAGGCAACTTTTTTCCCTTGAAGACATGTGAAGGATATGCCGAGGCGCCGGTGGAACCCGGTCTCCTGTGAAACATCGATCCATGGGTTTTTTCCCCTCCATGGAATCCCCATCGTTTTACAACTCCTGCAAATCCCTTTCCCTTGCTTATGCCGACCACACTTACTTTATCGCCTTCATTAAAAATATCGGCGAAGAATTGGGATCCTTCTTTTACATCGCTACGTTCATCAAAATAAAATTCCCTGATGATCTTGGCTGCATTTATTCCCGCCTTTTTCAGATGCCCAGCCATAGGTTTGTTCGACCTCTGTTTTTTTTCCTCAACAAGCCCTATCTGAACCGCAGAATAACCATCTTTCTCAACTGTCTTCATCTGAATTACCGTACATGGGCCCGCTTCTATCACTGTCACAGGAATGACATTTCCCTTGTCATCAAAGGTTTGAGTCATGCCTATTTTTTTTCCAATCAGCCCTTCTACCATGATTATTCTCCTGAGACACCGAAAGCCTTTATCTCGACATCGATTCCTGCTGGCAGATCCAGCTTCTGAAGTTCTTCGATAGTCTCATTGTTGTACTCTATGATGTCGATCAATCGCTTATGAATCCGCATTTCAAAATGTTCTCTTGATTTTTTATCTACATGAGGAGAACGAAGAACACAAAATTTATGGATCCTTGTAGGCAAAGGAATCGGCCCAGCAATATCAGCGCCCGTTCTTTTTGCTCTAACAACAATATCTTTGACAGATTGATCCAGAAGCCTGTGATCAAATGATTGAAGTCTTATTCGTATTTTTTCCATTATTTCGTCCTTCGTTTTCTCGCCCGTCTTGCTTCCTTCTTAGAGTTACTCGATAATCTCTGTAACGGTTCCTGCTCCGACAGTCCGGCTGCCCTCACGAATGGCAAACCGCTGTCCCTTTTCCATGGCTACTTCCGTGATCAGTTGGATCTCAATACTGGTGTTATCGCCGGGCATGACCATC
>DAOVDI010000119.1 GCA_030669585.1 Acidobacteriota bacterium
AATCAAATAGTTTTAAGATTATATCAGAAAAAAATTACAAGAGGCAACAAATAAATTAAATGTGTTAACATTTCCAGATTAATTTCATCATATGTTTATTACGGGAATAGACATGCCTTTTGTCTTTATATACAATGGGAAATCAAATTTGTCTGAGGAAAAAAGAAAGCTGTTCTATGAATATAAAAACGATCATATTTGATATGGATGGAACGATCGTTGATGTTCCTTATGATTGGAAAAGGATCAAACAAGACCTGAAGACCGGAGGAAAGTCCATCCTGCCTTTCATCAGCTCTCTTTCAGAACCGGCGCGATCTGAAAAATGGCGTATCCTGGAAATGTATGAAGATGCAGCGACAGCGAAAGCGGTTTTAAAAAAAGGAATAAAAGAGTTTCTCAGCTATCTAAGAGAAAAAAATGTCCGAACCGCACTAATCACCAATAATTCCAAAAAGAATGTTTCTCTTCTGCTGAAAAAATTCGGCCTGGATTTTGATCTTGTTATGTCCAGAGAAAGCGGTTTGTGGAAGCCATCCGGTGAGCCTTTTTTGTATGCTCTGGATAGACTGGGCTTTAAGACGCATGAATGCTGTGTTATTGGTGATTCTCACTTTGATATACTGGCAGCACTGGATGCGGGTATTAAAAGAATCTTTATCCTGAGTGATAACCCAACCGGATTCGCAGAAACCTCTGTCGAGTGGGTCTGCACGATTGCAGAACTCCAGCAAAAGATCCAGCCCCTTCTATCCTGAAACGAAAACCTTTCACGAATATTTTTTTATTTTTAGTCTATGGGAACACCGAACATCGGTTTTTCATAGACGATCTTTCCGCCCAGAATGGTATAGACGGTTTCAGTCGTTAATATCTCTTTTGGCTCTATAGTGAACAGGTCTTTGGACAGCACTACCATATCAGCTAGCTTCCCGACCTCGAGGGATCCCTTTATGTTTTCTTCAAAAGATGCGTAGGCCGAGCCCAGTGTGTAATAGCGGATGGCTTGTGCCATGGTGAGTTTCTGCTCTGGGAACCAGCCTCCTTCCGGATAGTCGAACTCGATATTTTTCCGGGTTACACAGCTGTAAAGGCCCCGCATGGGATCAAGAGGCTCCACAGACCAGTCTGTACCGAATGCAAGACTGGCTCCGTTATCGAGAAGGGTCCGCCAGATGTAGGCTCCTTTGGAGCGCTCCTTTCCAATCCTCTGCTCACAGAAACGCATATCCGTGGTGCAGTGCGTGGGCTGCATAGAGGCAATAACTCCCAGTTCCTTGAAGCGTTTGATATCCTCGGGAATGAGGATCTGGGCATGCTCGATCCGGTGGCGCAGCCCTTTTTTCCCGTACTTTTTTTGGGCTCGCTCTACAGCATTCAGAACCCAGTTGCTCCCTTTGTCGCCGATGGCGTGAACACCGATCTGGTAGCCGTTTTTATGTGCTTTTTCCACAAGCGCGTAAAATTTTTCTTCTTCCATTTGAGACAGGCCGGATTTTTCCGGTTCGTCAGTAAAGGGTTCGAACATCAGGGCTGTCCCGGAGCCGAGAGTTCCATCAATAAAGATCTTCTGAAATCCGACTCGCACCATGTTGTCTCCCTGGCCCTGCTTAATACCTTTTAGTATATAAGTGTCCAGTCCGCTGATTGGGAGCCATGCATAGACCCGGAGATTAAGTTTGTTGTTCTGCTTGAGTGATTTATAAAGTTCGATCTCCTTGAGGCTTGATGATGTGTGGATCCCGGTCAATCCCAATCGGGATGCATGCTTGAGGGCCCGGGCGATATTTTTATCAGGAAGGGATCTTGGCCTGGGGCCTTTGACCTTGATCAGGCTTGATGCAGCTTCTTTCAGGATTCCGGTGGGTTCGCCGGTCTGCGGGTCTTTATGGACTTCTCCACCAAAAGGAGAAAGTGTATCTCTTGTGATGCCCGACTGCTTAAGCGCCAGGCTGTTGAGCCAGCTTGAGTGTCCGTCCACCCTCCGGATGACGACAGGATTATTCGGGGAGACCTTGTCCAGATCTTCCTTGGTCGGCCACTTTCCACCCGGAAAAAGGGTATGGTCGTACTGGCTGCCGAATACCGGAGCCCCTTCCGGAAGGGTTTTTATCTTTGCAGCGATCATTTCCTGGATCTTTTTGACGGAGTCCACTCCTCTGAAGGTCAGGGTTGTGAGGGATTGTCCCCCTGAAGCAAAATGAAGATGGGCGTCGATCAGTCCTGGAATGACTAGTTTCCCTTCTACATCCAGAACATGGGTTTCCTTTCCGATATACTTTTTGATCTTTTTATTTGAACCAATGGCAATGATCTTCTCCTCTTTGACAGCTATGGCTTCGACAAAAGAGTCATTTTTATCAACAGTAAAGATCTTTCCGTTGATCAGCGCAAAGTCAGCCTTTTCTTTGGGAGTGCACTGGATAAAAAGAAAACAAGAAATCAGAAGAACAAATAATCCAAAAATTGCTTTTATTGTCATAATGAGTTTATGATAGCAGAAAAATGTAGCATCTGACAAATCAGGTCAGTTTTTTTTGATCTTGAATAAACTAACATAACCTGGATTATTCACGGGTCGATATGCACGACGTGGCCAAGGAAAAAAAGTCTATAGAAGTCCATCGAAGTCTATTGGAGTCTATCGAAGTCGAAGAAAGCCCAAAGCTATTTTAATTACTTTTCTCTCAAACGAGACAAACGAGAGTAACGAGACAAACGAGATAAACGATTTTTTCCTACTGCGAATGCGCCGCAACAAAGCAGATCGGCTTGCCCGGAGGGGAAAAAGTTGCGATATATGAAATAAATTTTTAGATGATTGTGTTGATGTTTAAACGTATCGCAAATTTTTATGAATAAAGCAGGATAAATAATCTTGCGCTTCTACTGCAAAACATGGAAAATGAAGACTTGAATTATCTTTCCTAAATAAGGAATTAAGAGGATGACATCGGCAAGTAAAACTAAGACTGTTTTCTTTATTCCCGCTTCCGCGGAAGAACGTACAAAAAGTCTCGCAGAGAAGACCAAACAGGTCTTTCAGAAACTCGGTCTGGAAAGAGAAATTGAAGCCGGTTCCTTTGTTGCGATGAAGATCCATTTTGGAGAAAAGGGAAATACCGGTTATATCCAACCAGCCTGGCTTTCCGGGATTATCAAGATCTTGAATGTTCAAAAAGCGAGATCGTTCTTTACGGATACGAACACGCTCTATATCGGCAGCCGTTCCAATGCCGTGGATCATGTGAAACTGGCCCATGGACATGGATTCGCCATGAATGCTCTCGGAGTTCCGGTCATAATTGCAGATGGACTGATCGGCAGGGACGATGATGAGGTCCGAGTCAACCTGCCCCGGATAGAATCAGCCAAGATCGCCAGTACATTTCTGAATAGTGATGTCCTCCTTTGCCTGAGTCATTTCACAGGGCATATCCAAACAGGCTTTGGAGCGGCGCTTAAAAATCTGGGTATGGGATGTGCCTCCAGGGCAGGCAAGCTGGAGCAGCATTCCGATGTTCACCTCCGGATCGATCCAGCATTATGTCAGAATTGTAAAAAATGTCTGGACTATTGCCCAGCGGATGCTCTGGTTCAGGAAAAAAAGAACGTAGCCATTCTGGATGAAAAATGCATCGGGTGTGGAGAATGCATGGTGGTGTGTTCTTTCGGTGCGGTGAAATGGAAATGGGATGGGGATGATATACGCGTTCAGGAAAAAATAGCTGAATACGCCTTCAGCGTGTGCAGACTTTTTAGTGGGAAAGCTGGCTTTATCAATTTTCTGCTCCGTATTACTAAAAACTGCGACTGTATGTCCAAAAAAGGACATTCCATTTCAGCAGATATCGGGATTTTGGGGAGTCGTGACCCTGTTGCTCTGGACCAAGCCTCTGTGGACCTTGTGCTGAGTCAAAACAAAGGAGATGTGCTCCGGAAGGCCAATGATGTGGATTGGGAAGCGCAGCTCCGTCACGCTGAAAAGATCGGGCTCGGCAGCCGCAAATACCGCCTGGTAACGATTTCCTGACGGAAGGGATTTTGGTGAAAAAGAGGCAGCCATCCGATATAATCAATACTGAGGTTTTATTATGCCGACCAATGTGCCCCCGCAATATCATGAGGTTGAAAAAAAACTTAAAACAACCAGTGATCCCCAGGAAAGAAAAGAGATCTACGAGGAACTTCTTTCCATTGTTCCCAAACACAAGGGGACGGATAAGCTTCAGGCCCTTCTAAAAACCAAGATATCCAAACTGAAAGCGCAGATTGAAAAAAAACCGGCGGTTTCACGCTCCGGCCCGACTTACACCATTGAAAGAGCGGGGGCAGGACAGGTAGTCCTGATCGGGCCTCCCAATGCAGGCAAATCCCATCTCTTAAAATCTTTAACAAATGCAGAGCCGAACATTGCTGAGTATCCTTTTTCGACTCATACAGCATCGCCTGCCATGATGCCCTATGAAAACATTCAGATCCAGCTCATTGACACCCCTCCTGTCAGCGCGGACTATATCGATGTTTGGCATACAGAATTGATAAAAAGCGCTGATGCGATCCTTTTCATTCTGGATGTCAACAGCAAAAATCCCCATGATGATCTAATAACTGTATTGGCAAAATTGGAAGAGAGGAAGATAAAGTTTGTAAAAAACGATGCAGAAATCCATTCTTCGAGGCAGATCCCCTATGAAAAAATATTGGTGATAGCAAATAAGTCAGACCAGGATCCGGGAGGCGCTAAGGTTCGGACTTTAAAAGAAGGATTAGAAGGCATGTTCCGGATAGTATCAGTGTCCGCAAAAACAGAAGACGGTCTCGATGCTTTGAGATCAGAGATCTTCTGTATGCTTAAAATTCTACGTGTTTACAGCAAGATTCCTGGAAAAGATGTGGACAGAAAGGATCCCTATGTTTTTAAGACTGGCAGTACTCTGATGGATATGGCTAAGACTGTACACAAGGATTTCGCGCAAAAATTAAAATTTGCCCGGATCTGGGGTGTAAGTAAGTATCAAGGCCAGAAGGTGAACCGGGATTATATACTTGAGGATGAAGACATTATAGAACTTCACCTTTAGCAAGGAAACCACCCCCCTTTTGCGTCTTTGACTTCAGCCGCACCTTTTTCACCCGTGCTATACACTACTAATTTAAAGCAATAAGTTTTTATGTCAATATAAGTGGCGGAATTGTCGCTTAATGTCGTTTATTGTCGTATTTATCCCTCAATAAATAACATTAATTATGGATATGTGAGGGATGGAAGTGGTCGGGGCGATGGGATTCGAACCCATGACCTCTGCGTCCCGAACGCAGCGCGCTAACCAGACTGCGCCACGCCCCGGCCATGTTTTGCCATTATAGCGGTAATATCAAAAAGATGAAAGTTAAATATCCCGTTTGTCTCGTTTCTCTCGTTAGTTTCGTTACCTCGTCATTCCCGTGCAAGCTTGTCCCCGACTCCGATCGGGGACGGGAATCCAGT
>DAOVDI010000190.1 GCA_030669585.1 Acidobacteriota bacterium
GAGCTCATAATGCTTTAAGTAAACCTAAAATACTTCTCCCAGTGTCTCTTTCGGAGAAGCTTCCGTGATTTTTACGCTGACCGGCGATTTTACTTCCACATGGCATAAAGGCACTTTAACTTCAATGAAATTTCCCGTCAATACACGTGCTCCCCTGCCGTGTTTTTTTATAACGACCGCTTCCATTTCCCGGCCTATAAACTTGCAGCGGTATTCCAGGTTTTTTTTCTCTCCCAGGTTACGCAGCTTCACGGATCTTTCTTTTTTGACTCTATCATTAACCTGCTTCCAGCCGGCTGCCGGAGTCCCGGGTCTGGCCGAATAGGAAAATACATGAAAATAGGTCAAAGGGGCAAGATCCAGAAACCTGTAGGTCTCTTCAAAATCCTCGTCCTTTTCCCCTGGAAACCCGACAATGATATCCGCCCCTATAGCGGTCTCCGGCAAACTGCTTTGGAGGGTGTGCATGATCTCCATATATTTTTCTGTCCTGATATTTCTTCCCATCCTTTGGATGATAGCATCCGAGCCGTACTGAAGGGACAGGTGAAAATGCGGGCAGATCTTCTTGCTTGATATCAGAAGATCAAGAAACTCCTTCTTTAAAAACCTGGGATCCAGAGAACTCAATCGCACGCACCCCAGTCCTTCAAGACATTCAATTTCCTTCAGAAGATCGAGCAGGGACATCCGGGGATTTAAGTCGAGCCCGTAAAGACATAGATGAACTCCTGTCAGAACGATCTCGAAATATCCCTTGTTGATAGCATCCTTAATCTGTTTTATTACCAGAGCCTTCGCTGTGCTTGAATTTTGGCCGCGGACGCTGGGGATGATACAGAAACTGCACTTATAATCGCATCCGTCCTGGACTTTGATCAGAGCACGTGATCTGTAGGACTCCTGAGATCTGATCTTTTGTTGCCCATACAGGGAAAGAACCTGATCAACAAGTTTGTGCTTGTCCTCATTGGGAATCAGCTTTAAAATTTGGCCATCTTCCTCGATCTGACTGTACAGACGGTCCACATAACATCCGGTCAAGATCATTCCGGCGCCGGGATTTTCTCTGGCCATCTTTCTTAAAAAACTGCGCACATCTCTGTCCGCCCGGCTGGTCAGGGTGCAGGTGTTTACCAGCACAAGATCACTTTTTTTATTATCATCGATATAAACCAGTCCGTTTTCCTGCAGGTCATTGGCCCAGGAAAAGGCTTCGGCCTGGTTCACGCGGCAGCCGAAGCTCTGGATGGAAAAGGTCGTCACATAAATTCCTTGATGTTATTTGAATTCTGTTCAACCTGGGCTGCCATTGTCTTGCGGAAAGCATCCAGTTTGGCTCTCAGTGTATCATCCTTGAGCGCCAGGATTTGAACGGCCAGCAGGGCTGCATTTGCCGCACCGGATTTACCAATTCCCATAGTCGCGACCGGAATTCCCTTGGGCATCTGAACGGTGGAAAAAAGGGCATCCATTCCAGCCAAAGCCGAACCTCCGATAGGAACACCTATGACAGGTCGAAGAGTATGCGCCGCC
>DAOVDI010000116.1 GCA_030669585.1 Acidobacteriota bacterium
CAATCCGCGCTTATAGCTTGGCGCGTCCGCTCCCCAAACTTTTGCTATCTCTTCAACCTTGATGCGGTTTCTGGGAATATACGCACCATACCCCACAATACCTTCCATATTAGCCTCCATTAAAAGAATAAAAACAATGAACAATTTGCATAAATGAATACCCGGGTCAAAAAAAATTATCCTGTCATATATTGTTTTTCAAGTCAAGATGAAACCCTAATACAACCCACAGACATTGACAGTATGACCTCAGGTAAATAAAATTAAGCAAAATGGAACTTTTTGGGCCTGATTCCGTCTACCTTGGTGTATGAAGTGCAAGTACAAGGAATGATCAAAAAATGTCTAGAAGGAAACACAGGAGCCTGGAAAATGCTCGTTGACGCCTACTCCAAAAAAGTCTTTAACCTGGCTTATCAGTTTGCAGGCGGATATGAAGAAGCGGAAGACCTTACTCAGGAGATCTTTTTCAAACTATACAACACACTTCCCAAGTACGACTTTAATAAAAATTTCACAGCATGGCTCCTGACCCTCGCTCGAAATCATCTTATCGATCAATACCGTAAGACAAAATGGGAAAAGAAGTCGAGAGACAACTTTAACGAACATCTTTTAGCAGCAGACAGCCATATGAATCCTGAAGAAGACATTCTCAGGAAGGAAAGTAAAAAGCTTATCTGGGAAGGTCTTAATCGCCTTTCCGGCAACATCCGGATGGCAGTCATCCTGAGGGATATCCGGGGAAAAACATATGAGGAGATAGCCGAGATATTATCCCTGCCCCTCGGTACGGTTAAATCCAGAGTCAACCGGGGAAGAATACACCTGGCCAAAATCCTCAAAGAAAAAAAAGGGAGGGGAAACAATGAAATGTAAACAGATCCAGGATCTGCTCTCTTCTTATCTGGAGAATGAACTTTCTTCCCATGACAGGGCCGTTGTTGAACACCATCTCAAAACCTGCAAGGAGTGCTCCTCGCTTTATATTTATCTAAAAGAGACACGCTTTTCTCTGGAGTCTTTTCCAGAGGTCGATGTCAGTGAAAATCTGAGCGGCAGGCTTTACATGATCCACAAAAAATCCATGGAAAAAAAGAAAAAACGTTTCATGCGCTTAGACTTTTTGACCATGCCTTCCCTGCAGCCTGTTTTTGCGGCGGCTTCCATATTGATGATACTGGTCTCTCTCTATACCGTTTATCCGGACCAGGCCGGCCTCAACAGGACCGTGGACAGGCAGCTTCACCTTGGTTACAACAAGATCGAAAAATTATACGCCCAGGCTGAATCCCTCACTTCATCTCTGGGCGAACACAAAGACAATATTCTTTATTCTCTGAAAAATCTAAATCTTTTCGGAGGAGGAAAAGAGAAATAAATCTATATTTATATGGAGGAATAAAATGGCAGACAAAGTTATCGTTCAAAGACCACCAAAATCTCCGGCCCTTGCCGGGATCCTGGCGTTTTTCTTTCCCTTCGGAGTGGGAGCTTTTTATAACCGGAATAACGTTAAAGGCATGGTTTACCTGGTCCTGTTCGCAGCCCTGGTCACTATGCAGACAACCGGAACAGGCCAACCTTTCTGGGGATTGATCCTGGCAGGATTCTATTTTTATCAGATCATTGAATCTGTCCAGGATGCCAAAAGGATCAACAAAAAGGCTTCGGAAGGAGAAGATTATGAAGAGCCCGGTGTTGATGACCTCCCCGAACTGGTCAGAGCCGGTTCAGTTTTCTGGGGAATCGTTCTCATCGTTCTGGGAGCTGTTTTTCTCCTGGCCAATTTCGATGTTATCAGCTATGACATTCTCTGGGACCTGTGGCCTGTTGCGCTTATCGGTATCGGAGCGAAATTCATCTATGATTACACGAAAGAAAATAAAAAGAAGGACTGAAGGAGAATAAACATGGCCAATCACAAAAGAAAAGATCCACTCGCATGGGGAATCATACTTGTCGTTATCGGTCTGATCTTCCTTCTCCACAATCTTGATTTTGCTATCTGGGATTTTTTTGCCCGGCTCTGGCCCCTGATCCTTATCGCCTGGGGCGGATGGAAACTCTATTTCGGACTTAAAAAGAATAACAATACGTCCGGCAAATCATAGGGGCAACAATGAAGATCAAAGAATTTATTATCCTGCTCCTGATCATCGGCGCAGGAATTTTTCTCACCCTAGTACACACCGGGAAGATCGACCTGTACTGGGATTTTGGAGAAGGCTTTATTTTCCAGGGCGAGAAATATGAATTCAAGGAAACAGAGGAGATCGAAGCCCCTCTCCCGGCTGAGCTTCACATCTTGAACCGCAATGGAACGGTCGATGTCCTGGGAACAGAAGGAGAAAAGATCACTATCGAGCTGGATAAACATATCTGGAGCCGCAAAGAAGACAATGCCCGGAAAATAGCCGGGGGGCTGAACATTCGGATCAAAAAAGACCCCTATCGAATTGTCCTTTCTGTCAACAGAGAAGATTTTCGAAGAAACCGGATCCGCACACACTTTACAATTCGTGTTCCAGAAGGAATAAAACTTAATGTGAGCAACTCCCACGGCCTTGTCAAGGCAGAAGCCGTGGGAGACACCGAGATATCCAACAGGAACGGAGGTGTTGAAGTTAAGGATATCCGCGGTAAACTTACACTTGAAAACAGCTACAACGATGTAAATGTTACAAACGTTCAAGAAGATTGCACGGTCAACAGCCGTAATTCACATGTCAGATTAACAGGCATCCTTGGGAATGTGAGGATCGAACACCGCTATGGCAAAGTCGCTTTAGAAGATATTCGAGGCAATGTTCTGGTAGAAGCATCACACAGTGAGGTATCCGGCCAAGAAATTGTTGGAGCGACAGAAATCGAAAGCTCGTACAGAAATATATCCCTGCTCAATGCAGGCCGGGTCACGCTCGTCGGTAATAACTGCCGTATGGCGATCGATGGAGCCAGGGGAGATGTCGATATCCACGGGCGTTATAGCAGAGTGAAGATTCAGAATATTCATGGAAATCTCAACATCCAGGGAAAGAATCTTGGCATCAACGGTAAAAATATTGTAGGAGACACTATTACCATCTTTTCTTCCTACCGGTTTGTTGAGCTTGAATCATTCTCAGGAAAAACTCTTATTACTCTATCCAATGGCGACATCACCCTTACTCCCCTGCCATTGACACATAGGATCGAGGCAAAAGGAGATTATGCCAATATCACTCTTTTCTGGCCTTCCGGCCAACAGTACCCCTTTGAAGCCCAAGCACGAACCGGTGATATCAAGTGGGAATTGGATGAAGAATTGAGCTATAACAAGGAAAACGGAGTAACCCACATCAAGGCTTTTCCCACAGCATCAGGACCGGCTATACACCTGGCAACCAAGTACGGAACGATCCGCATTAAAAAAGGCAAAGGATTAAGCCATTAACCTGATTTCAGTAAATATCAGCTGTTTTTGCAGTTTTGGATCTTCTCCGAAAAACAACCGTTGATCTTGATATTGAAAAAAGAGATCATATTGGACAGGTCCTTCTTATACTTGGTCACATAGCGGACAAAATCATTTTCATTGCGGAATCTAAGAAGGTTATCGAACTCGGCGACCTCATCATTTAATTCGATCACGTAATGATTGATAGTCCTGTATTGGGCATTGATCTCCACCATGTCCTGACAGGAAATATTCGCAAATTCTATCTCTTTTGGGAGGGACTGTATAATGGACATACTCTCTTCATACAGTTCATTTACAGATTCCTTGATCTCCTGAAAAAAAGATTTGTAACGGAGAGGTTTCTTCAGCTTTTCTTCGGCCCTGTCCATAACAATATCATACTGGTCCTTCAGAGATCTGATGGACTCTTTGAGCCCGTAGTGTTTTCGCTTGAAGTTAAACAGATCGATGAAATCTCTTCCGATATAGATCTTGTCCTTGTAGTGGGTAATCAGTTCATGCGGCGAATGAGTGTAGAACTTGATCTCGTACAGTCTTCCTCCTGAATCTCTCTCGCGCAGCCGGGCAAGGATCATAAAACTGTTCTGCTCGACAAAATAGTTGTTCACATCCAGAAGCACGGAATATTCCGAGAGATTATACATAATGTATTCTTTAAACCTATTAAGAACTTCTTCTTTCTTCCGGATGAATTCGTTCACAGTCTCATTGGGCGTCGGAGAGATTACTGAGTAAGACGGAGAAAACAGAAACAGGATAGACCCTTCGCCCAATTCAAAGTAGAAATTCTTAAGCGTTTTTTGATGGAGATCATCAAAAAATTTCCCTTCTAAAGAAGGTATCTTTGTCAGATCCAGTTTACTGAGTTCTTCGACTTCGTTCATTGGAATGACCTCTTCAAGAAATTTGATATTATCACTTCATTTTTATTATTGCAAGAAAGCTATCTCAGGTATGTCCAGTCGCGGCTTTCATATTTATCATGCTGCAGCGCTTGGATCTTCAGTATATCATCACTGGAAAATTCATGTGGCAAACAATCGATCCTGAAAAAATCAGAGAAACCTTGTATAAAAAAATCAACGGTCTGTTCATAAGACAATTCCCGTCCGAAGGCCTCTGACAGAGAGATGAGGCTGATCTTGGACCCTACTCTGACAGACGAAACCAATCTCAGGATCTGCTCATTTTCGCCCATTGGAATAGAGCCGTGCTGTATAAATCGTGTGCCGACCCGCTTCTGAGCGCTTCCAATGATCTTTTTACCATTCACCTCAATTTCGTTTTGAGCCGGATGGGAAAAGCATGGAAGAACGCCTTTGATATACTCAACCGGCGGCGCATCGGCCAGTTCGGGTTTTAATCCCATCAATTCCAGGCCCTTCATCAGCCCCAGAGAGATTTTTCTGTAGGAATCAGGCAGCCTGTCTGTAAACGTTTCTTTATCCGATGAACAGAGAGAATAGGTGATCTCATGGTCGTGCAGCACCAGCTTCCCGCCAGTCATGCGGCGGACAATATCGATCCCGCTGGCCTCACAGAAAGAGATATCCACTGCCCTTTGTATCTGCTGGGAATAACCGAGGGAGACAGTGGGATTTTTCCACTGGTAGAAGCGCAAAAATGTTTGCGGCTGCTCAGATAGAGAATTAAAAAGAAATTCATCTACAGCCATGTTCCAGGACCCTTTTTGAGGGACATTGTCGATGATCAGATGCCACTTTTTCATATCTTTTTCTGGATTCCTGCTGGAGTTTATCCCGCACTAGATGCGGGGCAGGAATGACAAATGTAAAGATGGAGCGGGCAACGGGATTTGAACCCGCGACCCCGAGCTTGGGAAGCTCGTACTCTACCGCTGAGTTATGTCCGCGCTCTCTCGCTTAATTAGGCTTTTATCATAGCTTTTCCCTTTACTTTTTTCAACCACGTTTATTGTCTTTGTCAGATAAAAATTAAAAGTGGACTTTCATAAGCCTGTTATGGTTTAAACAACCTCCACTTAAAAAAGGAGGTTTTAAATCATGGCTAGGCAATTACATAAGATATTTACAGATGATGATGTTAAATCACTTCTTAATAGGTATATCTCTAAAGAAGTAAAGATCGACTATATCCTAGATGTCTTAGGAATCAAACGTAGTAGGTTCTTTGAATCCTTAAGGTTTATCAGAAGGATCCTGTGGATTTTTCTATCCCCTAGACAATCGAGAAATGAATATATATATAATTAGTTGAATTATAGTAAAATAATGTGTGTTTATGGATATGTTTGCTATTTAAAAGGAGGAAACAATGCCTTTAAAAAGCAACTATGGTATCGAAAATCACGGTATAACCAATACAGGAGATGTATTTTGGAATTTCAATACTCCTCGGTTATATGAAGAAATAATTAAGAGGAGAGAAGGTTTTATAGTCCATCTTGGACCTGCTGTCGTGAGAACAGGTCATCACACAGCAAGAGCTGCGAATGAGAAATTTATAGTGAGAGAGCCGAGTAGCGAAAAAAATATTTGGTGGGGCAAAGTAAATCGTCCATTTGAGGAGGAACGGTTCAATGCACTATACTTACGTTTGATGGCATATTTGCAAGGAAACGACCTTTTCATTCAGGATTGTTTTGCAGGTGCTGATCCA
>DAOVDI010000079.1 GCA_030669585.1 Acidobacteriota bacterium
AGGTCAGATTCGCAGAGATCTCGTATAGATGATGTCTGGTCGAGCGCTCCTTTTTGGGAAAATCCCATCATGGACTTAAACATCAAAAACAAAGTAGCTCTGGTTGCAGCTTCAAGCCAGGGACTGGGAAAAGCGATCGCCCTTCTGGCCTCAGAAGGGGCCGGATATATCACCGGGACAGCCATTCAGGTGGATGGCGGGTTTATTAAAGGATTGTACTAAACTTCAACACTAAAATATTAAAGGAGGCAGGAATGAAAGAACTTTTCACCGAGATCATGAAAAATTTTGATGGATATACTATTGGAAAAACACTCAAATACCTGCGTGATCCTGAGATCATCTCCTTTGCCGGAGGCCTGCCCAGCAGTGATATCTTTCCCATGGACTTTATTCAAGAAGTCACTGACAGATTCCTCAAGGAGAACGGGGCAAAAGTTCTTCAATATTCCCAGATTCCAGGAGAAAAAAACCTGATCGATGCCGTGATCAAGTATCTTGAAATGGATGATATCCGCATTGGACCGGAGAACATCATGATCACAACATCAGGTCAGCATGGGCTCGACCTGGTAGGGAGGCTTTTTCTTGAGCCTCAGGATGTCATTGTTGTAGATCTTCCCACATTCGGCGGCGCCCTGGCGGCATTTGAAATGGAATCCCCCCAGTACATCGCCAGGAATATCATGGATGACGGTTCTGATGTTACGGGTTTTGAGGCAGACATAAAAGAGCTCCTTGATCAGGGAAAAAAGCCTAAATTCATCTATGTGGTGCCGGATTTCCAGAACCCCTCAGGGATCACAACAAGTCTGGAAAAAAGGCTTGCTCTGCTTGATCTGAGCAAAAAATATGGTATTCCGCTGGTGGAAGACAGCCCTTATCGGGAGTTGAGATACAGGGAGGAAAACATCCCCTCTATTTATTCCCTGGACAAAAACGAAGGGAATGTTATTGGCCTGTATACATTTTCCAAGATCCTTTGTCCCGGCCTTCGCGTCGGCTTCAATATCGGCCCTCCTGAAGTCATTCAGAAATTCACATTTATCAAGGAAGCCAATATTCTCAATACTCCGAAGCTAAACCAGGATATCTGTGCCGCATTTTTGCAGGAGTATGATCTTAAGTCCCATTTTGCCAGGGCGTGCTCATACTACAGAGAAAAACTTGATTTTTTTCTGGACACGGTGAAGGACAATTTTCCTGAAGAGATGGGAATCACCTGGACAAAGCCGGAAGGAGGCCTGTTTCTCTGGATGACAGTACCAGAAGGGATAGATACAATGGATCTTTTCATGAAGGCTATTGATGAAAAAGTCGCTTTTGTTCCGGGAGAGATCTTTTATCCATGGAGTCATGTCAGTCACAACACTATGCGGATCAATTTTTCCTATCCTACAAAGGAGCAGATTCTGGAGGGTGTCAGGAGATTAAGCGCGGTGGTCAAAAAATACCAGTTGTGAACTGGGAATATTTTTAAAAGTAATACCGTCCCCGGAATTCCAACCGGAAATTATTCTGCTTTTCTCCGAAATCACTTCCTCTGCTTCCGATCAGCAAGCTTATTTTTGCGCGGAGTTCAAGATTGGTGATTGGGCTGTAAAGCAGTTCCGGCGCCAGGGAAAAACTCTGGTCAGTGATATTGAATATACTGGTGATGGAAGGGAAAAAATACAGGATATCCCACGGTTCTTTCTGGCTTATCCGCAGATAAAGGTAGTCCCGCATTGGGGCGAATGATCTATAGGCAGGGTCTGATGTGCCGGCTAATGATTTGAGCAGGCTTTCATCGCCTGACTGAAGAAAAGCCTGGTAGACTCCATCGATCAGAGAATAGTAATCCTGCATTTCCCCTGAGGAAAAGCCTTTTCCGTTTTTATAATATTCCAGGAAAAAAGTCGTATTTGCTGCTGTGAGAAAACGGGCGCCTAAAAGAAAGCTTGTGGAATCCTTTTTGCTGTATTCCGGGATATAGGCCAGCTCGCCGTGGATCTCTAGATTAGATGTCAGGTTGCGTGAAAAGTCGATTCCAAAGCGGGCAGGCACGCTCCCTCCTGATAGAAACATAATGTCAATATCTGTATCAAAAAAGAGGAAGTAGACCTTGCCCCCAAAATTCAGCTTCTTTAGTTCTCCGAAATCGCTGTTTATGTTGTTATAAACCGGAAGCAGTACAGGTGTGATGGAGATGGTCTTTAAATTCCCCTGGAAGCTTTTGATGTATTCCATGGATACCACTGCAAATCCCTCGAGGGCAAGCTCAGGGTCATTGGGATTTTTAGGGCGGTCAAAAAAGGCAACAGGATTCCATGCATAGCCTTTGCCCCATTTTAATCGCCTCTTGCCAATATCAAGATTGAAAGAATGGGATGGTTTAACTGAGAGGAAAGCTTCATACAGAGATGTGTTATGGGTCCATCCTGAAAATGATTTGGTTATGATCGAATTTGTCCGGATCTTGGCTTTGAATATGCCTGTTTCCAAGCTTGCGTCCAGAAGCATGTTAGTATTGTATTCTGAAATAAATTTCCCCTCATCAACATTGAAAAACCGGAGCTTATAAAGCCGGGAATTTCTGTCCAGGCCAAAAAGAACAGGGCGAAATTCAATATATCCGCCGATCTGCAGAGGCTTTTTTTTAAGTGCTGAAAGATCGAATGTATACTCCTCCTGGGCGGATACAGCAGAAGCCGGGAGGAAAAACAGGATCAGACACAGGATAAAGGATCGCATTTATCTCAAGGTTTCCATGTTAGGCATAAATGACAATGTGAAAACCTCGTCCTTGAAATTCCTGTGCTTGATACCGGCGATTATCATTATTGACTTGTATCCCTTGTGCAGAGGGCTTTCGGTCTCGATCACCGCCGGCCTGACAATGCCTCCACCAAAGTCCTTGATCTGTTTGAAATAGATGGTTTTGATCAGCATTGATGTTTGGGTGAGACATTCGATCTTATTCGGCAGAATTAATTTTTTGTCCACCCACATCTTTAATTGATCATAGGCAACTGAATTTGTTTTTGCTTTAAGGTACAGAAGAAACTCGTTCCCCAGATCTTCAGTATTCAGAACATAATATTCTTCGGCATAATCAAGGCGCAAAATATCCGCATTGTTGAATACCCCGCCGACCACGGATTGAAGGCTGGTTATGCGGACAGGCTTGCCTATGTTGGGAATGAACAGCCACATATTCTCATCCAGTCTCAGCGTGGTCCTTCCCTTTTCACTTGCTGGGGAAATGAAGAGCGCGGCAACTTTATCCTCTCCCTTTTTCACGGTGAAGAGCACGAACTCTTTTTTTCTTCCATTGGGCTCGATATTGATAAGTTTTCTGTAGGACTCGAAGGATTCCGGGTTCAGGTTTCTGTCCACTTTTAGGAGGAGTTGAGAGTTGTCGTCTGCCGGATCCTGTCCAAAGGAAAAAGGGAAGAGTGTTAATACGACTGCTGATAGAGCTAATATCTTTTTAAACATGTTTATATCCTTTCAAATTGATCTTAGACGTGTCTCAAAGCATCGACAGGCTCCATCCGGGCTGCTTTAAAAGCCGGTTGTAGGGCGGCAAGCACAGATACAAGGATCACTGCAGCAGAAACAAAGAGAATGTCACCGGTTTTCAGACTGGGTGTAAGCACAAGGCCGGATTGTCTTCCGAAATTGAATGTGACCTTGATGATGTTAATGAGAAAAATGGCAAGAAAAGCCAGCAGATTTCCCACAACAGCGCCTGAAACTCCCAACGAGAATCCCTCGATCAGAAAAAGAGAGAGAATTTTCTCCGGCATTGTGCCGATGGCGGCAATGGTCCCGATCTCTCTGATCCGCTCGAACACGGCCATGATCATTACATTCATGATGCTGACCAGCACTATCGCAATCAGCATGAGTTTGATAAAAATCGTCATGACATCTATCATCCGGGCGATATTATAGAAGGGGGAGAGCTTTTCCCAGGTGCGAACATCAAAAACCTGTTTTCCCTGTTTGTTAAGGTGTTGAGATAGATTGCTGTCCAACTGGCTGCTGATTTTATTAAGCTTGCTGAAATCCTTAAGCCTGATGGCCACTTCGCTTATTTCCATTTCTTCCATGCGCAGGATTTCCATGGCGTCTTCAATGTGAATATAGCCGTCACGTCCTCCGGGCCCTGTAACGCTCTCGATTATGCCTCCGACCTCGAGCTGTTTGCCGTTGACCGAACCGTCCTGGTTAGTAGCGATAACGACCACGGTGTCTCCTAGCTTGACTTTCAGCCCGCTCGCCAGCAGCTCTGGGATTAAAATTTCTCCCTTTTTTATGGCTTTCTCTCCCTGTTTGATCCTGGATAAAAAGAGCGGAATGGTTGCGATCTCTTTTTCAGGATAGACTCCGTTTACTCTGATATTGGTCGTCTCAATGAAATTGCTGAACATCCCTCCGAATTTGATCCTTGGAGAAAAAGCCTCGATCTCAGAGATATCTTTTATGGCGGCTTCCAATTTTTTTTCCGCTTTTTCGCTTAGATTCAGAGTCAGAGGCAAACTGTCAATAGAAGCCATATATCCTCTTTTGTGGACCTGGAGATGACCAAGCATGGAATCTGTGATCTGACCGATCATAAGATATTTGAACGAGCTTGATGCCGCAATAAACACAAGTACGAATAAAACACCGATCGCGATGAGAGAGGAAGTCAGGAGAGTTCTTCTTTTGTATCTGATCAAATTTCGCAAAGCGATCTTAAAAAGTTCAAGCATGGCTGCCTCCCTTTCTGTTTGAGCGGCCTGTAAGTTTTCCGTCTTCCAAAGTGAAAAGAGTCTCCACCTCTCCTACGATCTTCGGATCATGAGTGGAAAAAATAAAGGTTACTCCATATTCGTCCCTCATCTTTCTCATAATATCGATGACCATAAATGCGGTCTTGCTGTCAAGATTTGCTGTAGGCTCATCAGCCAGGACGAGTTTGGGATTTGATACAAGCGCTCGTGCAACAGCTGCGCGTTGTTTCTGTCCACCTGAGATCTGATCGGGGAATTTGTTCATTTGATCCATCATTCCAACTGTTTTCAGGAGCGATGTGACGCGATTCCTTCTTTCTTTAGCCGGGATATTCTGCACGATCAAAAGGGGATATTCAACATTTTCATAGACTGTCAGGACCGGGATCAGATTGAAATCCTGAAATATGAACCCAAGATTTTTCCCCCGAAAAGCAGCCGCCTCTCTGCGTGTCAGTTTTGAGGTTAATACATCTGCCACTTTTAATGTTCCTGAAGTGGGCTTGTCCAGGCATCCAATAAGATTGAGCAGAGTTGTTTTGCCGCTGCCTGACGGGCCGATGAAGGAAATGAAGGACCCGGGCTCGATCTCAAAATTTAAGGATTTTAAAGCCTGTGTTTCGATTTCACCCGTACGGTAGATTTTGGATAAGTTATTTGCCGTGATCAAGCTCATGATTAACTCCGGTCGTGCTATTTTGAATCACATATTATAACATTGTTTGTCTTGAAATGAGGAATTCTTTTGTCTTATTCAGGGATTTTGGCAAGCAGCCCGCGGATAAAGTGCCGTCCCCAGGTAAAAGCGATCATTGATCCGAGGATATTCCCGGTCACGAGTCCCCACCAGATACCTCCAAGCCCCTTGTCAAAAATAACAGCCAAGAGATAGGCCAGGGGTGCAACCAGGACTATCGTCCGAATGATCGTAACAGTAAGAGAAATTGTGCCTCTTCCTGTCCCCTGGAACATGGCGGAAGAAAACATACCGAATGCAACTCCCGGATAGAAAAAGCACATTGTCTGCAGGAAAGTGATCAAGTCAGACCTGATTCTGAATGCATCTTGTGTTATGGTAAAAAGCCAGGCGATAGAGGGAGCCAGGAAGAATGTGATAATGGCCATGATCAGCGAGATGGATACACCGATCTTGATCGCATACATATATGCGGTATCTAATTTTCGGTAGGCTTTTCCGCCGAAGGCCGCGCCTGTCACTGAGGTAACGGCTGTCGCAATGCCGACAAGCGGCAGGGTAGCGAACATAACAACGCGCCATCCTGTTGTGAAAACAGCCACACCGTCTGTTCCTCCTACTTTGACCGCGATGAGATTGATTATAAGCATTGCAAGCGCCATGGACATCTGCATGAAGGAAGAAGGGATCCCGACCCTCAGGATGTCTTTTAGTATGACCTTCCGAAACCGGAATTGACGAAAGGAAATAGAAACATAAGTATCCCGCTTGATAAAAAGCCAGTGGAAGAGAAAACTGGATGAGACACATAAAGAGACCATTGTTGCCCAGGCGGCGCCTGTAACCCCAAGTTTTAATACATAGATAAAAATCGGATCCAGGATAATGTTGAGGCCTGCTCCCAGCATCATGATGATCATAGCTCGTTTGACATCTCCTTCTCCCCGGAGAAGAGCGCTTGCGATGCTGCCAAACATGATAATAAGTGTTCCGGCGAACAATATCCTGGCATAGGCAGTGACTGTCGGGACGATGGGTCCTGCCCCCATAGCAGCAAAGATCTTGGGCGCAAGAATTATAAATGGGACAGTGATAATAAGAGTAGTTATCAACATCATGACCATGGTGTGGGAGGCAATGGAATCGGCATTTTTTTTATCTTGAGCTCCAATTCTTCGGGAGATGGCGGAACTGCCTCCTACTCCGATGCCGGCGGCCAGAGCAAACACCATGAAGAAGAATGGAAAGAAAAATCCCACGGCGGAGAGCGCGTCAGGACCTAGCCCGGAAACCCAGAGTGCGTCGACAAAATTGTAGAGAGTATGGACTGACATGGCCACTATCATGGGGATAGACAGTTTGATGATGGCTTTCTTTGGGTTTCCCATAAGAGTCTGGACTCCCTTTGTTGCTGTGGGAAGGGATGCTTTTTCTGGTTTGCTCTGAGTCGAATTTTCCATTAAGCGCTTATTATAACGTGTGCTCCCTGCATGTCAAACAACCTGGATTATTCATGAAAGTTGTCGATACGTTGAAAAAAAGGGTTCGAGGGGTCGAGAGCCAAAGGCCCAAAGTCTATAGAAGTCTGTTGAAGTCGTTGAAGTCAAAATAAGAAAAGAGGTGAAAGGCAGAAAAGAGAGAGCCCAAAGCAGCTTAGCCCAAAGTCATTTAATTTACGTCATTCCCGTGCAAACGGGAATCCAGTCTCTTTTCTTTTCACTCGAATCCTCGAATCCTCGAATCCTTGAACCCTTATAATCCTATCAATTAATCGAGGACTGTTACGCCTTGTACAAGTTTGAGGGAATGGACGGCATATTTATCAGCAAGGGATGGATAACAATGTGGGAAGGCGCTGTCCACGGCCCTTTTCACATCGGGAATGCTGTTGCTGCGGCAGATGGCCCCGGAGGCTCCTTTGTCGCCGCCCCCGAGCATGCGTTCCCCATAAACACCATCAACCGTGCGCACGATGTCGCACATGGTCTCCAGTTCAGGACCGGAGATATTGTAATCGTCTCTCAGGCCATAACCGTCCAGTCGGAACAGGGCGCCGACCCGGGCAATGTCTCCCTGTTTCCAGGCATTGAGCATCTGGTAAAATCGCTGCTGGGCGTGAAAGATGTATTTGAACCGTGCGCACAAGTCAGGATATTGGTCCGAATATTCCGCATAGATCCTGTCATAAGTATCCTTATCTTTGATGTCGGCCAGGTGGTTTATATCATAGTTTTTCTGAAGAATGGAAACAAACTCCTCGCATTCCGCCCGGCGGATCCTGTAGGTTGATTTCTCAAGTCCTGGACGTACTGTGCCTGTATCCAGGCTGACCAGTCTGAAATCGGGTTCTCCTCCCAGCGGAATGTACTTGATCTCGCGCTTTTTCGGATCATAATGAGTGCCCAATCCCTCTTTGGCGAACAGGATCATGATCTGGTCAAGCTGACCGCATGGGGATCCGATGTAGTCGGTTTCAACAGCCTGGGCCATATCCACGATCCTGAACATGTCATCGACGACGATCCCGTTGACATCCAGAAGGGAAAGCAGCAGGTTTAATGTCAGAGAGGCTGAGCGGGACATGCCTCCTCCGGGGATATTGCCATACAGGATGGCATCCAGGCCTTTCTGCGGTTTATGGCCTTCTTTATGTAGGGTATGATCCACACCGAAAATGAACCGGCCCCAGGTATTTGCGATTTCCGGAGAACGGGGTGCCGGTGTGTTTCCCAACTCGAAATCAATGATTCCGTCGTCAGGGAAGTTCCCGCTGAAGATCCGTACACGGCCTGAGGAATTGGGCCTATAGGCCATCCATATGAACCGGTCGGTCCCCATGCCAAAAAGCTCGGTGCCGTTGTAGTCTCCATGCTCTACTCCAAGGCAGAAGCGGGATGAGGTGCGGCGGATCTTTGCCCCTTTGACCGGGATCCCGGATTTACCGGAAAGTCTTGATAGAATATCTATCGCTTCTTTGTCTTGAGTGTCAGGCATGTTTTCAGTTTATATGGATGAGTGTAGTGCGTCAATTCAAAAACAAATACTCCTCCATTTTTCCTTGCCTCGTTACTACAATTAATATAAATTATCACCATTATGCAGCTAACCTTTCTTGACATCTCAGTTTTTGTTGGCTTTTTTGTGGTCGTTCTTTCTGTCAGTATGTACAAAAGCCGGAAAGAGCGGACAGGCGAGGATTACTTTCTGGCAGGCCGGAGTCTTCTCTGGCCCTTTATCGGCCTGTCCCTGATCGCAGCCAACATCTCCACCGAACAGTTCGTCGGTATGTCCGGCCAGGGCGCCGGCAGTGTTGGCCTGGCCATTGCCAGCTATGAGTGGATGGGGGCTATCACCCTGGTTGTTGTGGCTTTTTTCTTTCTGCCTAAATTTCTTAGAAGCGGTATCTACACTATTCCCGAGTTTCTTGAATACCGCTATAACTCTGCGGCCCGGGCCATCATGGCCTTTTACACCATGGTTATCTATGTAGGCGTGACTATCGCTTCTGTGCTCTATTCCGGGGGATTGGCAATGAAGACGATTTTTGATCTGGACCTCGCCACGTCCGTATGGATCATCGGTGCTATAGCCGCGGCTTATACTATATGGGGAGGCCTGAAAGCTGTCGCCTGGGCGGACCTGTTCCAGGGTTCAGCGCTGATTATTGGAGGTGCGATAGTTATGGTGCTTGGATTTATTGCGGTCGGAGGAGTTCCGGAGTTTTTTCGTGCTAATACTGATAAGCTCCACATGATTCTTCCCGCAGACCATCCGATTCTGCCATGGACTGCGCTTGTCATAGGACTCTGGATCCCGAATTTTTACTACTGGGGACTCAACCAGTTTATCAGCCAGAGAAGCCTGGCCGCCAAATCGCTGCGCCACGGTCAGTTGGGCGTGATTTTTGCAGCTATCCTTAAACTGACAATTCCATTTATAATTGTGTTTCCCGGTATAATGGCTTTTCAGCTATACAAGGGACAGATGGCTGGTCCAGGGGGAACCTTTGATGCCGCCTATCCGCTCTTGATCAGGAACCTTGTCCCCATGGGCCTTCGAGGATTCATGTTTGCGGCAATAGCCGGAGCGGTTATAAGCTCTCTTGCTTCTGTGCTGAATTCTGCTTCGACCATTTTTACTATGGACCTCTTCAAACGCTACTGGAAAAAAGATGCTTCCCAGAAGTCGATCGTAACTACCGGGAGATTTATGACTCTGCTTTTTGTGCTGGTCGGTTGTTTTATAGCGCCGGCCTTGGGGAATCCTAAATTCGGCGGTATTTTTACCTACATCCAGGAATTTCAGGGATACATCTCGCCTGGGATCCTGGCCGCTTTTGTTTTTGGCCTGATCTTTAAAAAAGCTCCTGCTTCGGCGGGAGTGACGGCTCTTCTCGGGTGTGTTCCAATCTACGGCCTTCTTCACATTTTCTTTTCCGGTGTATTTGAATCCATTACTTTGGTTAAGATCGCTTTCCTAAACCGGATGGCCATCACATTTGGATTGGTGATTATGATCATGGCATTGATCACATGGCTAAAGCCTTTGATAAAACCTGTCCAGATGCCTGTCAGAAAAGAGTTCGATATGAAGCCGATTCCTCTGGTCAAGTATCTTGGGATCGGGGTTGTTGTTGTCACAATTGCACTATACATCATCTTCTGGTGATGCTGAATTATTTATAAAAATTGTCGATACGTTTAAAACGACAATACAATCATTTGAAGATTCTTTTTTATGTATCGACACTTTTTACCCTTCGGGCGAGTCGATCTCACCGCAGTGGCTTCGTCGTGTTCCGTTCGCAGTATATGAATACAGCTTCACGAACCACTCCTCGCAGCTACGGCAATCTCGACCCGTGAATAATCCAGCTTTGCCTGAACAATTTACAAGCCGATCTTATCCCATCTACTGCGATGCCGTCCGTTCGCAGTATATAAATACGGCTTCACAAACAGCCTCTTGCAGATGCATCAACCTCGACTTGTAAATAGTCCAGGCACTAAATTCAACGGGACACAATAAAAACACTCGAATCCTTGAACCCTATTTTTATTATCGGCCCTTTTTACCCTACGGGCAGGCCGATCTGCTTTGTTGCGGCGCATTCGCAGTATATGAATACGGCTTCATACGCCGCGTCGCGCATCTCGACCCGTGAATAACCCAGGATAGCTGGTTTGTCTCGTTACTCTCGTTTATCTGGATTCCCGTTTGAACGGAAAGGACTAAGGGAAGATGAACATCAAGCAGTGCTAATAGGAAGGAGGGGTGTTGCGGCGAAGGGGATCACCATCCGCCCGGAACGTAAGGGGTCCCTCGGGGGGATGGGTGGAGTGAGGACGGATGGGGAAGAGCCGTGACAGGACCCGTCCTTCCCCATG